>DASRUI010000122.1:0-11851 GCA_035655515.1 Thermodesulfobacteriota bacterium
TGAGACCGGTATCAAGGTCGTTGACCTCTTGACCCCTTACCTCAAGGGAGGGAAGATAGGGCTTTTCGGGGGCGCCGGAGTCGGCAAGACGGTTCTCATCATGGAACTCATCAATAACGTCGCCATGCAGCACGGCGGATACTCGGTCTTCGCCGGAGTCGGCGAGAGGACGAGGGAAGGAAACGACCTCTGGCTCGAGATGAAAGAGAGCGGGGTCATAGATAAGGCCGCCCTCATATACGGACAGATGAACGAGCCCCCTGGCGCGAGGGCGAGGGTCGCGTTGACGGCTCTTACCTCGGCCGAATACTTCAGGGACGAAGAAGGGCAGGACGTTCTTCTGTTCATAGACAACATATTCAGGTTCGTGCAGGCCAATTCCGAGGTCTCGGCGCTTTTAGGCCGCATCCCGTCCGCGGTCGGATACCAGCCCACCCTTTCGACCGACGTCGGAGAGTTGCAGGAGAGGATTACCTCGACGACAAAAGGCTCGATTACCTCGGTGCAGGCCATATACGTGCCTGCGGACGATTTGACGGACCCGGCTCCGGCCACGACCTTCGCGCATCTCGACGCGACGACGGTTCTTTCGAGGCAGATAGCCGAGCTCGGCATATACCCGGCGGTTGATCCGCTCGATTCCACCTCGCGCATTTTGGAGCCGAGCATAGTCGGCGAAGAGCACTACGCGACCGCGAGAAAAGTCCAGCAGGTATTGCAGAAGTACAAAGACCTTCAGGACATAATCGCCATCCTCGGCATGGACGAGCTTTCCGAAGAGGATAAGCTTGTGGTCGTGAGGGCGAGAAAGATACAGAGGTTCCTGTCCCAGCCGTTCTTCGTGGCCGAGCAGTTCACCGGCACGCCCGGAAAATTCGTCGCCGTGAAAGACACCGTAAGGGGCTTCAGGGAGATAGCCGAAGGCAAGTACGACGATATTCCGGAACAGGCGTTTTACATGGTCGGCTCCATAGAGGAAGTCCTCGAGAAGGCCGAAAAACTTAAGGTATAAGGGCTGAGCCCATAACCCGTAATGTTTTAATTTGCTTTGTGCCATGCGTACCACCGGGGTATATTGATTTATCGTGCTGTCCGCAAGGACAGGGGTTAGCCCTGCGTTAAAGACGTAACTCTGAAGGGTTGCCTTACATCTCCCTCTCCCCAAGGGGGAGAGGGTTGGGGTGAGGGGGGAGATGTTGTTAATCATGGTAGGCCTTTGCGCTATTTTGGATAAGACAAGAGCGTTATTGATGGAGAAGAATCTTGGCTGAAAAATTCCTGCTCGACATAGTAACCCCTTCGGGCGTCGTGCTTTTAAAAGAGGTTGAAGAGGTTACGGCTCCGGGCGAAAATGGCGAGTTCGGAGTCCTTAAGGGGCACGCGGACTTTCTGACTACCCTTATCCCCGGAGTGGTAAAATATAAATCCGACGGCGCGTCAGTCCGTTTCGCCATAGGAAATGGCTTCGCCGAGGTGACGGCCGAGAGGACGAACATACTCGTTGATACCGCATTCCCCGCGCAGTCCATAAACGCCACGGAAGTCAAAGACGAGATTAAGGGCCTCGAAGAGGCGTTGAAGGGTATTAAGGAAGACGACCCTGAATATCTGAAACTTTCGGACAAAAAAGAACTTCTTCTGGCAAAACTCAAAGCGGTCGAGGGGCGGTAGAGTTAGATTATATTGTTGCCTTGCCGGGTATCTTCGCAACCTCCCAATTCAGCAAAAAAATCAAAAGGAAAAAATTAAAGCCGTTCGCCCTGAGGTTGTAGGGTGGGCTATGCCCACCATACAGGGCTGCAAGGCTGTTACTTTATATTAGTTAATTCGCTCAGATGTTTTATCCATACGGTTTTATTGTCCTGTTTGAAATTGCCAAAATAAAGAGCCGCACCTTCCTTTAACTTACCCTTCTTCTCGGTAGCAACGAAAAGCATAAGATAACCAACCGAGTTATTTTTTTGCTTAAGTTCCACCTGCGCACATAATGGCATATCGCGTTCTTTATCTATTATCGGATTTCCTGTTTGTTCACCGCAATCAGTTATATTTTCCATAAACTCCGCTGTGATATCGGCGGGTAATATGGATTTTAGCCATTGTTCAATTGGCTGAGATGGAAGGCTTTGATCGTAATCTTTCGCCTGTAGTGATTTGGCGAAACTTGTATAATCATCGCTGGCTATGGATGGCAAAGGCGCGAACAATATTATGCTGACAATTATCAGGGCAATGGTTTTTATTTGTTCCTCCATCACTATATAACGTTACAGGTGAGTAGCGCGGGCAATTATGCAGTTTGTATGGAGGGCTTAGTCTACCCTTAAATTAAAACGCCCCTACCCCCCCGTCTTTTTCGGCACCAAGGTGAGTTTTGTCTTGCCGTCCTTTACAACTACCTTCACTTCCACGTCCTTTATGCCTTTGGTCTTTTCGAGGTTTTTTATCTGGTCGTCGAGGCTTTTCTTGAAGGTTTCAAAGGAAATCCCCTTCGTGGCTTCGTTGCATTTTTCCCTTGTTGACACGTATTCGTCGAAGGCCTTCTTAAATCCGTTGTCGGAGGCCGGAGGCTGCGGGGTTGGTTTCGGAGGAGGCTCGACGGGATAAATCTCCAGCGGTTCGTCTTCGGTGAGATTTACGGTGCGGGAACCGGAGGGCTTCGCGGGTTGAGACAGAGAACCGTCCACGCCCTCGCCGTGCCTGTCAAGGGCGCCTTCTTCTATGGCGCGGAGCATCTTGTTCCAGTATATTTTATACGTGGTGTATTTGGCGATAAGGCTTGCGAGTTTGAATTTCAGGCTCGTGTTGGTAATCGGGATGTTCGAGTTTCTGAGGATTATCCTCTCGATTTCCTCCCTGAGTTGCCATGGCTCGCGCCTCAAGACCTTGGTGAAGTACTGCTCGTACCGGGTCTTGAGCTGGATAATCTTCGCGTCCAGCATGTCCACGTCTTCTTTTATGCCCATAAGGGTAAATTTTAACAGAGATATCGCATGTTTGTAAAGCGGTTTGGCTGAAAGGGTAACGTATTATAAATCTTGTGTCGGTAAAAGCATGTAGGGCAGGGCTTTAGCCCTGCTGTAAAGACCGTAAAGACGCAGACCCCCGCTTAAGATTGCGGGGGCAGGCTCTAAAGGTCTGCCCTATGGAAACAAGACGGAAAGAGCCTCTTTCCCTTTTCTCCCGGCTGAAAATACCTTGACTCGTCTCAAGAGTTTGATATATTCCCTATTGTATGAAAAACTTCGTTGCCATAGCGCTTGCCGCGGGCAAGGGCACGAGGATGAAGTCCTCTCTTCCGAAGGTCCTCCACCAAGTGGCGGGCAAGCCCATGCTCTGTTATCCTTTGACGGAACTACGGACGCTTCGGCCGAAAAAGGCCGTAGTCGTGGTGGGCTACGGGGCTGAAAAGGTAAAAAAAGAGTTCCACGGCGATAAGATTGACTTCGCGTTTCAAAGTCCTCAATTAGGCACGGGGCACGCGGTCATGTGCGCCATGAAAAAGTTAAAGGGCTTTTCCGGGGACGCGCTCATACTTTCCGGGGACGTGCCTCTTATAACCTCTTCCACCATAAAGGCGCTCTTTGAGATTCACAAAACTCGCGCAAGACAGAAGCCGGTTATCTCTTTTGTCTCTGTCATGCTCGAAGACCCGCACGGCTACGGAAGGGTCGTGAGGGACGCGGCCGGAAGGGTCAAAGGCATAGTCGAGCACAAAGATTTAAAGCCTTCGCATAAGGACATAACCGAGGTCAACGCAGGCATATATCTCATTGACGCGGGATTTCTGAGGAAAAACCTCAAAAGGCTTTCCGCCTCCAACGCGCAGCGCGAGTACTATCTTCCGGAACTTATCCGCGTCGCTTATTCAACGGGTGAAAAGGTAAAATGCCTCACCCACGCGGACCCTGAAGAGGTCATGGGCGTCAATACCGGAGTCGAACTGGCGCTGGCCAACGCCGTCATGGGGAAGAGGATTCTGACTTCAATCATGCTTGAGGGAACGACCGTCAAAGACCCCGGCTCGACCTATGTTGACTTCGGAGTGAAGTGCGGCCGCGACACGGTTTTGTATCCGAATGTTCACCTTACGGGGAAAACCGTAATAGGAGACAACTGTGTAATAGAGGAGGGTTCGAGCATAAGGGATTCCGTCATCGAAGGCGGCTCTCATATAAAGAGTTATTCCGTGATAGAATCGTCAAGAGTCATGAAAGGCGCGGTCGTCGGGCCTTTTGCGAGACTCAGGCCCGGAAGTGTGATAGGCGAGGGCGCGCGCGCAGGGAACTTCGTCGAGATAAAGAATAGCCGCATAGGACGCGGCTCCAAGGTGAACCATCTTTCTTATATAGGCGACTCGACCGTCGGGAGCGGCGTCAACATAGGGGCCGGAACCATAACGTGCAATTATGACGGAGTAAAAAAACACCGTACCACGATAGAAGACAATGCCTTCATAGGAAGCGACTCTCAGTTAGTGGCGCCGGTCATTGTCGGCAAGAACGCCTACGTCGGAAGCGGCTCCACCATTACCAAAAACGTTCCTCCCGGGTCTTTGGCCATAGCAAGGGCCGAGCAGAAAATCGTAAAAGGCTGGGTCAAGAGAAAAAGGCTCGCGAAAAACAAGCCTTGAGAAGGGAGATTCCGCCATGTGCGGTATCGTCGGATACATAGGGCCGCGTGACGCCGCGGAGGTCATAATCGAGGGGCTTAAGAAGCTCGAGTACAGGGGTTACGATTCCTCCGGGCTCGCGGTATTGAGCAAGGGCAAGATAGAGCTCAGGAGAAGCGTCGGGAAGATAGAAAAACTCGTGGAAAAGGTCGCGAAGAATCCCGTTTCCGGCCACGTCGGCATAGGACACACGAGGTGGGCAACGCACGGCCGGCCTACCGAGGAGAACGCCCATCCGCACGTCGAGGGCGGGGTCGCCGTGGTGCATAACGGCATCATAGAGAACTATATCCCGCTGAGGGAGGAACTCAAAAAAGACGGCGCCAAATTCAAGAGCGAAACCGACACCGAGATACTGGCTCACCTGATAGGGCGCGAGGTGAAAAACGGCTCCAAGCTCGAGGACGCGGTGAGGGCCGCGCTTAAGCGAGTAAAAGGCACTTACGCCATAGCGGTCGCGAGCAAAAACGAACCCGATAAACTCGTGGCCGCGAAGATGGAGTGCCCGCTCGTGGTGGGCATAGGCGGCGTCGGGGACAAAGAGGCGATTATATCGTCCGATGTTTTGGCCATAATCGGAATAACGAGGAGGGCCATATTCCTCGATGACGGAGAGATGTGCGTCGTAACGCGCAGTCAGGTTACGGTCTCCACGATAGACGGCAAGGACGTTTCGAAGAGCCCGAAGGTCATAGAGTGGAGTCCTGTCGCGGCCGAAAAGGGCGGTTACAGGCACTTCATGCTTAAAGAGATATTCGAGCAGCCGAGGGCCATAACCGACACCTTCAGGGGGCTCGTCATGGAGGAAGAGGGAGACATATTCTTTAACGAGTTCGGCGTAAATCTTAAAAGCGTACGGAGGATATGCGTCGTAGCCTGCGGCACGTCATGGCACGCCGCTCTTATAGGAAAATTCCTCATCGAAGAATGGACCGGCCTGCCGGTCGAGGTGGATTACGCGAGCGAGTTCAGGTACAGGAACCCGGTCGCGGATAAAAAAACCCTTGTCATCGCCGTATCACAGTCGGGCGAGACCGCGGATACGGTCGCGGCGATAAAGGAATCCAAGAGAAGGGAGGCGCGGACGCTCGCTATCTGCAACGTCACCGATTCGAGCCTCACGCGCGAGGCCGATTGGACGCTTTACACCCACGCCGGCCCTGAGATAGGGGTCGCGTCCACCAAGACTTTCACGGCGCAGATTGCCGCTCTCTACATGCTCGCCTTGTATATCGGGAGGAGGACTGGCGCTATCGACAGGGCAAAGGGCATGGAGCTTGTCCACGAGTTAAGGAAGACCCCCGCCCGGATAGAGAGGGTTTTGCGCGAGGAAAAGGCGATAAAAAAGATAGCCAATAAATATTTCCGCGCGAGGGATTTTCTCTTTCTCGCGAGAGGCATAAATTATCCGGTCGCGCTCGAAGGCGCGTTGAAGTTGAAAGAACTTTCCTACATACACGCCGAGGGTTATCCGGCCGGAGAGATGAAGCACGGGCCGATAGCCTTGATAGACGAGTTCATGCCGGTGGTGTTTCTCGCGCCCATGGACGCGCATTATCCGAAGGTCGTCGCCAACATGGAAGAGGTGAAGGCCCGGGGAGGCAGGATAATAGCCTTCGTGAGCGAAGGCGATACCGAGGCTTCGGCAAAGGCCGACGACGTCGTGGTCTTGCAGCACGCGCCGCACTACCTGATGCCTCTCGTGCTTTCCGTTCCCATGCAACTTCTCGCGTACCATATGGCGGTCCTGCGCGGCACGGACGTGGACCAGCCGAGGAATCTCGCGAAAAGCGTTACGGTCGAGTAAAATCTTTTTGACGGAGGATGATGGCCGGGAACCGCAAACCCCCGGCTTTTCTGTTTACGGCATATGGAATACACGCATCTCGCGCTTTTTATCATAGTCTCTTATCTTTTTGGCTCCGTGCCAATCGGGATTTTCGTGGTGAGGTTTTGCGGAGGGGTTGACCCGAGGACGGCCGGAAGCCGCAATATCGGGGCCACGAACGTCGGAAGGACCTCCGGGAAGCTCGCCGGAGCCCTGACCCTCGCCGGAGACATATTAAAAGGGGTGATACCCGCCCTTTTGGCCCATTATTATTTTTCAACGCCGCTATTCGTCGCGCTTGTCGGCCTTTCCGTATTCATCGGGCATATCTATCCGGTATTTCTGGGTTTCAACGGAGGCAAGGGGGTCGCGACGGCGTGCGGGGTGTTCGCGGTGATTTCTCCCGCGGCCTTGCTCCTTGCTCTCGCCGTGTTTTTTGTCGCGGCTTATTCCACGAGGTACGTTTCAGTCGGCTCCATGACCGCGGCCCTCTCGGTGCCGATATTTCAGAGCATTACCGGCAAAAACCCCGTTTACGTGACCATGAGCGGGATAATGGCGATATTCATGCTCATTAAACACTCGGACAACATAAGACGCCTCGGCAGGGGAGAAGAGAATAAGATGGGAAGGGCTAAAGCTTCTTGAGCCTTTTTTCCTTGAGCCGCTCTTTTTTGGGGAGCCTTCTTGACGCGCCTTTCTTGTCTTTTCTTTCCTCTTCTTCGTCCTCTTCCGTAACGCCTTTCATGTCTTGGTATTCGCTCGTGTCGAGTACGGCGAGAAATTCGTCGGACGCGATTACGACCGTGTTTTTCGATTGAGCGAAGTTCGCGACATCCCTGTCCGAGGTTACGAGGGTCATCCCCTCGCGGAATCTTTCGGCGTATTCCTTGAGTACGGAATCTGCGGTTTCTCCGGCGCTTGAAAAGATTATCTCCACTCCGTCTTTTATCTCCCTTCCCCGGGAGAGTCTTCCCATGCCCGCGCCGTCGAATACGACCGTGAGTTTGGCGCCTTTTGTTTTTCTGTAAGGGATGAGGCGTTTAATAAGGGCTTCTCGCGCTTCTTCGATGTTCCTCATCGAAAGACCCATTCCGGTGGATGCGCCTATCAGGTTATAGCCGTCTATGGCTATGCGTATCGCCATAAGAAGAAGGGTAACAGAAGAGGGAGGGTCTTTGCAAGGCAAGGGCTGAGCTCCCCGCTCCGATGTTTCAATACGGAGCGCCCCGTATCCAGAGGCATCGGGGCGCTTAAGATTGCGGGGACAGGCTCTTGACCCTCAATGCTGTAATTGTTGTGATGCGTTATACGTAAAAAAGAAATGTCATTGCGAGCGGAGCGAAGCAATCTTGCTTTCCCGCATCACGCATAATGTTTACCTACAACGGCTTTCCATTTTGCCGTCTTTAGGGTTGCGTCTTTCGTAGGGCAGACCTTTAGAGCCTGCCCCGCAATCTTAAGCGGAGGTCTGCGTCTTTACGGTAGGGGCACGATGCATCGTGCCCCTACAAAAGCCCTGCCCTACGTTCATCGTGCCTTCCAAAGCATTGCCTTTTTTATGGGCAAAATTGCCCGTGATTGCACTTTTTTTAGTCGTCGCAAAAAGAGGGCTGGCTTAAAATGCCAAGTAATTCAACATGTTAGCATTAGGCACAAGATTTGCATTATATTGGTGTTGCCGTACGCGCAAGAAGTCTTTACACTTCGCGATACGCGTGTTATGTTAATCCGGATTAAAGATAAGTCGTTTAAGGAGGCTTTGACATGAAAAAAATAGAGGCCATAATAAAACCTTTCAAGCTGGACGAGGTGAAGGAAGCCTTGAATGAAATCGGCATACAGGGCATTACCGTGTCCGAGGTAAAGGGGTTCGGCAGGCAAAAGGGGCACACGGAGCTTTACAGGGGCGCCGAGTACGTGGTGGATTTTCTTCCGAAGATAAAAATCGAGATAGTGGTAAAGGCGGATCTCGCCGCCAAGGTCGTGGACACGATAGTCTCGACCGCGAAGACCGGAAGGATAGGCGACGGCAAGGTGTTTGTCTTGCAGGTGGACGAGGTCGTTCGCATAAGAACGGGCGAGAAGGGCGAGGACGCGATATAGGGTTACCCCCTTTTGCAAAGGGGCCGGGTTCCCGTTGCCGCAAAGCATTGCAACGGGAAGCGGGGGGATTAAGGTTTTAATTGAGAGAATTCTTATATAAATAACCAAGCGGGCGACATTAAAAACTCAAGGAGGGGTCGTGGTCATGACAGCGAAGGAAGTTTTAAAATTTGCGAAAGAAAATAAGACCAGGATGGTGGATTTCAAGTTCCTGGATTTTGTGGGCATCTGGCAGCATTTTACCGTGCCCATAGGGCAGCTCTCGGAGGAGATATTCGACGAGGGTTTGGGCTTCGACGGCTCGAGCATCCGCGGATGGCAGCCCATACACGCGAGCGACATGCTCGTGATTCCCGACCCGACTACCGCGGTCATGGATCCCTTCATGGAGGTTCCGACCTTAAGCCTCATCTGTAATATCATAGACCCTCTCACGAAAGAACCCTATTCGAGGGACCCGAGAAACATCGCCATAAAGGCCGAGGCGTATCTCAAGAGCACGGGCATAGGCGACGTCGCATACTTCGGGCCGGAGCCGGAGTTTTTCATATTCGACGACGTGCGCTACGGCGGCGCCTCGCATAACGGATTTTTCCACCTCGATTCCGGAGAGGCGATATGGAATACCGGAAGGGAAGAGGGCCCGAACCTCGGGTACAAGGCGAGGCATAAGGAAGGCTACTTCCCGGTGGCCCCGACCGACACGCAGCAAGACATAAGAACCGAGATGTGCATCCTCATGGAACAGATAGGCATCGAGATAGAGCGCCAGCACCACGAAGTCGCCACGGCCGGACAGGCAGAGATAGACATGAAGTTCGACAGCCTGCTTCGCATGGGCGATAAGCTCATGTGGTTCAAGTACATAGTGAAAAACGTCGCGAGAAGGTGGAACAAGACCGTAACCTTCATGCCGAAGCCGCTTTTCGGGGATAACGGAAGCGGCATGCACGTGCACCAGTCAATATGGAAGGGCGGAAAGCCGCTCTTCGCGGGCAATAAGTACGGCGGCATGAGCGAACTCGCCCTTTATTACATAGGCGGCATACTGAAGCACGCGAGGGCGCTTAACGCCTTTTGCAACCCCGGCACTAACTCTTACAGAAGGCTCGTCCCCGGCTTTGAGGCCCCGATTAACCTCGCGTACTCGAGCCGCAATCGCTCGGCCTCCATACGCATCCCCATGTACTCGCCGTCCCCGAAGGCGAAACGCATAGAGGTGCGCTTCCCCGACCCGTCTTGCAACGGTTACCTCGCCTTCGCGGCCATGCTCTTAGCCGGACTTGACGGCATAAAGAACAAGATAGAGCCCGGCAATCCTCTTGATAAGGACATCTACGGCTTAAGCCCCGAGGAACTCTCCAAGGTTCCTTCGGCCTGCGGCTCTTTGGAAGAGGCCCTTACCGCCTTAAAGAAAGACCACGAGTTTTTGCTTAAAGGGGACGTGTTCACGCAGGACGTCATAGACACGTGGATAGATTATAAGACTGACAAGGAACTCAATCAGGTGAGGCTCAGGCCCGTGCCGCACGAGTTTTTCCTGTACTACGATTGCTAAGAAGAGTTTGTCGGGTTTGTTCGCGACCCCTCCGCCGAACGGCGGAGGGGTTTTTTATCGGGCTGGGTTTATTCCGAACAGCGGCCAATTCCCTTGACTATCCTAAACCTCCTTTGGTAGACTTCAATCATGCTGAGGACAATCGAAGAAATAAAAGAAACCCTTATACGGCTTTACGACCCGGAGAGGATTATCCTTTACGGCAGTTACGCGAAAGGCGGCGCTTCCGAAAAAAGCGACGTGGATTTGCTTATCCTCAAGGATACCGACGAAAGGCCCGCGGACAGGCGGATTACGGTGGAAAAAATCCTCGTTGACAGGGCGATGCCTCTCGACATAGCGGTTTATACGCCGCAGGAGATGAGGTATCTGTATTCCGTCGGAAGTCCTTTCATAGAAGAGGTAATCGAAACGGGGAGGGTGCTTTATATGAGAAAGGCCACGGAGAGCCGGATTAAGGACGCGGAAGACGAGGCGTCTTCCGCGCTGATACTTCTTGAGCACGGAAAATTCAGGGGCGCCTGCTATCACAGCCAGCAGGGCGTCGAGAAAGGGCTTAAGGCGTTAATCCTCGAAAAAGGCGGCAGGCCGGGGAAAGTCCACGACATAGTGGAGCTTTTAAAAGAAGTTCAGAAACTCGGTTTTAAAATCGGCCTTTCAATGGACGACGCGGTATTCTTGAACAGTATCTATAAAGGGCGTTATCCTACCGAAGAGGGGCTTCTGCCGCTTGGCGAGCCTTTAAAGGCCGACGCGGAAAGGGCGGTAAAAGCGGCAGGGGAATTCATGAAGGCCGTGAGGGAAGCGTTGTAGGACGGTTTAGTGCGGCGGATCATCTGCGTATGACAGGACCATAATATCGATATTTTCTCTCACTTTCGTAAAGTTGCTCTTTCTTGTGCGCATCATCTTTGGATTTCATAGTTTCAAAGATTATGAAGCAGCGCTCACAAAGAAACTGTTGCCGACCTTGCTCAGTAGTTAAATCGAAATCCTTGGCTATCGACTTGTCGTAGTAAAGATGCTTCGCGAGAATTGATTGTTTAGATCTAATATCTTTAGGATCTTCTATGTTGCCCCCTGGCTTTAGTTTTAAGCACCTTTGCTTTGAAGAAGCATGCTGGAGAAGACGATGTCGGAGGTTAATACCGATCCCTACCTTTAAACGAGTCTTATCTTTGGTATAAATTTCATATATACCGGGCTCTGCTGGCACTTTAGTCTTTATCTCTGAGAATTTAATTTTTTTCATCATTGTAATTACTCGGAATTTTACATATTGCCTTATAATTTTACAATTACTTAACTTCAAATAACCTTCTTATGCAGTTTTAAAATTTTTCCGACAATATCGGTCGTTGACCTTCCCTTTGCGAGTTTTATCCTCGCGATTTTTCCTTTGTAGGTCTTAAGTATTTCTTCGCCCACTATGGAGCCTCTCTTCCAGTCCGCTCCCTTTACGAGGACGTCGGGTTTTATGGCTTCGATGAGTTTTATGGGGGTCGGGTCGTTGAATATAACCACGTAGTCAACGGAGGTCAGCGCGGAAAGCACCTCGGCGCGGTCTTTTTGTTTTACTATGGGTCGCGTTTCGCCTTTTATTTTCTTTATTGACGAGTCGCTGTTAAGTCCCACGACGAGGATACCTCCGAGGGCCTTTGCTTTCTTGAGATACCTGACGTGACCG
>DASRUI010000123.1:0-7047 GCA_035655515.1 Thermodesulfobacteriota bacterium
GTGAGGGTCATACTCATATTCATATCAGCCGCCGTGATAAACAACTTTGTTTTAACCTATTTCTTGGGCATTTGCCCTTTCCTGGGCGTTTCAAAGAGGCTCGACACCGCCGTTAACATGGGGTTTGCCACGACCTTCGTCATGACGCTTACGGCCGTGATAACGTGGCTTTTGAACGAATACGTCATCATAAAGTACAACCTGCCGTTTCTCCAGACCGTGAGTTACATAATCGCCATAGCGGCGTTAGTGCAATTCGTCGAGATGTTCATAAAAAAATCCAGCCCCCCGCTTTACAGGAGCCTCGGCATATATCTTCCGCTCATAACGACGAATTGCGCCGTATTGGGGCTCGCGCTCTTCGCATCGTTAAGGGAATACAGTTTCATAGAGAGCGTGTTTTTCGGGGTCGGCACGGGGGTAGGGTTCACGTTGGCGCTCATCGTAATGTCCGGCATACGCGAGGAGCTTGACTTCGCGGAGATTCCGAAGTCTCTTCAGGGAGTTCCCATAACGCTTCTCATAGCAGGCATGCTCGCCCTCGCGTTCATGGGTTTCGCGGGGCTTCTTTCGGTATAGCAACGCGCGTCCCGAAGCGTTATAATAAATAGTTGGGTGGTAACGTTAGATGTCTCCTCCCCTTTACAAGGGGAGGGAGGGTGGGGTAAAAAGACAAGAAAACCTCCCCGCTTCCCCTTGCATTGTCCGCCTGCGGCGAACGCAAGGTGAGCCTGCCTCCTTGGTAAGGAGGGGAGAGAAAAGGTAAGGAGACGGGTTGTAAGCGCCATGCTTGAGATGTTGGACATATCTTTTATCATATCTGTTTTGGCAATGGGCGGCCTTGGGGTTTTCTTCGCCGTGTTTCTTTCCATAGCGCAGAAGAAGTTCCATGTCGAAGAAGATCCTCTTGTGGCGAAGATTCACGAAGCCCTTCCCAATACCAATTGCGGCGCGTGCGGTTACGCCGGGTGCGCCATGTTAGCGGAAAAACTCGCCTTAAGGCAGGCCCCGGTAAATTCCTGCACAGCCGGAGGCCAAGCGGTTGCCGACGCCGTAGCCGAAATCCTCGGAGTGGGTTCAATGAAGGCCGAGCGGATTTTGGCGGTCGTGCTTTGCCGCGGGGGCGAGGCAGAGGCCGTAAAGAACGCTGTTTACAGAGGCGACAAGACCTGTAGCGCCGCCAATCTGACGGGCGGGGAAAAGGGTTGCGCCTATTCGTGCATCGGGTACGGCGATTGCGTTTCGGCTTGCAATTACGAAGCAATGGCCATGGATTCCAACGGCCTGCCTGTCGTGTTTTACGACAAGTGCGTCGGATGCGGAGCGTGCGCGAGGGCGTGTCCGAGGGACATAATCGAGATGCACCCGGAGAGCAGGAAACTTTTTGTCTATTGCCGCAATAAGGACAAAGGCCCCGTCGCCAAAAAGCTCTGCAAGGTGGCCTGCATCGCGTGCGGCCTGTGCGTGAAGGACTGTAAAACGCAGGGAGGCATAAATTTGAAAGACAATCTCGCCGTGATAGATTACGAACTGTGCCCGCAAGACGGCGAGCCCGTAAAGAGATGTCCCACCACGTGCATACTTTTCGGAGAAGAAGAAAAGATGACGGGCGGGGCGTTCCATTCGTCCATTTCGAAAGTCGCCGCCGGCCGGTAACAGGCCTTTCCGGCGCGAGTGTTTTTCTCACGCGACTTACGTTCGTAACGGGAAACGGCGCCGGACAAAATAATGCTGATTTAATTTTTTTTTAATCTTATATTGGTAAAATAATTTAGATAGGGTCAAAGTGTTTTTCGTTAAAAGTCTTCCAGCCTGTTACGTTGACCTCCACGTGAAATATTGCGACGTGCGCATGAACGAGGCGTTTACGGTCTGCGGCCTTCATGGACGGATGTATGACGCGCCGGCCGTAAGGAAGGCTGTTGACGAAAAATTCGGAAAGGAACGTCATTAAGGACTTATGGGGAAAAAGGGCGTTTATATAATAATCGTAGTTGCGGCGGTTGTTATGGTCGCGGCCGGCGCTTATTTGCTCGGCACGAGGTCAAAGACTTCCGCGATTAACGGCAAGCCGCAAGGTTCCAAGTATTCCAACGGCAATTACCCGCAGGGCGCGGGCCTCGTAAATTATAACGAGATACTCAACGACCTCAAGGCAAGACTTGCCGAACAGCCGGACGATTGGGATTTGAACGCCAGGGTTGCCGATATTTATCTTGAGACAAGAAGATATGAGGACGCCATTATTTATTATAAGAAGGCGATTGAACTGAATCCCGAAGACGTTGATTCTTATAACGACCTCGGACTCGCTCATTTTTATCTTCAAAGGCCCCTTGACGGATTGAAGTACGTGGAGGACGGCATCAAGAGAGACCCGAATTACCAGCGCATATGGCTTACCAAGGGGTTCATGCTGGCGTATGGCTTCGGAGACAGGCGGCAAGAGGCCATAGCCGCGTGGAAAAAGGCCGAGGCGATAAATCCGTCAAGCGACGTGGGCAGCGCCGCAAGGAAGTATCTCGAATCTGAGGGAGTAACCAAGCGATAATCCATGGCCAAGCCTTCAATCAACGCTCCGAATGCCGGCGCCAAGGGTTTCTTTTCGAGCATCAACGGCGTCTTATCTTCCGTCAAGTTCACCATATTTATCCTTATACTCATCGCGGCCGTTTCCGTCATAGGCACCGTAATCGAGCAGGGACAGAGTCCTCAGGATTATTTTTTGGCGTACGGCGAGAGGTGGGCGGAAATAATACTCCGGCTCGGCCTCGACCGCATGTACAACACGTGGTGGTTTGTCTCCATTCTGTGTCTTCTTGTCGTGAACATCATAGCGTGCACTCTCGACAGATTTCCTCCGAAGTGGAAAACCCTTCTTAAAGAAGAATCGGCCTCTTTCAATCCCGCCTTGATAGACAAGCTTTCGAGGAACGCGACTTTTACGGCGGCCGGCGACGTTCAAATCGTTAAAAACAGGATTTCGGCGCTCCTTGCCAAGAAAAAATACAAGATTAAGACGGCGGAAACCCCGGATGGAGGTTTTTCGATTTACGCGTGGAAGGGCGTTCTGGGGCGCTTCGGCTCGGATTTCACGCACCTAAGCCTTCTCATAATACTTCTTGGCTCCATAATAGGCAGTGTTTGGGGTTATAAGGACTTCAAGGTAATCCTTGTCGGCGATATCGTATCGTCCGGGAAGTTTGATTTTCAGTTGCGTTTGGACCGGTTCTGGGTGGATTACTACGACACGGGACAGATACGCCAGTATAACTCGATCCTTACGGTCGTGGAGGACGGCAAGGACGTTTTGACCAAGCAGATATGGGTCAACGAGCCGCTTTATTACAAGGGCATTCGTTTTTACCAATCGAGTTACGGCACGTCATGGGAGAAGATAAAGACGGCTGAAATCGCCTTCAAGAGGGTTGATACGGAGAAAATGGAAGACCCGGTCAGACTGAACTGGATGGAACTCGAGAAAATACCCGGCACGCGGTATTCGGCGAAGTTAATATCGTACGTGGCTGATTTCGCGTTCGACGAGGCGACGAGGACGGTTTATTCGAAATCCGGCAAAGCGGAAAATCCGGCGATAAGGCTCGAGGTCTATGACGGCGATAAACTTGTCGCCAAGCCCTGGCTCCTTTTTAATTATCCGTCGTTCGTGCGCACTTTGCCGGAGACCAATTACGACATCATTTTTACCGGATTCATCGAGATACCGTATTCGGGCGTATCGGTAAACAAAGATCCCGGAACGAACGTGGTATGGGCCGGCTCGCTCGTGATGGGCGCCGGGTTTATCCTCGCCTTTTTCGTGTTCCACAGGCGTATATGGGTAAGCGCGCTCCGCGCCCGGGACGGGTTTACGGTAAAGATAGGCGGGATGACCAATAAAAACCAGCTTGCCTTTGATAAAGAATTCGAGGAGATTATGAACGGACTCAAGGAGTTTAATACCGACGCTCCGTCTGAGGCGGAGGGGGAGGGTGGGAGATGAAAGAAGCCAACGTTGTCATGTCTTTGATGTTCTTTACCATGGCCTTCGCTTTTTATTTCGTTACGGCCGTCTTTTACGTAGGCTACTGGGTGTTCCGGAAAGGGTGGATGTCGCAGACCGCCACGGCCATGACCTACATAGCGCTTCTCGCCACGACCGGAATGCTTATATCGAGGGCCGCGGAAGCCGGACACGCGCCGTTCTCGAACCTCTACGAGTCCATGGTGCTTTTCGTATGGGCCATGACCATAGGGTATATATGGCTGGAGCGCAAGCACAGGATAAAAGAGATGGGCGCTTTCGTCATGACCATAGCCTTCTTCGCCATGGTCGCGGCGTCAATGCTCCCGTACAGGTTCAAGAGCGTTGAGCCGTTGAATCCGGCGCTCCAGAACAAATGGAAGTGGCTCGTGAATCTTTTGAGTCAGGCGGGGTTGGAGAAGTACGCCATAGGCTGGCTTGATTTTCACGTGTTTACGACGTTCGTGGGTTACGCAGCCTTCGCCATATCTTTCGGCATCGCGATAATGTATGTTATAAAGGAACGTTACGAGGCCGTGAAGAAAACGAACGTCCTCGTGGACAGGTTCCCCGGAAGCGAGATGCTCGACGAACTCGGGTACAGGACCATCGCGTGGGGGTTTCCGTTCCTCACGATAGGCATAATCTCGGGCGCGGTATGGGCCAACTACGCGTGGGGAACTTATTGGAGCTGGGACCCGAAAGAGACGTGGTCTCTTATAACGTGGCTCATATACGCGGCGTATCTGCACGCGAGGGTTACGAGGGGATGGAGGGGACGGAAGGCGGCGTATCTGTCCATACTCGGATTTCTCGCGGTCATATTCCTGTATTGGGGAGTCAGCTTCATATTGCCGGGACTTCACGCGTACGCTTAGTACGGAGCGTCATCAGAAGGGAATTCATGAACGAAAAGCAAGAGGGCAAAAAGGGCGTAAATCCCGTCGCCATCATAATAGTCGCGGTTTCCGTCGCAATCGTGCTTATAGCGGTGTTCGCGAAGAAGTCGAACTTCGAGCTCGTGGTCGCCGGCACGCAAGCCATAGACTTCGAGTTGCCCGATCTTGACGGCAAAGAAAGAAGCCTCGGAGAGTTCAAGGGCAAGGTGGTGTTTCTCAATTTCTGGGCCACGTGGTGCAAGCCCTGTGAGGATGAGATGCCTTCCATGCAGCAACTCCACGCGGCGCTTCAAGGGAAGCCCTTCGAGATAGTCGCGGTGAGCATCGACAAAGACGGGCCCGAGGCGGTAAGGGAGTTCGTTAAAAAGTACGGAGTTACCTTTACGGTCCTTCACGACAGGAAGGGCAGGATCAAAGAGCTTTATAAAACCACCGGAGTTCCGGAAACCTTCATCATAGACCAAAACGGCGTGATAGCCGAAAAGGTAATGGGGCCGAGAGATTGGACCAAGATGTCTAACATAAGCGCCATCGCGGAACTTCTCCAAAACGGCCCTAAAGATCCGGCTTCCTACCGCCGGTAAAAACCTAATGTAGCTCAGCCCTCCGCCTGAGGCGGAAGGGTTGATAAAAGTCGAATGTATTACGCGCCATCGCCTGTCAGGGCTAAAGCCCTGATCTACGGAAGACAATAAAAAACAATGAAGAGCCTTCTCGGCATAATATTCGCGGCGCTTTTGTTTGTCCCCGGGGTTTTAAACGCCAAGGACGACCTCTGGCAGGAGTTCGGCCTGACCCGTATAGGACCGGCCGGCGCCCCGGATTTTACATTAGAGGACGTATCCGGCAAGAAGGTGTCGTTGAAGGATTTTAAGGGCAAGGTGGTGGTGCTTAACTTCTGGGCCACGTGGTGTCCGCCCTGCAAGGAGGAGATGCCTTCTTTCTCGAGGCTGGATTCGATGCTCGGCAAAGAGGGGCTCGCGGTCGTCGCGATAAACGATTACGAGAGCAAGAAGAAGGCCGTCAACTTCACGAAGAAAAACGGCTATAAATTCACGGTGCTTATCGACGAGCCGGGAAAGGTGAGCGAAAGCTACAAGGCGTCGTTCCTTCCGACCACCTTCGTAATAGACAGAAACGGCATGGCGATAGGCAAGGCTGTCGGCGCGAGGGATTGGGCGAGCCCCGCGGCAATAAAAATCTTCAGGGAGCTTCTCAAGAAATGACTCATGAGACTTTCATAGAACTTGCGTTCATGAGCAAGATGCTCGTCGCCTTTGGCGGAGGGTTCATATCTTTTGTCTCGCCTTGCGTTCTTCCTCTTGTCCCTTCTTACATATCTTTCGTAACCGGCATATCCTTCGAGGAACTTACCGACGATGAGGGTTCCAGGAAACTTAAGGGCATAATACTCGCAAATTCGCTCATGTTCATACTCGGTTTTTCGGTCGTGTTCGTGCTCGTGCTCGGCCTTTCGGCGCAGTTTTTCGGCCACGTGTTTCTCGAGTACAAGGACCTCATACGGCAAATAGGCGGAGTCGCGATATTTCTTTTAGGCGTTCACGTGATAGGCGTGATAAACGTAGGCATATTGCAGCGCGACAAGAGGCTTCATTTTTTCAGGGAGAAGCCGCCCGGGCTCGTGGGTTCGTTTCTCGTGGGGGTCGGTTTCGCGGCCGGCTGGACGCCTTGCATAGGGCCGATTCTTTCCGCGATATTCGCCGTTGCCGCCACATCAAGCAACAGTTACGCCGGAGTGATACTCTTCATATGCTATTCGCTCGGGCTCGCCATACCGTTTCTTCTCACCTCGCTCGGCATAAACACCTTCCTAAAGCACTTCCAGCGCCTCAAGAAACACATGAGGCTCGTGTCCGTCGTGACGGGCGCGCTCTTGATGATAACAGGGGTATTGATATTCTTTAATGCTTTTGCTATGATTACAATCTACATGAACAGGATACTGCCGTCTTTCGGGTAATAAGGACTTTAGGAGGGTCTTATGGCCGCGCCTGTAATCGAAGTTTACGCGAAAAAGAAGTGCTGCCTTTGCGATGAGGCAAAGAAGGTCATAGGCAGGGTAAGGGACGAGATTCCTTTTCAGATGAAAGAAGTCGACATATC
>DASRUI010000124.1:0-7620 GCA_035655515.1 Thermodesulfobacteriota bacterium
CGTCTTTGCGGCGCGGCGGCGGTCATAAAAGACGTGTCTCTCAAAAAATCCTTTGAGGACGAATCCCTCAGGAAAGAGCGCCTCGCGTATCTCGGAACCTTCGCCGCGAACCTCGCGCACGAGGTGCGTAATCCGCTTGGCGGCATAAAGGGCGCGGCACAGTTGCTCTCTAAAAAACTCAAAGACAAGACCCTCGAAGAATACACGGGCATAATCATAAGGGAAACCGAACGCCTGAATTCCATAGTGAACGACATGCTCAACTTCACCCGGCAGGGCTCTCTCCGGAAAAAACCCTTCAACCTCCACAAACTCCTCGACCGCGTCATAGGATTAATCGAAGACCAAGGATTTTTAATCGCAAGGGAATACGACCCGAGCCTTCCGGAAATAACCGGCGACGAAGACCAGCTCTCTCAGGTGTTTTTGAACCTCTTGAAGAACGCGAAAGAGGCGGTCGCGGGGAAAAAAGGCACGGTTGTGGTTACGACCCGCATGGCGACGGATTTCCGCATAGTGGAAGAGGGAGCGAAAGAGGCCAAGTTTATCGAGGCCTGGGTCGAGGACAGCGGATGCGGCATAAAACCCTCCGACATGGAAAGGATATTCACGCCGTTTTTCACGACCAAAAAAGGCGGGAGCGGACTCGGCTTGGGCATATCGTACAGGATAATAAAGGAGCACGGCGGATTCTTGAAGATGGAATCGGAAACGGAAAAATTCACGAGGGCGCGGGTCTTTTTGCCGATAGGAGATTAAGGGCATGAAAAAAACGGTTCTCATAGCCGACGACGACGAATCCATAGCGTGGGTTCTTGAGAGGTTTTTCAAGGAAAAGGGCTTCGAGGTTTCAATCGCCCGCGACGGCGTTACCTGCGCCCGGCTCCTGAAAGAGACGAACCCTTTGATAACCCTCCTCGACATAAACATGCCGGGTAAGGACGGCCTCGCTGTTCTGCGCGGCGCCGAGCCCTCCTTCGACGGAGCGGTCATAGTGATGACCGCCGAGAGCACCATGAAAAACGCGATAGAGGCCATGAAACTCGGGGCCTTCGATTATCTCTCCAAGCCGGTTGACCTGGACGAACTCGACGTGCTTACGGAAAGGGCGATGAGAAACCGCGCTATCGAAAAAGAGCTGGGCGCCCTGAAGGAAAGGCTTAACGAAAAACTCTCGACCGAAACGACCTTCGTCGGCAAAAGCAAGGCGGTCGAAAAAGTCTTCAAGACGATAGGCAGGATAGCCCCAAAGGACGTGCCCGTCCTCATACAGGGAGAAAGCGGCACGGGCAAGGAACTCGTCGCGAAGCTCATACACGCGAACAGCCCGAGGCGCGAAGGCCCGTTCATCGCCGTCAACTCGGCGGCGGTCCCGAAGGAACTCATGGAAAGCGAACTCTTCGGCCACGAAAAAGGCGCCTTTACCGGGGCAACGGAAAGGCGCCCCGGCAAATTCGAACTCGCGAACGAAGGCACCCTCCTCCTGGACGAAATCGCCGACATGGACGCGGGCCTTCAGGCGAAACTCCTCCGGGCTCTCCAGGAAATGGAATTCTACAGGGTCGGCGGCAGAGAGACCGTAAAAATAGACGTGCGCATAATCGCCGCCACGAATCAAGACCTCGAAAAAATGGTCGAAGAAAAGAAATTCCGCGACGACCTCCTCTTCAGGCTGAACGTCGTAACAGTGACCATACCGCCGCTGCGCGAGAGAAAAGAAGACGTTTCGCTTCTTTGCGACTACTTCCTCGAAAAGTTCCGCGCCGAAAGCGGAGGCAACAAAAGGGGCATAAGCGCCGACGCCATGGAAGACCTCAAAAACTACTCGTGGCCCGGAAACGTAAGGGAACTGGAAAACGTCCTCCGGAAGGCGTTAATCCTGTCTCCGGCTCTGACCTTGACGCCTCTTGAGATGGAGATACCCAAAAGACGGCTCAAAAAAGACTCCCTCGAGGACTTGATAGAGAAAAGACTCGAGCCGTTCCTCGAAAAGACCCTCTCGCACAACAAGGCCGGAGACCTCTACGCCGCGATGATGCCGTTCATGGAGCGGCCCCTCATAAAACTCGTCTTGAGGAAAACGCGCTTCAATCAGGTGCAGGCCGCGGAACTCTTGGGCATAAACAGAAACACCTTGAGAAAAAAAATCAAGGAACTGAAGATAACGGAAAAAGACGTAAGGTGATGAAGGCCGTGAGCCGCGGAAGGCAAAACGTTAAACAAGCAAACCACCCCGGCCGCCTCGAAACTGTCGAGATAATACAAGGCGCTTCCGGCTTCGCGCGAAAACCCAACCGCTTAATCCAAGGCGATAATCTCGAAGTCATGCGAGGCCTTCTCTCCGAGGGCCTCGAAGGCAAGATAAACCTCATATACATAGACCCGCCGTTTCTTTCCAAGGCCGCCTACACGCAAAAGATACTCGTCGCCGGAAGCAAAGTAAAACGCCCCGCCTACTCCGACAGATGGACCACGCAGGGCTACATCCGGATGCTCTATCCGAGGCTCGCCATGATGAAAAGACTTCTTTCCTTGACAGGAAAAATCTTCGTCCACTGCGACAGACGGGCGAATTCTCATATACGGCTCATCCTTGACGAACTCTTCGGCGAGGAAAACTTTTTGAACGAAATCGTCTGGCACTACGGCGGGCGCGGGGCAAAATACTCCGGAGGACAGTTTCCGAGAAACCACGACACCATATACGCCTACGGCAAAACCAAAAAAGCGAAACTCAAAAAACTCTACTCCGAAAAGCGTATCCCCCTTAAGGCCGCCCTCTCGAGCGGCTACAGGCAAGGCGGAGACGGGCGAGTTTTCCGCACCGCGCCGAGAGGCGATTACACGGATAAAAGCATAAAGGAACTTTCTAATTCCGGGCGCGTCCACAGGACGAGTTCCGGCAAGGTAAGGATAAAATACTTCGTTCCGCTCGAAAACGGCATGGTAATCGAGAAAAAACCCCTTGACGACGTATGGGACGACATACCCGACGCCATGCACATATCTTCAAGCGAAAGAACCGGCTTCGCCACGCAAAAACCCGAACTCCTCCTCGAGAGGATAATCGAGAGCGGCTCGGACGAGGGAGACCTCGTGGCGGACTTCTTCTCGGGCTCGGGCACGACCGGGGTCGCGGCGACGCGGCTCAAAAGGAGATGGCTCCTTTGCGAAAAAACCCCCATCGGGGCGCAGGTCTCTCTCATGAGGCTTCTCAGGAAACCCAAATGCGCGATGGTTTTCGAGAAGACGGAAGGGAAAAACCTCTCGGACAATAGAGGAAGGCTTATCATTAAAAAATCTTTTGTGCCGGAAAAGAAAACCGGCGCCGTTAACGCGAGCGTCTCCCTTTCGGGCTACAAACCGGGCTCGACTCCAAAATGGCTCCCCCTCGCCGCGATAAAAAACCCGCTCTCCCTAATAGAATACTGGGCAATAGACTGGGACTACGACGGAGTAGCGTTTAAAAACCAATGGAGGTCTTTCGGGGAGACGCTCGAAAAGAAAGCCCGCGTAATACTCGAAAAAAAACCGGCTCTCCTCGCCGTGCGCGCAATGGACGTCATGGGAAACGAAATAAAAAAGGCGCTTAATATCAGATGAAGAGAAAAGCCGCCATAAAAGGCCTCTACGCAATAATCGACACGACATGCGTAAAACCCGAAAACGCCCCGCGTGTCGCCTCCGCCATGCTTTCCGCCGGAACGCGCGTCATACAATTAAGATGCAAGGATTCGCGTTCAAGAGAGTTTTTAAGCATGGCGAAGAAGATTCAAAAACTCGGCGCGAAGAAAAAAGCCCTTTTTATCGTAAACGACAGGATTGACGTCGCCCTTATGTCAGGCGCCGGAGGCGTGCATCTCGGACAAACCGATTTCCCTCCAAAAGAGGCACGGAGGCTTCTCGGCAAAAATTCCGTAATAGGCCTCTCCACCCATTGTCTCAAGGAAGCCCTCGAAGGAGAGCGTCTTTACAAGAGCGGCGTAATCGACTACATATCGTTAGGCCCCGTATTCAAGACAAAAACAAAAACCGACGCCGCCCCGGTCGTCGGGCTCAAGACCCTCAACAGAGCGGCATCGGCCGTAACAGTCCCCATAGTCGCCATAGGAGGCATAACGGAAAAAACCATGCCTTCGGTCATGAAGCAAGGGGCGGCAGGAGCCGCCCTCATAAGCGAAATAATAACCGCGCCTGATATAGGGAAAAAGACGCGTTCCCTTTTGGCAATCGCCGCGACAATCAAGCAGCGCTAAAGATTATATCCGTTCTCTCCGTGTTGCGAAAGGTCGAGCCCCATGACCTCGTCTTCGGGGGTAACGCGAAGGCCGATTATCGCGTCAACCACTTTTATGATTATGAACGTCCCGGCTCCGGCAAGAACCACCGTGGCGACGACCCCCTCTATCTGTATCAGGACCTGACCCGGATTTCCGAAAAACGCGCCCTTGGCCCCGACTGACGCGAAAAGGCCGGTCGCTATCGCGCCCCACGTGCCTCCTACCCCGTGTATGCCGAACACGTCGAGCGAATCGTCGTAACCCATGGCCGGCTTAAGGTAACTCACCGCGAGATAGCAGCCCACTCCGGCGATTGCGCCGATTATTATCGCGGACATAGGCCCGACAAACCCGGCGCCCGGCGTTATGGCGACAAGCCCGGCAACCGCTCCCGAGGCCGCTCCGAGCACGGTCGGTCTTCCCCTGTGAATCCATTCGAAGAACACCCACCCGAGGGCCGCGGCCGCCGCCGCGGTGTTGGTCGTTACGAAGGCCAGGGCGGCAATAGAGTTCGCGCCGAGGGCGCTCCCCGAGTTAAACCCGAACCATCCGAACCAAAGAAGCGCCGTGCCGAGAAGCGTAAGACCTATGCTGTGCGGCATTATGGACTCTTTAGGATAGCCCTTTCTTTTCCCTATGACCAAGGCGAATACGAGGGCCGAGATGCCGCTACTGACGTGGACGACCGTGCCTCCGGCGAAATCCAGCGCGCCCATGCTCATAAGCCACCCGCCTCCCCACACCCAGTGGCAGAGCGGGTCGTAGATTACCGTAGTCCAGACAAGCGCGAAGATAACGAGAGCCGGGAACTTTACCCTCTCGGCTATGGCCCCGGTAATGAGGGCGACCGTTATTATCGCGAACATTCCCTGATACATCATGAAGATAAGGTGAGGTATTGTGCCCTTGGCCTCGCCCCCGACCCCGTTCAACCCAAGAAACTCAAGCCCTCCTATGACGCCGCTCAAGTCGGCTCCGAAGGACAAGGTGTACCCCCATATAACCCACTGTATGCTTACGAGGCAGAGTATGAAGAAACTGTGCATCATCGTGCCGAGCACGTTTTTTCGCCTCACCATGCCGGCGTAAAAAAACGCTAACCCCGGGGTCATGAGCATAACAAGAGCGGTTGAAACCAAAACCCATGCCGTGTCTCCGGTGTCTATGGCAGGCGCCGCCGCGTCCGAGGCGAGCGCAATGGCAGGGGCGAAAAGCGATAAGACGGACAACATCAACATTGATGTCTTCTTTCTCATAATCCTTCATCCTCCGTTGGACGTATTTTTGACTTTTCCGTTGTCAACCCCTTTTCCTCATCTTTGCGGAAAAGGGGGGGTATGCGCGTCCGCCATTATTATCGGCGGATAAATCCGGCGCCTTATTAACGCCGTTTAAAGCGGCCTTATGCGGCCTTCGCTTCCGCTTATATGATATGCCTCCACGCCGTGCTCGCCTATGTCAAGCCCTTCCATCTCCTCTTCCTTGCTGACCCTCAAGCCGAATATCGCCTTAATGACATACCACGCGACGATACTGACGACGAAGGTAAAGACGCCTATGCCCACAATTCCCATTATCTGCGAAACGACGAGCTTCGTGCCGCCGCCGAATAAGAGCCCGTCGCCGGTTATCCCGGGCGCGAACCTGTCCTCCGCGAAAAATCCCAAAGCCAGCGTGCCGAATACCCCGTTCACCAGATGCACCGACAGGGCGCCCACCGGGTCGTCCAGCTTCAGTTTGTCGAACATTATTACGGCTAACACAACAATCACGCCTGCTATAAGCCCTATGATAAGCGAGCTCACGACGCTTACAAACGCGCACGACGCCGTAATGGCAACGAGACCGGCGAGCGTTCCGTTAAGTATCATCGAGAGGTCGGGTTTACGGAGCATGATCCATGCCGTAAGCGTCGCGGTAAGCGTCGCGGCCGCGGCCGCGGTGTTGGTCGTAAGCGCGATACGGGCTATTGCCCCGGCGTCAGCCGCCATTGTCGAGCCGGGATTGAACCCGAACCATCCGAGCCAGAGGATGAGCGCCCCGAGCGTCGCCGTTGACATATTGTGCCCGGGTATAGGGCTTACCCTGCCGTCCTTCGTGAACTTGCCGAGCCTCGGCCCGAGGACCATGACGCCGGCGAGCGCGGCCCAGCCGCCTATCGAATGGACTACCGTCGAGCCGGCGAAGTCGAACATGCCGGCCTTGGCGAGCCAGCCGCCTCCCCATATCCAGTGGCCCCCTACCGGATAGATGAAACCCACTATTATGACCGAGAAAACTATGAAGCTCAGGAACTTTATCCTTTCGGCAACCGCCCCCGAGACGATTGTGGCCGCCGTGCCGGCGAAGACGAGCTGGAAGAAGAACTTGGCGTAAAGCGGCACTCCCGTCCAGTTCATCGCCGAATATACCCCCTTATAGGCGTCCCCCGTCGCCGGGCTGTTGTCCGCTCCGAGGAGGAAGAAAAGCCCGTCCGTCCCTATCAAGGAGTTGCCGTCTCCGAACATGAGCCCCCAGCCTATCACTAAAAAGGCTATCGAGGCGATGGCGAAGACGACGAAGTTCTTCGCGAGGATGTTCACGGTGTTCTTTGCCTGACAGAGCCCTGATTCCACGAGGGCGAACCCCGCGTTCATCCAGAAGACGAGGAACGCCGTCACTAAAACCCAGACCGTGTCGAGCGCGATCTTGTTTGCCGAAACCGCCTCTGAAAGATTAGCCAGTTCCGATGCTTGCGCCACAGCCGGCGCATCATCGGCAAAGCCTGTGCCGGAAAGGCCCGGAAGGACAATGCCCAAGCCGAGCAACAGGATAATTAATTTTACGAAAGCGACCTTTTTCATGAGATGTTCCTCCTTTGTCTTATTATCTTATATCTACAGCGCGTCCTTGCCCTTTTCCCCTGTCCTTATCCTGACCGTTTCCTCGACCCCCATGACAAAGACCTTGCCGTCGCCTATCTGGCCGGTCCGCGCGGCATTCACTATGGCATCCACCGCCTTTACCGCGGTTTCTTCGGACGTTACAACCTCAATCTTTATCTTCGGCAGGAAATCCACCTGATATTCGGCGCCCCTGTAAAGTTCCGTATGGCCTTTCTGACGGCCAAAGCCGCGCACCTCGGTAACCGTCATGCCCTCGATATTCAGTTCGTGAAGGGCCTTTTTCACGTCTTCGAGTTTGAACGGTTTTATTATCGCCTCTATCTTTTTCATGCTCCCTCCCCCTTATGTCAGTCAAGTTCAAAAAAGGCGCGCGTCCCTTTTTTTAATGAGAAACGGCGCCTTTGCCGCCGGGCGCCCATGCGAAGCATGGGTCGGGCGCCGCGCGGCGCCGTTTA
>DASRUI010000125.1:0-4909 GCA_035655515.1 Thermodesulfobacteriota bacterium
TTGTGTCCGGCGGCCACGAGCTTGCTTCCTTCCCTGAATATGGCCTGAGCGAGGACGGTGGCCGTGGTGGTGCCGTCTCCGGCGACGTCCGAGGTCTTGCTCGCGACTTCCTTGACCATCTGCGCGCCCATGTTCTCGAACCTGTTTTCAAGTTCCACTTCCTTGGCCACGGTTACTCCGTCTTTGGTTATAATCGGGCTTCCGAAGCTCTTTTCTATGACCACGTTTCTTCCGCGCGGGCCGAGCGTAACCTTTACCGTGTCCGCGAGGATATTAACGCCCCTCAATATGGCGCTCCTCGCGCCTTGACCGAATGATATTTCTTTTGGAGCCATTTGGATATCCTCCTTGGAATTTTTGTTTTTAGGTTTACTTCTCGATTACGCCGAGTATGTCCTCTTCCCTCATTATGAGGTGCTCGACGCCGTCTATCTTCACCTCTGTGCCGCCGTACTTGCTGAAGATGACCTTGTCTCCGGCCTTGACGTCAAGGGGAATAATCTTCCCGCTCTCGTCCCTTTTACCCTGGCCAACGGCCACGACCTTGCCTTCGGCAGGGGCCTCTTTCGCCGTTTCCGGGATTATGATGCCTCCCTTTGTCTTTTCTTCCTCTTCAAGCCTCTTTACGAGGACTCTGTCTTGAAGCGGCCTGATTTTCATACACTAACCCTCCCTAACGGAAATTTTTTATAAAATAGAATATAGGCACAGGGTTCCGCTTTGTCAAGGGGTTTTTTGGCACTCGACGCCTTGGAGTGCCAAAGAACGCGTAGAAAGAAAACAATCTTATTCTTGAATTAAGGCGTAACTTATAATAAATTAAAGAAAAATGCCTTTAAGACGCGAGGTAATGGTTGAGAACTCTCTTTTTTATCGTTCTTACGCTTCTGATAGTATCCTGCTCGACTAAGACGGTTGACCTCATAGGCAAGCAGGCCCCGGCCTTCACCATTAAGACGTTCGGAGGAGAGACCATCGAGCCGGGTGCTCTTAAAGGCAAGCCCGTGTTGCTTTACTTCTTTGCCAGCTGGTGAATACGCTGCAAGGATGAGCTCCCCCTCGTGAAGGGGGTAAGAGAAAAATATAAGGAACTCACAATCGTCGGCATCGGCATACAGGACTCCGAAGCCCGCATAAGGAATTACGTCCTCGCCAACGCCATACCTTGGCCAATGGGCTTTGACAGAGGCAACGTAATCTCCGAAGCCTACGGCATAACCTACGGCGCGGGCATGGTGTTCATCAATAAAGACGGCGTTGTCGTTGAACGCTTTCTCACCGGGATTACGGAAAGAGAATTCAACGAAACTCTGGATAAGATACTTTGACCCGGTCTTTTAAGGGGAAGTTTGTTTTTTTCTCCTCCCCTTTACAAGGGGAGGGTGGGAGGGGTAAAAAATCGGAAAAAGAAACCTCCCCCCACCCCTCCTTGGTAAGGAGGGGAGAGAAAAGAGAGGATTGTCTTTTATTTCTTCTTTTTATGAAAGGGCATGGGGCCCATGCGCGGGGTCGGGGGCTGTGAAATTAAGAACGCCGGGCATCGGAAAAACATCCGCAATAATCGCCGCTATTATCTTTATTTTGTCCGCCTCCGCTTTCTGCCGAAACGCCGCGTGGTTGAACGAGACGTCTCTCTGGAGCGATATTTCGCTTTTATCCCCTTATAAGGCAAGGCCGCGTTATAACCTCGGAAACGCCTATAACGACGCCTCGGCGATTGATAAGGCCATAACAGAATACAAGGAGGCAATAAGGCTCGCGCCTTCCTATAAAGAGGCCATTTACAATCTCGGAACAATTTACCACGGGCAAGGAGATCTTGATTCCGCGATAAGGGAATATAAAAAAGCAATCAAAATAGACCCCTCTTTTTACCTCGCCCTCAACAATCTCGGATACGCGTATTTCGAAAAAGGCCTGTTTAAAGAGGCAATAAACGAATACAAAAAGGCCCTTGAATTCTCCCCAAAAGACCCTGACGCGCGCTATAACCTCGCCATGGCCTACGCGGCGACGGGGCTTAAAGAAAAAGCAAGAGAAGAATTTCTCCTCGTGCTTTCGATTAAGCCCCATGACCCGGACGCGTTGAGGGAACTCGCAAGAATAACCGGCGAATAAGCAATCTCGCCCCTCTTTCTTGAATCCCCAATTACCCCTTTTATTCTTCCAATGATTTCTGTATAATGAATAGTTAATTTCAATGAACAAGCGCGCCCTATGCCCCGTATGATAGACAAAAAAGAAAAACATGCGATACCTCCTGCCGACGCGCCTCCCGTGATTGAAAAGAATAGTCTTTTCATAGAAGGCCTGAGGCAGAACAACCTAAAGAACATCACGCTCAGAATCCCGCACGACAAGATAACCGCCATAGTGGGCTTAAGCGGAAGCGGCAAGTCCTCCCTCGCCTTCGATACCCTCTTTGCCGAGGGCAGGTGGAGATTCATGGAATCTCTTTCCACCTATACCCGTCTTTTCCTCGAACGCATGGACAGGCCGGACCTCGACAAGATAAAAAACATCCGCCCGGCCATAGCCATAGAGCAGAAAAATCCCGTGAGGACGAGCCGCTCGACCGTCGGAACGGTGACCGAGGCGAACGATTATTTGAGGCTCCTCTTCGCGAGGATAGGGCGCACCCTTTGCCCGTCATGTAAGAAAGAGATTACGCGAACGAGCCCGAGCGAGGCGGCCTCTAAACTCATAGAAGGACACGCAGGCGAAAAGGCCGTCATGGGTTTTATCGTCCCTGTCGAAAGAGAAAACATCCGCCCGACGCTCGACGCGTTAGTCAAAAAAGGATTCATAAGGATTAAGGCCGAAGGCAGGTTTTTTGACATAAGCGCCGAAGACCCGTCGCAATTCATAAAGGATTCGATATGCGTCGTTATTGACAGGGTCGTTATTAAGAAAGATTCGCTCTCCCGCCTCGCGGCTTCTCTTGAAACGTCGTTCAGGGAAGGAGGGGAGAGCGCGTGGGTGGAATTTGAGACAGGCGCGATCGAGCGTTTCACGAGGCTTTTAAGATGCGTTGACTGCGGCATAACGACGGAAAAACCGACTCCATTGCTTTTTTCCTTCAACCATCCTGTCGGGGCGTGCGCTGAATGCAAGGGGTTCGGCAACATCCTTAAATACGACGAGGACAAGGTTGTACCGGATAAATCCCTTACCATAAACCAAGGCGCGATCGAGCCGTGGACAAAGCCCGCCTATAAGTGGTGGTTCAACGAGCTGAAAAAGCACTCGAAAAAACACGGCTTCGACACGGACAGAAAATACTCGGAACTTACGGATGAGGAGAAAAAGGTCCTTTTTAACGGCACGAAAGACTTTGACGGCATAGACGGGTTTTTCGAATACCTCGAAACGAAAAAATACAAACTCCATATAAGGGTCTTCGTCTCAAGATACAAGGCTCAGTTTCTCTGCCCGTCCTGCAACGGAAAGAGGCTCAAGGGGAAATCCCTCCTTACGGTGATAGGCGATAAGAACATAGCGGAAGCGAGCGCCATGACCGTAAGCGAGGCCTTGAGATTCGTTACTTCCCTCGAACTCAATCACTTCGAACGCGAGGTCGCGAAAGAGGCCTTGAAGCAACTCGCCCTGAAACTCGAATTCATGGAAACCACGGGCCTCGGCTACATAACGCTCGACCGCCTGACGAGGACGCTTTCCGGCGGCGAGGCGCAAAGGGTTCAGCTCAGTAACCAGCTCGGCTCGGCGCTTTCGGGGGTTCTCTACATCCTCGACGAGCCTTCGATAGGGCTTCATCCGAGGGACACCGCGACCCTCATAGCGCAGATAAAAAAACTGACCGCGAGGAAAAACACCGTCTGCGTGGTGGAGCACGACGCATCCGTCATAAAGGCGTCCGACTACATAGTGGAACTCGGCCCCGGCTCGGGAGAGACGGGAGGAAGGGTCGTCTATGCGGGGAATACGGAGGAGTTCCTTTCTTCGGCCAACACCCTTACGGCGCAATATTTGAGAGGAATAAAGAGAATAAACGTGCCTACGTGGAGGAGGAAGGGGAGCGGCAAGCGCGTGACAATCAAGGGCGCGAGAGGCAATAACCTTAAAAACATCGACGTCTCCATACCCCTTCACGCCTTCACCTGCGTTACGGGGGTGTCCGGAAGCGGCAAAAGCACCCTTATCACCGACACGCTCTACGCGGCGTTGGCGCTCAGGTTCGAGCCGTCCGCCTCAGGCGGAGCGAGGCCTCTTCCGTACGCGTCGCTCGAAGGCGCGAACCACATAACCGGGGTAAGGCTCATAAATCAGGAACCGATAGGCAAAACCCCCAGAAGCAATCCGGTAACCTACATAGGGGCCTTCGACGAGATAAGGCGTCTCTTTGCGAGCCGAAACTCCGCCAGGAAAGAGGGGCTTAGTCCGGGGAATTTTTCCTTTAACGTGCCGTCCGCCTCAGGCGGAGGCAGGTGCGAGGCCTGCAAGGGAGAAGGCGTTATGAAGCTCGAGATGTATTTCATGCCGGACATGTACATAACCTGCGCCTCGTGCAACGGAAAAAGATATTCGGAAGCCGTGCTTGACGTGAAGCACGGAGGTAAAAACATATATGACGCGCTCAACATGACGTTCGACGAGGCCTATGTCTTTTTTTCGGGCAATCGCGAGATAACCAAAAAGGTCTCGGTTTTAAAGGACGTGGGGCTCGGTTATCTGAGGCTCGGACAATCCGCCCTTACGCTTTCGGGAGGCGAGGCGCAAAGGCTCAAGATAGCGAGGGAACTTTCGGCCTCGGGCAAGGACCGGGACTTTCTCTACATACTGGACGAGCCGACGACCGGACTCCATACGGAAGACATAAAAAAACTCCTTTACGTGTTAGGCAGGCTCGTTGATTCGGGGAATACGGTGGTAGTCGTCGAGCATAACCTGG
>DASRUI010000126.1:0-4207 GCA_035655515.1 Thermodesulfobacteriota bacterium
GGTGATGCCGGGCGATAACGTTACGCTGGACGTCGAGCTTATAACCCCGATAGCCATGGAAGAGGGAGTAAGGTTCGCGGTGAGGGAAGGCGGAAAGACCGTCGGCGCCGGAGTCGTGACCAAGATAATAGCGTAAGGAAATAACCGACAAACCGATAACGGAGTTTTTATGAGAGAGATAATCACGTTAGCCTGCATGGAATGCAAACGCAGGAACTATTCTTCGACGAAGAACAAGAAGACCACTTCCGAGAGGGTGGAACTCAAGAAGTATTGCAAGTTCTGCAAGCGCCACGTCGCCCATAAGGAGACTAAGTAGGCGGGGTTACCGTTGGGCTCAGCATTGCGACGGGAAGCGAAGGTTATCGGTTGACGGATAATCTATAACCGCGTTATAGGCCAGTAGCTCTAACGGCAGAGCAGCGGTCTCCAAAACCGCGTGTTGGGGGTTCAAATCCCTCCTGGCCTGCCAACTTATTCGGATGATATGGAAAAGATAGATCAAGCCAAAGAGTTTTTAAAAGAAGCAAGGGGCGAGATAAAGAGAATCACGTGGCCCACGAGAGAGCAGGCCATGAGCGTTACGTGGGTCGTAATCGCCATGAGCGTAGCGTTTTCCGTGTTTTTCGGCCTCGCGGACTTCGCGTTGTCTTCGCTCATGAAGTATATTCTTAAGTAAAAAAGCGAGGAGTTACTCCCTTTAATATGTCGAAGAAGTGGTATGTGGTTCATACGTATTCAGGCTACGAGAACAAGGTCAAGAGCGCCATCGAGGAGAAGGTGAAAACGCTCGGCAAGGCCGACCTTTTCGGCGAAGTCCTCGTTCCGACCGAGAAGGTCGTTGGCATGGTGAAGGGGGTCAAGAAGACTTCTTCGAGGAAGTTTTTCCCGGGCTATATACTCGTCAACATGGAACTTACCGACGAGGCGTGGCATATATTGCACAGTATCCCGAAGTTGACCGGTTTCGTGGGCGGTTCGAACACTCCGCCGCCCGTGAGCGAAGAAGATGTAAAGAAGATAATGCGGCAGATGGAAGAGGGCGCCGTGAAACCGAAGCCCAAGGTGCTTTTCGAGCGCGGGGAAAACGTAAGGGTGGTGGACGGGCCTTTCACTAACTTCACCGGCATGGTGGAAGAGGTGAAGCCCGATAAAGGAAAACTCAGGGTCATGGTGAGCATCTTCGGAAGGGCTACCCCGGTCGAGCTGGATTTCGTTCAGGTGGAGAAGGCGTAAAAAAAGATGCTATCGGTAATCGGTTTGTCATTGCGAACGCAGTGAAGCAATCTCGTGATTGTAAAGATGAGATTGCTTCGGGATAAAACTCCTCGCAATGACAAATGACGGTAATCGGTAAAGATAAAATAACCGATAACCGATAACAGATAAACAGGGAGAGGAATGCGTCATGGCAAAGAAGGTAGTAACGCAAATCAAGCTTCAGATACCCGGAGGAAAGGCTAACCCCTCTCCCCCGGTCGGTCCCGCGCTCGGCCAGCACGGGGTCAATATCATGGAGTTCTGCAAGGCGTTCAACGCCAGAACCCAGAAGCAGGAAGGCACAACGATACCGGTCGTCATAACGGTGTACGCGGACAGGACATTTTCGTTCATCACGAAGACTCCTCCGGCCTCGACGCTTCTCTTGAAGGCCATCGGAGTCGAGAAGGGTTCCAAGGTGCCGAATAAGGACAAGGTCGGAACCGTAACGAGGCGGCAGGTGGAAGAGATAGCGCGCCTGAAGATGCCTGACATCACGGCCGGGACAATCGAGGCGGCGATGAAGACCATAGAGGGAACCGCGAGAAGCATGGGAATCAAGGTGGAGGGATAATAAGCCATGAGCGCTAAAAGATATATAACCGTAAAGGAAAAAACAGGCGAAGGGTTCTTCGGCATAGACGAGGCCATTAAAAAGTTGGCGGCGTCGGCGAGCGCCAAGTTCGACGAGACCGCGGACATGGCCGCGCGCCTGGGGGTTGACCCGAAACACCCGGACCAGATGGTAAGGGGTTCGGTGGTGTTGCCGAACGGCACCGGGAAAAAGGTCAAGATACTCGTCATAGCCAAGGGTGAAAAGCTCGTCGAGGCGAAAGAGTCCGGAGCGGATTTCTTCGGCGGCGAGGACATGATAGAGAAGGTCTTGGGCGGATGGCTCGAGTTCGACAAGATGATAGCGACCCCCGACATAATGGGCTTGGTCAGCAAACTCGGCAAGGTGCTCGGCCCCAAGGGGCTTATGCCGAACCCGAAGCTCGGAACCGTCACCTTCGACATCAAGAAGGCTGTAGCCGAACTCAGGGCAGGCAAGGTCGAATTCAAGATAGACAAATCCGGCATAGTGCACGCGCCTTTCGGCAAAGCGAGCTTCGGAGAAGAGAAACTCAAGGCCAACTTCACGGCCATCGTGGAAGCCATAATGAAGGCGAAGCCGTCGAGCAGCAAGGGAGTTTATCTCAAGAGCCTTTACGTTTCCACGACCATGGGCCCTTCGGTCGGCTTGGACACGAACGAGATAAAGAACGTTTTCAAGTAATCGGTTAAAAGCCGTCATACGTGCCCAGCACCACTTTCCATTATAGTGCCGCACAACGACGCGAGTGTTAGCGACAGAAAGTGGTGCTGGGCGTGAACGTGATGCGCCCCGATGCCTTTGGATACGGGGCGCCCCGTATTGAAACATCGGAGCGTGATGCGGCGAAAAAATAAAATTAAGAATTCCTTATACAGATAACTGTTTGAAGAAGGTCAAAGACAGCGGGCGCCCCGATGTAACATCGGGGCTTAATTTCCTGCCGAGACCGGTTTAAAGGCCGATTTATCCCCGCAAGGGTAGTCAGGGGTTTGGCCTTTCCGTCCGGGAAGAAGTCCATAAAGTCTTTGGCGTTTTCGGATAGGGAAAGGAGGGATACGTGCTTACAAGGGAATACAAAAGCCGGCTCGCGAAAGAGTTCCACGAAAAATTCGGCAAAGCCGAAGCCGCTTTCATCACCGAGTGTTCGGGCATCAAGGTTAACGACATGACGGGCCTGAGGAAGAATCTCCGGGGCGCGGGCGTGGAGTTCCGGGTGCTTAAGAACACCATCGCCCGTTTGGCCGTGAAAGGCACCCTTTACGAGGGGCTTGCCGATCATTTTGAAGGCCCTACCGCCGTGGCCATAGGGTATGAAGACCCGGTCGCCGTGGCCAAGGCCTTGAGCGCTTACGTGAAAGAGCAGCCGAACTTCAAGATCAAGGTCGGGGCTCTTAAGTCCAAGATTCTCACGGTAGCGGAAGTAAAGGCGCTTTCGGAACTTCCGACGAGGACCGAGCTCCTCGCGAAGCTCCTCGGAACCATGAAAAACGTTCCGGCCGGCATGGTATGCGTGCTTTCGGCGATACCGAAGAAGTTCCTTTACGCGCTTAACGCGATTAAGGACAAAAAGGCCGCGTAAGGGCGGATTATAGGGCGAGGGGACTGTCCCAGATTTACGGACGGAGCGAAGCGGAGTCGTAGAATCGGGACTGTCCCCGGATACTTGAGATAAGACAACTGTTAAAAACACCGCAAACTTTGAAACCAAACAGGAGGCGTTAAAAAAATGGCACAGATAAGCAAAGAGGATTTCGTAAAACACATCGAAGGAATGACGGTGCTCGACCTTGCCGAGCTCGTGAAGGAACTCGAGCAGAAGTTCGGCGTGAGCGCGGCGGCGCCGGTGGCCGTGGCCACGGCCGGAGCGTCCGCCTTAGGCGGAGCAGGAGCGGCGGCGGCCGAAGAGAAGACTGAATTCACCGTAACCCTCAAGGTTACGGGAGCAGACAAGATAAAGGTCATCAAAGAAGTAAGGGCCGTAACCGGTCTCGGACTTAAAGAGGCGAAGGACTTGGTCGAAGGCGCTCCGAAGACGCTTAAAGAGGGAGTATCCAAGGAAGAGGCCGAGAAGATAAAGAAGCAGGTCGAGAGCGCGGGAGCGCAGGTAGAGGTAAAGTAGTTTTTTACGGGTTTTTTGCGGAAAAAATCAGCGCCATTCGGTCGGGAGACGGTAAATACGCGTAGTTTTCCGGTCGAGTGGTGCTGGTGTTATTAAAATAACGAAAAAAGGAGCCCCAAGCATATGGCTTTGATAAACGGCCATCTCTTGAGAAAAGATTATTCCCGCATCGGCAAGGTCGTTAACATACCCGACCTCATCGAAGTCCAGAAGAAATCCTTTAAAGAGTTTCT
>DASRUI010000127.1:0-5376 GCA_035655515.1 Thermodesulfobacteriota bacterium
TCCGGCCACATAGCCGAGGTCGGATTCGACATGTACACGGAAATCCTCGAAGAGGCCGTGAGCGAACTCAGGGGCGAAACCGTAACCCGCGAGGCCGAGCCTGAGGTGGACATAAAGGCATCCATGTACATACCGGACGACTACGTGCCTGACGCGAGGCAGAAGATCACCCTCTACAAGAGGCTCGCCACCGCCTCCTCGGAGGATGAGCTCTCGATGTTAGAAGAAGAACTCGTTGACCGCTACGGAGAGATTCCCGAACTCGTGCGAAACCTCATCGGCGTGTCGGAACTTAAGATACTCATGAAAAAAATCTCGGCCACGGAATTAAGCAGAAGGGGCAACCGCCTTTACCTGTCCTTCACGAAAGGATTGAACGAAAAACGCCCCGGACTGGCGGAAAAGATTATCGCCCTCGCGAAGAAAGAACCGGACAGGCTTAAACTGCAACCTGACTCAAGACTCGTTTGCGTAATGAACGGAGGAGAGGGCGAAAAAAGAGACGTAACCTTCGAGGCAAGATATTTGTTGAAAGAACTGACGCAGGGGTGGTAAAATTTTTTGATTATGCCAAACGCGCTCATTAGAATACAACGCGCCTGCGTCGACGCCTTGCGGCGCGCCGTTCCTTTGAGGGCGCTCCCCTTGCTTTGCGCCGGGCTTTTCGTAGTTTTAAGCCTCCCGGGGTGCGGCAGGTTCAAAAAAGAACCCGACCCGCAGGACGTCCTCGCCAAGGCGGACGACAGCGAGATAACAATCGGCGAATTCAAAGACTCTCTCAAGAGATTTTTACCGGAGGGAACCGAGGGCATACCCTTGGCCGAACTTATTGAAATCAAAAAGGGCCTCCTGAACCAGATTATAGAGGAAAGGCTTATCCTGAAAGAAGCAAGAGCGACGGGCGTGGCGGTAACCGACGACGAGCTCGCGAAGCAACTCGAATCTTTGCAACAGGCCTACGGGGAAGAAGACTTCAAAAACGAGGTAATCGAACAATACGGCGATTTGAACGCGTGGCGGAAGGACATATTGAAGCAGATGACCATACAAAAAATAGTCGAAAAATCCGTAAAGGTCGAGGTCTCGGAGGCCGAGGCGAAAGAGTACTTTGAAAAGAACTTCCGTCCGGAAGACGGCAAAGAGGTCGTGCGCGCAAGGATGATAGTCGTGCCGACCGAAAAGGCCGCCGCGGCCGCCCTGCGCAGGCTCAAGGCCGAAACCTTCGAAAGCGTGGCAAAGAACGTATCGACCGGCCCGGAGGCCAAGGACGGTGGCGACCTCGGATATTTCGAAAAAGGCGGCATGCCGCCCGAATTCGAGGCCGCGATATTCTCGCTCTCGCCCGGACAAACGAGCGGCATAGTGAAAAGCCCTTACGGGTACCACATATTCAAGCTCATCGAGGCAAAAAAATCCAAAAAACAGACCTACAACGAAGTGCGCGGCAAGATAATCGAGGCGCTCAAAAGAGAAAAGACCGAACGCGGCTACATGGACTGGGTTCTGTCCCTGAAGCGAAAATCCGCAATCGAAATAAAGGAGGAACTGCTTTGAGGTCAAGACGGTTTTCAGCGAAGGTAATGGTTCCGGCTCTCGTGGCGGCGTTAATGTTTACGCCATGGGCGCGGGCCGAGACAGTGGACAGAATCGTAGCGGTTGTGAACTCCGAGATAATAACCCTCTCCGAGCTTAACGCCGCCACGGCGATAGTGATGGGCGGACTTAAAGGCAAGATATCCGCGGACGCATCGGCCGAGGACAAAAGCCGCATCCTCGACAGGCTCATAGAAAAGGCCCTCATGAAGCAATCGGCGGAAAAGGCCGGCATCGAGGTGAGCGAAAAGGAAATAGACAACGCCGTGGAAGACATCAAAAAAGAAAACAGCATGACTCAGGATTCGCTCCTCGTCGCCCTGGCCAATAACGGCCTCACCTACGCGTCCTACAGGGAACAGATGAGGGAAGAGATACGGCAGGTGAAGTTCATGGACAGGCAGTTCAGGAGCGGCATAAACATAACGGACGAGGACGTGACGAACTACTACAAACAGAATCTAAAAGACTTCTACGGCGAGCCGTCCCTGAGAATAAAGGTAATACTTATCGCGAACGACGAACATAAAGAAGAACGCCTTAACGCGGTAATAGAAGGGATAAAAAACGGAATCGAGTTCTCGACCCTCGCCGGGGAATACTCCTCCTCCCCGTCGGCCAAGCACGGCGGAGACATCGGGTACGTCAAGAAAGACGAGCTCGACCCGGGTCTCAGGGAAATCGCCGAAGCCCTCGCGCCCGGCGAGATAAGCCCTTCGATCGAAACGCCGAACGGCACGTACTTCCTGCAGCTCGTCGAAAAGAAAGAGGGCGAATCCGCTCCGCCGGACGAGACGAAAAAAAAGATAAAGATGCTTCTCTTTCAAAAGGCCGCGACGGAAAAATACGAATTCTGGCTCGTTGAGATGAGGAAGTTCTCCCACATAGAAGTGAAGTTCTGAAAAATAATGAAACCCGTAATCGCGATAACAATGGGAGATCCGGCCGGAATCGGGCCTGAAGTCGCGCTCAAGGCGATCGAATCCGAAAGGGTAAGGCGCGCGGCCCGTCCGGTCATCATCGGCGACCTTCCGCTCCTCAGGCGTCTCTCGGAAAAACTCGGGCTTAAATCCCCTCCGGCCTCGAATATCATTAATCTCTCGACTCTCGATTTAAAGAAACTCGGCCCCGGACGTCCGACAATCGAATCCTCCAGGGCAATGGTCTCTTACATCCAAGAGGCGGTCCGCATGGCCGCCAACTTCGAGGCGGACGCGATGGTTACCGGACCCATAAACAAAGAATCGGCCAGACTCGCGGGTTTTAAATTTCCCGGGCACACGGAATTCATAGCGCGCTTGACCGGCGCGAGGGATTTTTCAATGATGCTCGGAGGCGATATAATAAAGGTCGTGCTCGTTACCATACACGAACCCATAAAAAAGGTGCCGGGACTCATAACGCCAAAGAACGTTCTCAAAACGATTAAGATAACCGATTCTTCCTTCAAAAAGTTCTTCGGCATTAAAAAACCCCGTATCGCGGTTTGCGGCCTTAACCCGCATGCCGGAGAAAACGGGCTTTTCGGAGACGAAGAAATAAAAATAATCGCGCCGGCCGTGAACAGGGCGCGCTCCGTCGGAATAAACGCAATCGGCCCGCTGCCTCCGGACACGGTCTTTTCCAGGATGAAAGAGGGAGAATTCGACTGCGCGGTCTGCATGTACCACGACCAAGGGCTGATACCCCTTAAACTCATGCACTTCGAGAACGCGGTCAACGTAACGCTCGGGCTTCCCATCATAAGAACCTCGGTTGACCACGGCACGGCCTACGATATCGCGTGGAAGGGAAAGGCGAGCGCCGAGAGCATGATAGCGGCCGTGGAAATGGCGGCTTCCATGGCCGGGAAGCGGCTTGGTAAAATTAAATGACAAGACTTGCTTCTGATGATATTATGGATATTAAAAGGGGGCGGACAAAATGAAAACCTATGAATACTATGCCAAACTTCTTGAAGACGGCCATCTTTCCATCCCTTCGGAACTTAAAGGACGCCTAAAACCCGACTCGACCGTCAGGGTATTAATCCTCATGGACGAAGAAGAATCCGAATGGAAAAAACTCGCGACCGGAGAATTCCTTAAAGGTTATTCCGAAAAAGACAGCATCTATGACTCATTATAAATTCGGAAATCTTTCCGCACAGGACATTAATTCCCTCAAAAATATTTCAAAAGAAATGTTTCCTTAAGCCTGCCTGCCGACAAGCGAAGCAATCTCGTGATTATGAAGATGAGATTGCTTCGGGATAAAGCCCCTCGCAATGACTACGCAGGGTAAAAGACACCCTCTGTCATTGCGAGCGAAGCGAAGCAATCTCATAATTCAAGGTTCTCCAATGGACAAAATCACCATAAAAGGCGCGAGGGTTCATAACCTCAAAAACATAGACCTCGAAATACCGAGGGAGAAACTCGTCGTCATAACCGGCGTATCCGGAAGCGGCAAGTCGTCGCTGGCCTTCGACACCATATACGCCGAGGGAGAGCGCCGCTACGTCGAGAGCCTCTCGGCCTACGCGCGCCAATTCCTCGAACAAATGGAAAAGCCGGACGTTGACTCCATAGAAGGCCTTTCCCCTGCCATAGCCATAGAGCAAAAAACGACCGGCAGAAACCCGCGCTCCACGGTCGGCACCGTAACCGAAATCTACGACTTTCTGAGGCTTCTTTTTTCAAGGGTCGGAGTTCCGCACTGCCATCAATGCGGCAAGATAATCGCCAACACTACCATCCGCGAGATGGTTGACAGGGTCTTTAACGAGGGTCTCGCGCGCCAAGCCAAGATACAGATCCTCTCGCCCATAGTAAGGGGCAGGAAAGGCGAATACAGAAAAGAACTCGAAGGACTGCGCAAGGACGGCTACACCAAGGTAAGGATAGACGGGCACCTGAGAAGCCTCGAAGAAATACCGGTTCTCGACAAGAAAAAGAAACACTCGATAGACGTCATGGTTGACAGGATAACCGTCCGCGAAGGCATAAGGACGAGGCTCGCGGAATCATTCGAAATAGCGTCCGCGCTTTCCGGCGGCATCATAAAAACGGAATACGAGGGCAATGAAGCGGAACTCTTCAACGAAAAACTTTCCTGCGCCGACTGCGGCATAAGTTACCCGGAAATAACTCCGGCGTTTTTTTCCTTCAACAGCCCGCAGGGGGCTTGCCCCGAATGCTCCGGCCTCGGCGAAAAACCGTACTTCGACCCTGAACTCGTGGTGGACAAAAACCTCTCCCTCGGAAAGGGCGCGATACTGCCGTGGGCGAAAAGAAGCGGCAAGAAAGGCCTTTCGTGGGGAGAACACGCGATAAACTCCCTTGCCGAACACTATAAATTCGACCCGTCGCTTCCTTTCAAAAAACTCCCGAAAGAGGCCCGGGACGCGATACTTAACGGAAGCAAAGGCGAAAAAATCAGGTTCGAATACTCGCGCGGGAAAAAACTCTACTCATTCACCGAGCCTTTCGAAGGGGTTATGAATTACCTCGAAACAAAGCGCGCCTCCGCTGATTCCGAAGACGCCTTAATGGAGCTCGAGCGCTACATGAACTCGCAGCCATGCCCTCTCTGCAAAGGCGCGCGCCTGAAAAAAGAATCCCTTCACGTAAAGGTTGGCAAAAAATCCATAAACAACGTCGCCGGAATGCCCGTAAAAGAGGCAATTGAATTTTTCAAGAATCTCAAACTCGACCCAATAAAAGAAGAAATCGCGAGAAGGATAATAAAAGAGATAAGGGAGAGGCTGGCCTTTCTCTCGAACGTGGGGCTCGACTACCTGAC
>DASRUI010000128.1:0-4791 GCA_035655515.1 Thermodesulfobacteriota bacterium
CTCCTCCGCTTGAGGCCGCGTCTTTAAAGACCTTGAATTCGCACGTCTTTACGATATCCGTCAAGTCAACGAGTTCCATGCCGAACCTCACGTCCGGCGCGTCAAGACCGAAGCGGGACATTGCCTCGTCATAGGTGAGCCGCGGAAAAGGCCTCTTAAGCTCCACCCCGCTTGCCTCTTTAAAAATGCTTTGTATAAGCCCCTCCATGCAGATCATCACGTCCCCGGCGTCCACGAAACTCATCTCCGCGTCTATCTGCGTGAATTCCGGCTGGCGGTCGGCGCGGAGGTCTTCGTCCCTGAAGCACCGCGTAATCTGAAAATACCTGTCAAAGCCCGACACCATGAGTATCTGCTTGAATAACTGAGGAGACTGAGGCAAGGCGTAAAAGCGCCCCGCGTTAAGCCTCGAAGGCACGAGAAAATCCCTCGCCCCCTCGGGCGTGCTTTTGGTGAGCATCGGAGTTTCTATCTCCAAAAAACCCTCTGTCGAAAGATAGTTCCTCGCGCTCAGGCAAACCTTGTGCCTGAGAAGCAGGTTTCTCTGGAGTCTCGGACGCCTTAAATCGAGATACCTGTGCTTAAGGCGTATGTCCTCTCCCGCCTCAGTGTCGTCCTCGATTGTAAAGGGCTGGGGAGCGGCGAAACTCAATATCTTAAGCTCCTTGACCGCCACTTCGACCTGCCCTGTCTTTAGATTCGCGTTCTCCGTGCCTTGCGGCCTTAACGAGACCGCTCCCTTAACGGCTATCACGAACTCGTTTCTGATGAGATGCGCCTTGGCATGTATATCCTTCGAGGTGGCCGGATTAAAGACAAGCTGCACGATGCCTGTCCTGTCCCTCAGGTCAACGAATATGAGGCCTCCGTGGTCCCTTCTCCTCTGCACCCAGCCCATGAGAGTGAGTTCGTGTCCGACGTCCTTTTTCGCGACCTCATTGCAATATACGCTTCTTTTCCAATCAAAAAGCCTCTCCAAAACCCGCTACCTCCTTATCGCGAGACGTTCGTCCCGAGCCTGTCGAAGGATCGAACGACGAAAAAATCTTCCCTATGAGACCGGACGGCTTTTTATAACATACAAAGGGGTTGTTTTCAATTATATAAGTCCTGCGGATAGCGCTATGAATCAATAAACCCCTGCGGCCGATATGCCAAGATTAAATTAAGATTAAATTTTCCTTGACAAGCACCCCTTGCCGAGGCATATAATACCTTGCAACCGAATTCGCGGACACTGGAAATTACCTAACGTAAAGGAGGCACGTAAATGAAAAGGAGAGGCTTATTGATACTCCTCACAGCGTTTATTTGCTGGGGACTGGCTGTGGCTACGCCGGCATTCGCCGAATACGCCGACATCGTCCTTAACAGCAAGACAGACAGCATGAAGGAGGCGGGAGTCAACCCTGTAGTCTTCCCGCACTGGTTCCACCGCATAAGGTTTAAATGCAAGGTTTGCCACGTAGACATCTTCAAGATGCAGAAAGGCGCCAACGACATCAACATGACGGAGATAATGAACGGCAATTTCTGCGGAAGATGCCACAACGGCCTTGTCGCGTGGGAGGCCCTTTACTGCGACAGGTGTCACTCGTACACGGGCCAGTAAATAAGCTTTTGATTCCGAAAGGAGGAGTCTTTCATGAGATCGAGAACATATATTAGGATAGCCGCCGTTACTCTTGCCGTCGTATTCGCGGGATGGACGGCCGTAAGAGTCATAAACGCGGCGGAACCCCAACCAACAAAGAAAAAAGCGGCGGTGTCCCAGACCGTGGACCCGAGCGACCCCACGAGCGTAATATACCTCGACACATCAGGCAAACTCGCGGGCACCGGAGACGCCACGAAGCCTGTCAGCGCGTCTTTCAAGGCCGGACAGGCGTGGCATCCGCAGGCCATGAGCGCCGCGGTGTTTCCTAAAGACAAGTACGGTCTCGTTGACTGGGCAAAGACCGTAAAGCAGGGCAACATCATATCCCCCAGACCTTCGCTCGACCCGACGGTGGAAGACACTCCTCCCCTCGACATGGACGTCATAATACAGGCAAAGGGCAGGTTCACCAACGACGTGACCTATCCGCACTGGATACACACGTACTGGTTCAACTGCGACAACTGCCACACCGATATATTCATCCCGGCGGCAGGCCAAAACAATATGACCATGGTGGGCATAGTGAACGGCCAGTGGTGCGGAAGATGTCACGGCAAGGTGGCGTTCCCCCTTACGGACTGTTCGAGGTGCCATAACGTGCCCAAGGCAAAGGCAAAGAAGTAACCGGTGGGTAAAAAGTTTTCGATAATTTCCGCCGTTGTTTTTATGGCTTTAACCGCCGTTACGGGTGATTCGGCCACGGCGCCCGACAACATCGTCCTCAACGACAAGAGGGAAAGCATGAACGAGGCGGGAGTGGATTCGGTAAACTATCCTCACGCCGCTCACGTTAAGATATACAAATGCGTCGATTGCCATCCTTCGATATTCAAGGATAAGCGCGGGGCAAACGACATAACGATGAAGAAGAACATGGACGGGCAGTTCTGCGGCTCGCCGAACTGCCACGATTCGATAAGGGCGTTTCCGTTATATCAATGCATGAACTGCCATACGAAGATGAAGGCGGCCAAGTAAGTAGGGGTTCAAAATTTTGAACCCCTACTTTACCTTTTTGTCATTCCCGCAATCAGCCCCTTTCGTCATTCCCGCCTTAAGCTTTTAGAATCCCTTAACAGACTCGCCGCATCCTTTGTAACCAGCCAGATTACTTCGTTTGAGACCGGCTTTACGAGTCCGGCCGGGGTACCCGACCCACTCTCCGAGTGGGTACCCCGAAGCGGCGTGGGTCGCGCCTTGGAATCGCCTTCCAGAACATCTTTCAATATCACGGCCTTATCGCGGCCCGACACGAGAAACACGACGTTTTCCGAGGAATTTATTGCCGTAAGAGTCATGGTTATCCTCCATGCGCGGAGCCGCTCCACGTAGTTTTCGACTATAAGGCGTTTTTTCTCCTCGAGGGCCCGGGTAAAAGGAAATAAAGAAAGCGTATGGCCGTCGGCTCCCAATCCCAAAAAAACCAGATCAAAGGCTCGCTTAGGCGCGTCTCCGAAAAAATCCGACACCTCTTTCTCGTACTCAAAGGCCGCCTCGTCGGGAGGCAGTTCGGTCTTCATTCTATGGATGTTTTCTTTTGGAATGTCAACGGCTGAAAGAAGATTAACTAAGGCCGCGCGATAGTTGCTTTCCGGATTATCGGGAGGAACGCATCTTTCGTCCCCGAAAAACACGTGAACGCCGCTCCACTTGACCTCTCCCTTGAAAGGCTCGTTCGCGAGGGCTTTGAAAAACTCAAGAGGCGTCTTGCCTCCGGGAAGCACGCACGAGAAAGGACCTTGCTTTTTTTCGGCAATCTCGACGAAAAGGCCTGCCGCCGCTCTGCCGAGTTCGAATATGTCCTTATAAATCCTTACGGCCATTTGAGCGGCCTTTCCTTTATGGAAGTAAAACGGCGATTTGCCGGCCACACTTCGTTCCCGGCGCATTTTTACTCCTCGACGTATTAATTATATACGTCTACGTCGCAAAAATGGCCGTTGCCTCGTTTGACCGGCAACTTGCCGTTTTATCATCATTGAAGCGAACCTCGCCGCGCCCAAGAGCGCTGTAGCGTCGTTAAGCACGACGTAAACCGGTATCAAAGAAAGATATTCCCTGAACCTCCCCTTATCGCGGAAAGATTCGAGAAACTCCTTTTTCTTTAACGCTTTGATTATCTTGGGGGGTATGCCTCCGGCAAGATAAACCCCGCCTGAGGCGAGATACTTGAGCGCCATGTTCCCTGCCTCCGCTCCGAGTACGGAAACAAAAAGCGAAAGAGCCTTAAGGCACGCCTTGTCTCCGCCTTTTTTCTCCGCCTCGTTCGCTATGACCGACGACGGGTCTTCGGCAAGAAATCTTTTTTTAATGCGCTCCGGCGTTTTTTTGCCGCGCGTCAAAAAATCGTATATCTCTTTAATGCCCGGCCCGGATACGACCCTCTCGTAACTTACGTGCCCGTATTTCGCTAAAAGGTAAAACAATAATTCGGCCTCGATTTTAGTTTTCGGAGCGAAATCAACGTGCCCGCCTTCCGACGTCATCGGAAAAAACTCTCCCTTGATATTTAAAAGCGCGGCCTCGCCGAGTCCGGTGCCCGGCGCTATTATCGCCGCGTTGCCTTCGGGGCGCCCTCCGCCCGAGGCGGACGAAGAGCGTGTCGGGCGCCCCTTTCGCAAACAAAAAAAATCCTTCTTTCTAAGTTCCAATATGCCCATTGCCGTTGCCTCGAGGTCGTTTAAGAGGACGCAGGTTTTGAAGGAAAACTTCCCGCCTATTTTTCTCCCGTCCACGCGCCATCCGAGATTGGTAAGCCGGGCGCGGTTATCCTTGACAGGGGCGGCAACGCCCAAAGCGACGGCCTCTATCTCAAGGCCGCTTCCGACGCCTTTGAGGAATTCCCCCATAACCGCCTCGGCGTTCTTGTAGGAGGAATTCAAAAACCTCTTCCTCGCGACGCAAAAAAACACATCATTCTTCTTTTGAAAGAACGCGAGTTCGGTCTTTGTTCCGCCTATGTCTCCGGCTAAAAAAACTTTTTCCTTATTCCCCATGCCTGAATCCATCCTGTTTTTCGTAACTCAAGGCTTTGGTGAATTTTTTCGCCTTATTCCCTCCCCACTCGTTGGGGAGGGCAGGGTGGGGTAGCCTTGACAAACATCAACCCTAAAGGGTTGAGTTACGGCTTT
>DASRUI010000129.1:0-62769 GCA_035655515.1 Thermodesulfobacteriota bacterium
GGCGTAGGGCGGAAGAAAAGGCTTGCCCTTTTCGAGAGGTTCGGAGACCTTGAAGGCGTTAGAAACGCCTCTATCCGCGAGCTTACCAAGGTGGCGGGCATAACCGAAAAGCTCGCGAACGACATTAAGAGGGAACTTTCCGTATAGCCGCCCGGTAACGCGCATAAGGTTTCGACGCCATGCATATGAAAACATTTTATTCCCGGATATCTCTTCGTCCCATGGCGCCTCTTACCGTTGCGTTCATCGCGGGGCTTGTCTTCGCCGAATATTCCGGCCTCCCGGGTTGGCAACACGCCGGTCTGCTTTTTCTCTCCCTCTTGCCGCTTGTCGCGGCGGTTTTTAAAAGATTCAAGATGAACGCGCTTTTTGCCGTTCCTTCCTTTTTCTTCCTCGGCGCGTTATTCCTCTCCTCTGCGGCGGATTTCCCGACGGCCTCCATAAAGGACTATTCCGATAAAGGCGTTGTAAGGGTTTACGGCGTTATAACGGGTCTTCCGGACGAGGCCGGGCCCGATGCGATGTTCTACGTCCGGGCGGAGCGAGTGTTTTCGGACGGGGCATGGGAGAAGACCTCCGGCGGAATAGCGGTCGTTTCACACGGCAGCGCGTTTCGCGCCGGAAACGGAGACAGGATTATTTTCGCGGGGCGCGTTAAAGAGATAAGAAACTTCGGCAACCCCGGCGAGTTCGATTACAGGGGGCGTTTCGCGCGGAGCGGGATCTTCGTAAGGGCCTATATAAAAGACGGCCTTATAGTCAAGGTGAGAGAGGGAAGGGGATTTTTAAACGCGTTTTCCGGTTTAAGGGAGCGGTTCAATGATTTCATTGACGCTTCGGGAGCCGCGAATCGAGGCGTCATCAAGGCGCTTTTGATAGGCGAGAGAAACGGGATTGCGGCGGAGACTAACGACGCCTTCATATCCACGGGCACGGCGCACGTGCTTTCCGTGTCGGGACTTCATGTCGGCTTTGTGGCGTGGATTTCCTACGCCGCGGTTTTTTGGCTTTTAAGGAGAAGCAGGCGCGTTACTCTCGCAATCAACGCGAAAAAGTTTTCCCTTGCCCTGTCAATCTTGCCTGTCGTTGCCTACGCGGTCATGTCCGGGTTTTCCGTGCCGACGCAGCGCGCCGCGATTATGGTCGCGGTATTCGTTCTCGCGATGCTTTCGGGCAAGGTGCGCGACATATATAGCGCCATAGCTCTTGCCGCTTTGGCGGTGCTCGCGGCGTCGCCGGGGTCTTTGTGGGACGTTTCGTTTCTGCTTTCCTTCGCGGCCGTGATTTCAATGGCCTATCTTGTGCCGGAGTTGAATTCGTGGTTTTTCGCCGGAGAGGAGAGCGTCTCCGGAATTCAGGCAAGGTTTTTGCGCAAGGTTATGGTCTTCCTTACGGTGTCTTTGGCGGCGATACTCGGCACGTATCCGTTAAGCGTCTATTATTTCAACGGCGTTTCCGCTGTCGCGCTCGTCGCCAATATCGTGGCCGTGCCCGTTACCGCGGCAGCCGTGCCCGTGGGGCTTATCTCTTTCGCGCTTTTACCGGTGTGGCACGGAGGGGCGGAGTTTATGATGCGTTTCGCCGGCGTCCTCGCGGGCTTTATGGTATGGGTGATGGAATTCATGTCGAGTTTTGAATATTCTTATTTGCGCGCGGCGACGCCGACGCTCCTCGAGATAGCGATTTTTTATTGCGGCCTCGCGTGCCTGCCCAATTTGAGAAAAAGCCGCTTGGCGGTTTTTGTTTTTATGTTTTCCATGGCGGCCTTCGCGGCTGTTTTCGGTTGGTCGCGTTACGTCGCCATGAAGGGCGGGGATTTAAAGGTTACTTTCATAAGCGTGGGTCAGGGCGACGGCGCCCTGATTGAGTTTCCGGAATACCTCGGGCAAAGGCGAAAATTCATGCTCATAGACGCGGGGGGTTTTTACGGCGGCGATTTCGACACGGGAAAGATGATTGTTGCGCCGTTTCTCTGGGATAAGAGGATAACGAAGATTGATTACGCGGTCTTGAGCCACGCCCAGAGAGACCACATGGGGGGGCTTCCGTTCATCGTCGAAAATTTCAGTCCGGATGAGTTCTGGTGGAACGGCATGGGACGGCTTGACCCGAAACTTATTAAGGCAATCGGAGAAAAATCCGTGAAGGTCAACGTCGTTCGTGACGAAACGCCTGATATCGAAATAAACGGGGTCAAGGTCGAGTTCCTTAATTTGCGAAAAGGCTCGAATTACGACATAAACGACGTCTCGATGGTTTTAAGGCTTACGAAAGGGACGCGGAGTTTTCTTTTTACCGGGGACATAGGGATTAAGAGAGAGGCCGCGCTTTTGAGCGACGACATATCTGCCGACGTCATAAAGGTGCCGCACCACGGAAGCAAAACGTCTTCGAGCGAGAGTTTTATCAAGAAGGTAAATCCCTCTGTCGCGGTCGTGTCTTCCGGGTTCGCCAATCCGTTCGGCATGCCCGGCGGAGATGTCACGGAAAGATATGTTAAGGCGGGCGCGACAATTTACCGGACAGATATGAACGGAGCGGTCATCGTGACGACCGACGGAAAGGACATTGCCGTTCTTACGGGGCACAGTGAATGAATAAACCCCGGTGGCCGCACACCGTTCTCCTCCCCCGGCGTAACGTCGGGGGAGGCGGGGTGGAGTAAGACAACCTTCCCGCTTCCCCTTGCATTGTCCGCCTGCGGCGGACGCAAAGGGAGCCTGCCTCCTTGTTAAGGAGGGGAGTTAAAGAGGCAGGCTGAAAACATTATCGGTCAAGAGCCCGCCCCCGCAGAGCTTGTTCCCGTAGGCGGTAAGCAGGGATATTAAGCAAGGGCTCAGCCCTTGTTTGACGAAAGAGCAAGTTTTGTATATACTTTAGCCATGAGATACGTTTTTTTAGCCATAGCGTTGTCGTTTGCGTTGGTAACCGTTTCCCATGCCGTCATGTACCGTTGGGTGGATAAGGACGGGGTTTTGCACGTAACGGACGACGAGTTCAAGGTTCCGGTTGAATACCGGAAGAATATGATTGTAATAGAGGAAGCGGAGCCTAAGCCCCCTTCCGTCCAAGCGCCGGTTGAACCAATTCCTTCCCCGCGGAATAAAGCCGCCGAAGAAGAGCTTTACGGCGACCGCACGCTTCAAGGGTGGAAGTCCGAGATTAAAAGGCGAAAAGACGATATGGCAAAGAGCGAAAAGGATTACGGCGCGAGGAAGCAGTTTGCCGAGGTTTTTGAAAAGGGAAGAAGCATGGGACAGATTTACGAGCAATCCGAAGTGGACATCTATAATAAATATAAAAAGGAAATCCCCGAGATAGAAAGGCTTATCAAAAAACTCGCCGAAGAACTCGAAGAGATTAAAGACAAGGCCCGCAGGGCCGGGGTGCCAAAGAAAGACAGGGAATAGCGCATGGATTTGCCTCTTCGTCAAGTCTTCGAATATCCGCAAATTGTCCGGTTTAAATCAAGCGCCGAGGCAGGGTCCCGTTGATGGAACCGGTCAGCGTCGGCACCCCGCTATTGTGGGCAGGTTTCGCCGCCTTCATGCTGTGCATGCTGGCTCTGGATTTGTTCGTTTTGGGCGGCAAGACGGCGCATAAGGTTTCGACGAAGGAGGCGCTGGTCTGGAGCATAGTCTGGATTACCCTCTCGTTCATCTTCACCGGCTTGCTCTGGTGGTATCTCGACGGCACGGCCGGCCGCGAGGTGGCCAACGACAAGGCGTTGGAGTTCCTCACCGGCTATCTGATAGAGAAGTCCCTGTCCGTGGACAACGTCTTCGTCTTTTTGATGATATTCGGCTTCTTCCACGTGCCGGATGAATATCAGCGCCGGACGCTAGTATTCGGCGTGTTCGGCGCCATCATCATGCGCGCGGCGATGATACTAATGGGCGCGTATCTGGTGGCCAAGTTCCATTGGATTCTCTACGTTTTCGGCCTGTTCCTGGCTGTCACCGGCTTTAAGATGTTGATATTCGCCGACAAGAAAATGAACCTGGAGAAGAACCCGGTGTTGAAATGGATGCGCCGCCATCTGCGCATCACCCATGAATACCGCGGAGAGAAGTTTACGGTGACGCAGGAGGGCCTGCGCTGGTTCACGCCGCTCTTTCTGGTGCTGATGCTCATAGAGATATCGGACGTCATCTTCGCGGTGGACTCCATTCCGGCCATCTTCGCCGTCACGCGCGATCCCTTCATCGTTTTTACCTCAAACATGTTCGCCATCATGGGCTTGCGGGCGCTTTATTTTCTGCTTGCCCACATAGCCGGCCGCTTCCACCTGCTGAAATACGGGCTGGCCCTTGTGCTGGTGTTCGTGGGCGCGAAGATGCTTGTGGTGGACATTTACAAGGTGCCGATTGGTTTGGCTCTGGGCATCGTGGCCATTATTATCGCCGCTTCCGTCGCGGCCAGTCTGGCGGCTACGCGCAACGGCAATTCAACGGAACCCAACTTATGAACCGATGGCTAATATCGCGGGCGCAGGGCCGGGGTGTCACGGAAAGACAGGGGAGGACTTCGTCTCTATCGCAAAGATGGAAGGATTAAATCCGCTTTACCGCGCTTCTTGAATTTCGTTTTCAAACAAGGCTTTTATTGAGATGGAGCCGGTTCTTTCGGTTTCGCCGGATGTATCAGGGCGCCCTCCGGCACGGATTGTTTGTCGTAGGCGTGGCACCTCATGCAGTCCGAGAACGTGAACGACACCCTGCCGTGGCATTTGCCGCAGTGCTTGCCGTCGAGCACCTCTTTCATGACGATTTTATTGGCGTTGAGTTCGGATTTGAAGACGTTTTCGTGGCAGAGCGAGCATTTGATCCACGTCGAATGTATCTTGTGGCTGAAAAGAACCCCCTTCATGAAGCTCATCGAAGATTCGAAATAAATGAGGTTATCCTTCACACCTTCAACTTCTTCCTCGGCGTTTATCGAATCGAGCGGTTTGAACGCGCCTGTTTTGTCGAGTTTGACCCAGTTTATGAAGCCGAATTTGTCGCGCGGGTAGGTCTTTTCGGGAAGTTTTTCCGGGTCCCAGAACGAGCCGAGCCTCGCGGAAATCTCTTTAAGGTCTTTGTCCGTAAAACGGCTTAAGTCGCGAAACGGCTTCGATTTGTCCGTCCCGGCCATGTGGCATCTTTCGCAGTTTTTGTCGGTCGTCGAGAAGGATATCTTGCCGTTATGGCACGCGCCGCAAAATTTGCCTTCGTCTATCGTTTTATGCGAGATTCCGTTCGCCCCGCGTTTCATTTTTTCTATGCCTTCGTGGCACACCTTGCATCTGAAAAAGAGCCTGTGCACCCAATGCGGGTAAAGGACCGGGGCAAGCCCCTGCTTGACCATCTCCTCGTTGTGCGTCATGAGGACGAAGTTTCCGGGCACTTTTTCCTCGCGCGCGTACTTCTCTTTTTCTTCGACGCGTTTCTTTTCTTCCGCGATTTCTTTTTTCTGGATGTCTTCGACCTTCTTTAAAAGGCCTGCGTCGCCGGCGTTCCATTCAATATTCATGGCGGCAAGGGCGTTCGCCACGTCCAGGATGTCCATTTTCTCGAAGTAGCTTTTATCCTTCGATGCCGCCTCGTTTATCAGGAATTCCACCTCGGCCGATATTGCGCTTTTATACTGCCTTACGAGCGCGGCCGCGCGGTCGGATTTCATGGCCTTGTAGCTCGCGGTAAAGTCTTTTATGAAGGCGCTTTCCTCGGCCTTTGCGCCAAACGGCAGGACGGCCGAAACCAGAAACGCGAAAATAGCGAACAGAGTCTTTTTCTTCATGACGCACCTCGTTTGCGAAGAGTAAAAGAATTATAAATCATTGCGTATATAAATGGCAAGAGGGATTTGAGAGGGGGGGGTTCCGGGCGAGTTTTAAGCCGTAACGCGCGCTCTCTCCATTTGGAGGAAGAGTTCTTCCAGTTTTAAGTAGCAGCCGTCAAGACGCGATTGCATCTTGCCGATGGTTTTGTAGATCTCCCGGATTTGAGACCCGTCGACTCTCTCCTGGAGCATCAGGATGATTTCTTCATTTTTATTTTTAATATCTTCTTCTAATATCAGGATTTCGTTTTCCATGCTTTCATAGTCTTTTTCGAGCGAATTCAGCGTAGGTTGGGGGAACCCATCGGTCGGCGAAGCGTAACCCGGCATTTTCCGGCTTTGCTCTTTTGACGGTTTGGCGCCTTCTTGTTTTGAAGGTTTTTCGGAAGGCTTTTCCTTTGGTTTTTTAAGGGAGGCTTCTTCTTCCCAACCTATGGTTTCCAAAAATTCATCGTAGGTTCCCGCGAAAACCTCCGCTTTGTTTTTATGAAAGATGATGAGTTTGGTGGCCAAGACCCTTAATATTTCTTCGTTATGGGTGACTATGACGACTGCGCCGGGGAACTTTTTTATCTCCTGCGTCATCACCTGTATGGAGTCCATGTCGAGGTGGTTTGATGGTTCGTCCAGGAACAGGATGTTTGCCGGGTGCGCCAGTATCTTCCCGAGCAAAACCCTGCTTTGCTCTCCGCCGGAAAGCACGGAGACTTTTTTGTTCGCCAAATCCCCGGAGAACATCATGGCCCCGCAGATGGCCCGGCTCTCCGAATTGCTCAGGCGCGGGTTCGCCTGCGCGATTTCCGCGGCCACGGTATGGTCGGGATTCAAATCCTTCCGGTTGGTTTGTTGATAATAACCGATTGAGATGCCGGGAGGAAACTTGACCGAACCCGCGGTCGGTTGCGCGGTTTGCGCCAAGACGTTCAAAAGGGTCGTTTTGCCTTTTCCGTTTTTGCCTATGACCGCAAGCCGGTCTTCGGGTTTTATCTGAAACGACAAATCTTCAAAAAGATTGTCTTTCGGATTTCCGGTGTACGAAAAGGCGAGGCCTTCGGCCTGCATGGATACTTTGGATGGAATGGGTTTATAGTTGAAACGGAATCCGAGTTTGTATTCGGGCCTGATTTCGTCGAGCAAGTTCATTTTTTCTATCTGCCGCAGTTTGGATTGGGCCTGGCCTGCCTTGGATGCCTTGGCTCCGAATCTATCCACGAACTTCATCAGGTCTTTTATCTTCTTTTCCTGACCCTGGCGGGTTTTTTCGTGGATTTCTTCGTCCAGCATAATCTGGGCGTAGTATTTTTCGGTCGAGCCCTCTGTCTTGGTCAGGCTTCCACGGTGAATGCCCATGGTGTGGGTCGTTATTGAATCCATGAACTCGCGGTCATGGGTTATCAAGATGGCTTCTCCGCGAAAACTCTTTAAGAATCTTCTGAGCCAGCGAAGGCTCAGGATGTCAAGATAGTTCGTGGGCTCGTCCAGGAGCAGGAGGTCCGGATTCTGAAGCAGGGTCTTGGTCAGGTTTATCCTGAGCTGGAATCCTCCTGAAAATTCGGAAGGAGGCCGGAGAAGGTCGTCTTCCGTGAAACCGAGGCCAAAGAGGATTTTTTCGGCCTTGTAATGGTCGTATTGTTCTTCCGCGCTTAAGGCCTGACAGCATTCTTCCAGCACGGTATTTTGCGTAAAGCGGATATGCTGGTCGAGATAACCGAGTTTGTAGCCCTTGGGCGCGCTGAATACGCCTTTGTCGTAATTTTCAAGGCCCGCGAGGATTTTCATAAGGGTTGACTTGCCGGAGCCGTTCCTGCCGACAAGGCCGATGATTTCGCCTTTGCCCACGGAAAAGGTAATGTCCTCGAAAAGAGGCTTGGCGTTATAAGACTTTGAAAGGCCGGATACCTGAATCATAGCCGATTATGATAACATAAAAAACAGCGCTTTGCATTAAAATAAAGAGGGTTTGCATTCATACCATCGAGCCTTGCGGATTTTGGTTTAATTATATAAAATAGTTTTGAGGCCTCATAGGTTTTTTAACGCAAAAAAAAGGCGGTTCGTTTTCACATGGCAGCCTTGTAGGGTGGGCACCGCCCACCGTCTCTTTTTATGAGCAGCTTTCATTGTGGCGAAGCCTACTTATCATGACCGGGGCTTCATCCGTTCAGACCCCGGGTTTTTTGGCGCAAAAGAGAGGCGGTTCGTTTTCACATGGCAGAGAAGATATTTTTAGTAAGCTACGGAGAATACGGCGACCTCTACGTCGCCTCGCTTGCCTCATCTCTTAAGGAGATAAGGCCGGAGGCGATTGTGAAGTGCATCGGAGCGGCCCACGGCCACTCAAAGGGCGGCCTCGAAAGGGAGCTCGAGAGCGAAAAGCCCGATTGCATTGTCCTCGCGGACCAGAGTGTCTTTGACTTTCACCTGATGGAGAAGGCCAAGACGAGGGGCATTCCTGTCGTAGATTACGCCGGAGCCGCAGGCAGGTCTTTGAAGACGAGGCGCCTCGTAAAATTGAGGGGGCTTATAGACAGGGCGCTTGCCGTATTCCCTTTTGAGACAGCCATGTACAAGCAAGCCGGAGTTGACGTCGAGTTTGTGGGACATCCCCTTGTGGACATTGTGGATTGCTCCATGAGCCGGACAGAGGCCAAGGCCGCCCTCGGGTACGATTGGACCGAGGCGCTCGTGGCCCTCATACCGGGCGACGGCGGCGCGGAAGAAACAATGGAGCGTCTGAGGGTCATTGTCGAGGGCGCGGCCGAGGCCGCGGCGTGGAGCTCGCGGAAGGTGAGGCTCGTGATACCGGACGCGGAAAAGTACGAGGAAGAGTTCCTGAACGGCCTTATCAAGGCGGCGCCCAGAAAGCCCAAGGCCGTCAAAGGTCAAAGGCAATTGGCCTTGCGGGCCGCCTCCGTTGCCGTTATAGGCGCGGGGACTGCGACCGTCGAGGCCGCTCTTTCCGGCGCGCATATGCTGATAATCCGGAAGACTTTGGGGCTATCTTATTACCTCTCCAACTTTCTCTCCAAGTTCGCCGGACGCGGCATATCGTATGGTCTCCCGAACATCATCCTCGGTAGGCCCCTTTGCCCCGAGCTTGTGCAGAAGGACGTTACGGCGAAGAATATAACCATAGAACTCGGGGGGCTTCTGGAGAGCGCCACAAAGGAGGAGACGGATCACGGCCTCGCGGAGGTGAGGGCCGCGCTTGGAGAGCCGGGGACGGTAAGAAGGGCGGCGGAGGCGATACTGAGGGTGATGAGGTAGGGGTAGTCCGGTAGGGTGGGCTGTGCCCACCAATCCCTTTTATGAGCGTATAAATGGTGGGCCGAGCCCACCCTACAAGGCCAAGACGGCGTTCCCACGCTCCTGCGTGGGAACGATAATAAAGGCATATTTTTTTATGCAAATACTGTGTGCTATGGGACTACGCTATTTTACGGTTTTTCAACAGCCCCGATGTCCCTAATTAGCATAGATAATTCATTTCTGCCACAGAAGGCGTGAACAGCTGGAACTGCATTCGAGATATTCATCTTTTTTTGCCATGCACGCATCGAAGCACAAGTTGTAAGGGGTAGGTTGATAAAGAATGATTACATTTTCTTTACGCTGTCCGCTATCGTTTAGTTTGCGGTTTTTAACGACATCGGGATCACATCTTTCCGTGCAGGTCGAAGAATCGATGTATCTTATGCAATTCATATAACAGTTCTGATCTACGCCTTTTTCGCCAGCATAGGAAAATGTTGGGAAAAAGACAATGGAGATAGATACGGTAACGAAAGCGGCCAACAATACGAGTGGTTTTTTCATGGTAACCTCCTTTTCTATTCCAAGCCCCGTAGGGTGGGCTAATCCCACCCTTTACCCTTCTAAAATCAGAACAGATTTATTTCTCACATATTATACCACAAAAGAACTTTTTTGAAATTCCCGGGGATGGGGCGAACGCAGTCCCGTAGGGTGGGCTGTGCCCACCAATCCCTTTTATGAGCGTATAAATGGTGGGCCGAGCCCACCCTACGAACTGTGTAGCGCGGCTTGTTTTGTATTCCGCTTCGAACCGTTCCGGCGTCTTGTAGCCGAGCGTCGAATGCAGTCCTGTAGGGTGGGCTGTTATACTGTGCCCACCAATCCCTTTTTATGAGCGTCTAAATGGTAGGTCGAGCCCACCCTACAAGACTACCCATAATTGAGCATTAGACCAACCCATGACGCCTCCATGTTAGTATATTTATCGGGTTACGCTCCGCTCCGCTAACCCAACTTACAGGGCTACAGGACTTTCGTGACCTTCTTTCGGATTTTCCAACCGTAATAGATTCGCCACAGTGTCGGAAATCTGTGCATGTATTTATGGTACTCGCGCCCCGTTGCGTCGTATACTACTATATACCATGCACTTTTTAAAAATTCTTCATCCTGCTCCATCATGAAGTTCACGGTTGGATTTTCTTCCGTCAATATCTTGTTGGTATGCCCCAGTATACTGTCGTTAATAAGTGCGAAGTTTTTTTCTTTGCCAATAATTCGTATACCGACGTTGGAGATTCGGATTGATCTTCGACCTTTATTTACGACTGTGACGTTGAAGTATGTCTTGTTCTTGTCATAAAGTGGCGAGTTGAACACCGCCATATCTCGCTGATACTTGATTCTTATTTTCGCCCTATCTCGGAATGACAAATATATTGATGCCACCAAACTTATGGTGCTGATTATCGCCGCATACCAAGCAACCGCACTTGCTGATATTTCAATATTTATATTCGACATACTCGTGGGTACCCCGAACCCAACAAAATATAGATAGGTCTATTATATCAACAATTTTCCTTTGAAGCGGAATTTTTTGAGGCAAGGCTATGGATAGTCAATGCCCCCAAAAAACCAAACGGCTTGCCAATAAGGCAAGCCGTTAAAACTTGGTGGAGGCGGTGGGAATCGAACCCACGTCCGGAAACACTTGAGCCGGGGCATCTACATACTTAGCCTATGATTGAATCTCGCGCCGCGTTTCCCCACAGGCAGGGGCGCGGAGCCAGTCCCATTGAGTCTCGCCTTCGTTCGCTCGGGACAAAGTAACGAAGGCCATCCCGCAAAGTGTCGTCCTTACAAGGCCCGCGGGAGGGGACATGCAGGACGCTCGCCGTTAATTAAGCGGCGAGTGCGTAGTTTGGTTCGCCAGTTATGGCTGTCTACCCTGTTTTACGAGGAGATAGGACCTCGGTATGCTTCCCTCGACTTGCCGGCGTCCCGTCGAAGCCGGTCGCCCCCATATAAAAATTATAACATAAAAGAAGGAAGGAATACAAATTACCCCTCACCTCAACCCTCAAATCCCTCCTGACCTCCACGACCCACGCCGCTTGGCGTGGGTGCCCCGAAAGGGAGGAATCGCTCCCGCGAGGGGAGAGGGGGTTAATCTTGGGAAAAATATTCAGAAAAAGAACTGGATTCCCGCTCAAAAGACCGCGGGAATGACAGAAGGGGTTGGTTGTTTGCAGGAATGCGAGACCTCACCCACGGCGGAAAAAAGGGGACCTCTCCGCAGGCGGAGAAGGAAATCAGCCTCAGCCTTCCTTTGCCTTTCTGCCCTTCACCGCGCGGTCCATCTCCCGCGTGACGTCTTTTTTCTTTATGGATTCTCTCTTGTCATAGAGTTTTTTTCCTTTGGCAAGGGCAATCTCTACTTTGGCCTTGCCGCCTTTGAAGTATATCTTGGTCGGGATGAGCGTATAGCCCTGCTCCCGTGTTTTGCCGATGAGTTTTTTCACTTCCCATTTGTGGAGGAGGAGTTTTCTCGTTCTCTCCGGGTCGTGCTTGGCCGTGGCGTCGGCTTGGGCGTAGGCGCTTATGTGGGCGTTTACGAGAAATACCTCGCTTCCCATGACCTTGGCGTAACTGTCTTTTAATTGCGCCCTGCCGAGCCTCAAGGATTTTACCTCGCCGCCCGTAAGGATTATCCCCGCCTCATGGGTCTCCTCCATGAAGTAGTCGAAGTAGGCTTTTTTATTCTGGCAGATGATTTTTATGCCCAAGGGGCGTCCTCTAAACCACGCGAAGGATTATAGGCATGTAGTTTTTTCTTGTTCGCGCCGAGTTTCCGTAAAACGAAAGAGCGACGTAGGTCAGGATAAGCAGGATAACCCCGGCCCCGGCTGAAACGAAGTCTTTGTTCCAGTCCGGAACGATGAGTTCCGAATATGCCTGAGCCACGACCGCGCCGAATATGAAGGCCGCGAGAGGGAAGAGGTAGATGAGGGCCCCGGCCTTTATGACGGTGCCGGCGCCTATCGAGATATAAACGCGGTCTCCGACCTTGGCGTTAATCGGATTAAGGGCCTCGACCACCATGTCGGTTTCGCTTACCCCTTGGCAGACGGATTTGGTCGCGCACTTGTCGCAGGAGGTGGTCCTCTGCGCTTTGACGATTGCCGTGCCGTCTTTCAATTCCAAAATCACGCCTTCTTCTTCTATCATAAGTTTATCGTATCAGAGGCACGTTGTCTTTTCAAGGCAGGGGCTGAGCCCCTGCCTGCCTTAACTCCCCTCCTTACCAAGGAGGGGCAGGGGGAGGTTGTCTTGAATTCCTTTTTACCCCACCACTTCCCGTCGGGGTACCCACCCGAAGGGTGGGTCGGCGCTTCGTCCGCCTTTGGCGGAGGAGCCCAGCCCCTTATAAAGGGGAGGAGCAAAGCGCCGTCCGCCGGACTTTGAAAATAAGGAAGCGCGTGGTATATTGTATTTTCCCGTTATGGCCAAGAAGAACGTTGATAAAAAAGCGAGGCCCGTCGCCTTCGAAATACTCATGAGGGTCGAGAGCAACGGCGCGTATCCCGACATACTCCTTCACGAAGAACTCAAACGCGTTTCCGCCGTCGACAGGGCGCTCTTGACCGAGCTTGTTTACGGGGTTTTGCGGTGGCGGATAAAGATAGACTGGATAATAGACGCCTTCTCGAACATAAAAGTCAAGAAACTCGAGCACAGCGTGCTTAACGCCTTGAGGCTCGGCGTTTATCAGATTTTTTTCCTCACGAGAATCCCTCCCGAGGCGGCGATATTCGAAACAGTCGAACTCATAAAGCCCTACGGCGAAAAAAAGGCCGGTTTCGTGAACGCGGTCTTGAGGAACGCGAACGCCCTGAAGGGAGGCGTCAGTTTTCCGCTCTTGAGCAGGGAGCCGGTAAAATATATCTCGATTGTTTTCTCTCATCCCGAATGGCTCGTCGAGAGGTGGATAAAGAGGCACGGCGCCAAGGACGCGATGTTGATGTGTCAGGCGAACCTCGCGTTGCCGCCGGTCGTGCTCCGGACGAACACGCTTAAGATTACGAGGGATAGGCTCGCGGAGGAACTCGCCTCTTCCGGCATCGTTACGAAGAATACCGTGTATTCGCCGGACGGGCTGGAGGTCGTCGAAAAAGGGGACGCCTTTTTAAATCCCTCGGATGAGCGTTATTATATTCAGGACGAGGCGTCCCAGATTGTCGCGTATCTCGTGTCCCCGGTTCCGGGCGAGGTCATACTGGATGCCTGCGCGGCCCCCGGCGGAAAGACGACCCATCTCGCCCAGCTTATGCGAAACGAGGGGACCATTATGGCGCTCGATAAACAGTCCTCGAGGCTCAGGACGGTCGAGGATATAAGCCGGAGGCTCGGCGTAAAAAATATCATCGCCAACGCGGCCGACGCTTCGACGGTTGTTTTCGAGCCTCTGCTCGTTGGGGTGAAAGATTTAAGCCGCGGCTCGATCATGCCGTCCGGGGGCTTTGACGCGATATTGGTTGACGCGCCGTGTTCCGGGTTAGGGGTTTTACGGAGGACGCCCGACATAAAGTATAAAAGGACCAAGGAGGACGCGGAAAGATTGGCGAAAATACAGGGAAGGCTCCTCGATAATCTCGCGAAGTACGTAAGGCGCGGCGGGAGGCTCGTTTACTCGGTTTGCACGTTCGAGCCCGAGGAGACAATCGAGGTCGCGGAGCTTTTTTTAAAAACCCATCAGGATTTTTTCGCCGAAGATTTGTCAGGCGTTTTGCCGGGCGGATGCGCCGGACTTGTCGGCAGGGACGGTTATTTCACGTCCTATCCTCATAAGCACGGCATGGACGGCTTTTTCGCCGCGCGGTTCGGCAGGAAGTAAACCTTGTAAAAGTTTTTTCTTTTGTGTTAAATAAAGACGGTATAGCGGGCAGGGGGTTTCGTAATGGAAGAATTCGAGGAATTGGAAAATATGCTCTTCGCGCAGATGGAAAAAGTAAAAAAACTGCCTTATTCGAGGCTCGCCTTATACGTGGGCGGAATTAACATAGAGAGTTACGACGCGAAGAGCGCCGAAGGCGCCGAGTACGAGGTGCAGGTGGAAAGCGAAGTGATTGACGAAGCCACGGGGCGTCTCCGCGTGAACGTGGCGGTCTATGAAAAGGGCTGGAAGTCGTTTCTTCCGGCCATAAGCAGTTTTTTCATAACGCCCGACGGAACCATTACGGGCGGGTAGGTTGGTTTTTAGCCTCTATCGAACCGGAAACTCCCGCCGACACGATGAACGCCATGAATTCCGAACTGTCCGCGAGGACAGGCTCCACCATGCCTTTAGGATACACGAAAAGCGCGCCCGAGAAGTTATAGGAGTGCGGGAGGTACACGGCGACGTGGCCGTGAAGACTGAGCGATTCGAGGCTCTCCCGCGTCACGAAACCAAGGGCCTTTGCTCCGGTCTCAGCGCTTATCGTGACGAGCACCGGCTTGGTGAAGCTTTTCTTGTCTCCGACGAACGCCCCTATCAAGTCCTTCATCGAGCCGTAGAGTATCTTGACGAGAGGAAGCCTCGCGAAGAGGCCCTCGACGTAAGAGATGAGTTTTTTAGTCAGGAAGTTGCTTGAGAGCGCCCCGAGCGACACTATAATCGCTATGGTCAGGGCAAAGCCTATTCCGGGGGTTGAAAAGCCGAATATGCCGTCAATCTTCCTGAAGACGGTCAAGACCACGTACACAGAGACGAATATGGGGATGAGTATCATGAGTCCCTCGAAAAAATATCTTATGATTCTTTTCATATCGCCCTCCGTATTTACTTTCGGTTTTTCAAAAACTCAATTATCTCTTCAAACAATATAACCCCTTCGCGTATAAATTTAATCTCCGTTCCCGTGGCGTCAACTATTGTGGAGCCTTTTTCAGCGGTAAGATTTCCTCCGTCTATCACGACGTCCACGTTGCCGTTAAAGTATTCAGCGCAACTCGCCGCGTCTTTTGCCGGGGGTTTTCCCGAGGGGTTCGCGCTGGTCGCGGTTATGGCCGAGTTGAATTCAAAAACGAGTCTTTGCGCAACCGGGTTGGACGAAACCCTTACCCCTATGGTGCCGGTTCCGGCCGTTATGAGCGAAGGGATTTTTTTTGAGGCCTTTAATACCAACGTGAGAGGGCCGGGCCAGTAACGGTCCATGAGACCCGTCGCTTTTGCCGGGATTACAGAGGCTATATCTTTCAATTCCTGCCGGTTTTTTATTATGAGGGTTACGGGTTTTTCCGGAGGCCGGCCTTTTATGGCGAAGAGTTTTCCGATTGCCTTCGGGTTTAACGCATGAACTCCCAATCCGTAGAAGGTCTCGGTCGGGTAAGCGACTATCCCTCCGCGCCTTAACGCCTCTATTGCCGGAGTGAAGTCGTCTCCGGGCTTCAATATGAGGGGTTTCCCCTTGACCCACGCCGCTTGGCGCGGGTGCCTTGAAAGGGGCCGGGTTCCCGTTGCCGCAACACATTGCAACGGGAAGCGGGGGGATTTGGGTTTTTTGCCGCCTGTTTTCAAGCGCGTTCCGGCTTATCTTTTTATGGCGGAGATTTTTCTCGCCTTTTCTTCCACTTTTTCAGCCTCCGCTTTTTTGAACTCTTTGAGCCTTACGCAAAGTTTTCTGTCGCTTAAGGAAAGTATCTGGGCCGCGAGCACTGCCGCGTTTTTGGCCCCGGATTTCCCTATGGAAACGGTAGCAACGGGCACTCCGGCCGGCATCTGCACGGTCGAGAGAAGGGCGTCGAGCCCCTTTAAGGCGCTCGAATCTATGGGCACTCCTATAACCGGCAACGTCGTCTTTGCCGCGATGAATCCCGCGAGATGCGCCGCGTGTCCGGCGCCGGCTATGATTACCTTTATCCCTCTTTTTTCCGCCGTAGCGGCAATCTCAAATGTCCTGTCCGGAGCCCTGTGCGCCGAGGATACGGTCATCTCGTAAGGCACGTCGAAAAGCTCGAGCACCTTCGCCGCCTCGTCCATGACCGCGAGGTCCGAGTCGCTTCCCATTACTATCGTTACAACCGGTTTTATCATAAAAGCCTCCTTAAGAGAGTTGTCTCAAAGCCTTTTTTCCTATGTCACGCCTGTAATGCGCCCCCTCGAAGCTGATTTTTCCGACTGCCGAGTAAGCCTTGTCCATGGCTGATTTTATGTCGTCGCCCAATGCCGTAACTCCCAAAACCCTTCCCCCGTTCGTTATCGTCTTATTGTCTTTTATCTTTGTTCCGGCGTGGAATATAAACGCGTCTTCGGTCTTTTCCGCCTCATCGAGTCCGAGTATTGCGTGCCCCTTTTCATAGTTTCCGGGGTATCCCTTGGCCGCCATGACCACGCATACCGAAGGCCGCGAGTCCCATTCGAGGTTTATTCCGTCGAGCTCGCCTTTTATCGCGGCGAGCATGACGGGGACGAGGTCTGTAGTGAGGCGCGTGAGTATGGGCTGGGTCTCGGGGTCTCCGAAACGCGCGTTGAATTCCAAGACCTTTGGCCCTTTGTTTGTTATCATAAGCCCGGCGTAAAGCACTCCTTTGTAAGGACGGCCTTCCTTTTCCATGGCCTCTATTGCCGGGAGCAGTATAGTTGAAAGCGCTTCTTCTTCGAGTTCTTTTGTCATGACGGGGGCAGGCGAATAGGCGCCCATGCCGCCGGTATTCGGCCCCAAGTCGTCGTCGAAAACTGTTTTATGGTCCTGAGCCGACGCAAGAGGAAGCACGGTCTTGCCGTCCGTTATCGCGAGGAATGACACCTCCTCGCCTTTCAGGAATTCTTCTATTATCACTCTTTTCCCGGCGTCTCCGAAGTCTATGCTTATACTCGTTATCGCGGCGGCGCTTTCTTCCGGGCTTTGCGATATTATGACGCCTTTTCCCGCGGCCAATCCGTCGGCTTTAATGACAAGAGGGTGAGGTTCTTTTTTCGCGTATTTTATCGCTTCTTCGGGGATTGAAAAAGTCTTATACCTTGCCGTCGGAATACCGTATTTTCGCATGAGTTCTTTTGAAAAGGCCTTGCTTCCTTCAATCTCGGCGGCCTTTTTCGAGGGGCCGAAGATTTTAAGCCCCGCCATTTCAAACTCGTCCGCTATGCCGAGGGTGAGGGGAACCTCCGGCCCCACCACAGTGAGGCCGATACGTTCTTTTAAGGCAAAGGCCTTAAGGCCTTTTATGTCGTCCGCCTTTATGGCTATGTTTTCGCCGCGCATGAGCGTTCCGGCGTTGCCCGGGGCGATGAATATTTTTTCCGCGAGAGGGCTTTTGGATATCTTCCACGCGAGCGCGTGTTCCCTGCCGCCGGAACCTATTATGAGTATCTTCAAAATGCTCTCCGTGATTTAGTGCCTGAAGTGCCTTATGCCCGTAAATACCATGGCTATGCCGTGCTCGTCCGCGGCCTTCACGACCTCTTCGTCCCTTATCGAGCCGCCGGGCTGGATAATGGCGGTGATGCCGTTTTGCGAAGCGAGGTCAACGTTATCCCTGAACGGAAAAAAGGCGTCGGAGGCGAGGACGCTTCCCTTCAGGTCGAATCCCACGTCCTTGGCCTTCATGGAGGCGAGCTTTGTAGAGTCTATGCGGGACATCTGCCCCGCGCCTATGCCAAGGGTCTGCGAGCCTTTGGCGAATATTATGGCGTTGCTTTTAACGTGCTTGGCGACGTTCCACGCGAAAAGGAGGTCAGTGAGTTCCTCGTCCGTCGGAGCCCTCTTGGTGACGCATTTAAGGTCGGAGGCGCTTTCCCTGTCCACCGTTTGAATCAAAACCCCGCCCGAGACCCTTTTGATATCAAATGGCGATTCGAGCGGATTATGGCCGCTCTCCTCCCCTGCCGCCATTACGCGGAGGTTTTTCTTTTTCTCGAACGTCTCTATCGCGCCTTTGTCGAAAGACGGAGCCACGACGGCCTCGAGGAATATGTCGATAAGTTTTTCGGCGAGTTCTTTCGTTACTCTTCCGTTAAAGCCGACTATGCCGCCGAAGGCCGACACGGGGTCGCAGGCGAGCGCGAGTTCGTAGGCCTTTTTAAGCCCCTCCTTTGACATGGCGACGCCGCAGGGGTTATTGTGTTTTATTATCACGCAGGCCGGCTCGTGAAACTCGCGCGATATTTCAAGGGCCGCGTTAAGGTCGAGTATGTTGTTGAAAGAAAGTTCCTTGCCTTGAATCTGCGTGGCGGCCGAAAGGGCGCCGGGCGCGAGAGGGCGCGTCGAGTAGAAGGCCGCCTTCTGGTGGGGATTTTCGCCGTATCTCAGGTCCTGAATTTTCTTGAACTGGAAGGAGAAGGTCGCGGGGAAGTCCGTGTCTTTTTTGCCCGGTTCCTTCGAGAACGCGCCGAGCCAGTTGGCTATCGCGCCGTCGTAGCGCGAGGTCAGTTCAAAGGCCTTTTTGGCGAGCCGGAACCTCGTCTCGACGGAAAGCGTTCCGCCTGTTTTTTTCATCTCGCTTATTATCGAGGCATAGTCTTCCGGGTCGGTCACGCAGGCGACGTCTTTAAAGTTTTTTGCCGCGGCCCTTATCATCGTGGGGCCGCCGATGTCTATGTTTTCGATGGCGTCATCGAAGGGCCTTCCGCTCTTTATCGTCTCTTCGAACGCGTAGAGGTTCACGACCACCATGTCTATCGGGGGTATGCCGTAATCCGTCATCTGCTTCGAGTGAGAGGGGTTTTCCCTCATGCCGAGTATGCCGCCGTGGATTTTAGGGTGGAGCGTTTTCACCCTTCCGTCCAGCATCTCCGGCGAGCCCGTGTAAGAGGATATGGGTATTACGTTTACTCCTTCTTTTTTAAGGATGTCCGCCGTGCCGCCGGTCGAGATTATCTCCACCCCCGTTGCGGCGAGCCCTTTCACGAACTCCGCCACCCCTTTTTTGTCGGTTACGCTTACTATCGCGCGTTGGATTTTTTTCATGACGAATCGCCTTTCCTTACGAGAAGTTCATGTTTTCCATGAAGCGTTTTTCAAAAAGCCTGCTGCCGGAAAGAGGCGCGTATTTCGCCTCTGTTGCTATCTTTTCGGCCTTTCTCGCGGATTCATCCGATATAAGAGCCATCTTCGCCCCTTCGAGCGCCGCGTCTCCGGATACCTCCGTTTTTTTATTCCATTCCCTGTCGAAGAGGCCGACTGTTTCGAGAGAGGCTTTTTTGATGTGGCTTCCGAACGCCCCGGCCACGAACACCTTTTCGACCTTATCCGGCGTAATCCCGGCTCTTTCGAAAATAACCTCCATGCCCGCCCTTATCGCGGCCTTCGCCATTTGAAAGGCCCTTACGTCGTCCTGCGATATCGTAATCTCGGTTTTTGCCCCCTTAAAGAGAATGAAACTATTGCCTGACGAGCCTTCCTTAATCCTGCACGAGAGGTTTGTCGTGATTTCGCCTTTGGATTTTATGCGGCCCGTTTTATCCATGACTTCGCTTTTCAAGAGTTCCGCCATCGCGGAAACTATTCCCGAGCCGCATATCCCGACGGGGGGGGCATTGCCTATGGAAATTATCTTAACCTCGTCCCCTGTTATCGCAATGTCCTCTATGGCGCCCTCCGTTGCCGTCATGCCGAAACTTATGTTCCCTCCCTCGAAGGCCGGGCCGGAGGCCGCAGATGTCGTAAACAAGCCTTCCCGCGTCGAGAGCATTATTTCGCTGTTTGTGCCTATGTCTATGGCGAGGGTTACGCCCTTTTTTTCGTCGAGATTCAAAAAGAGCGCCGTTGCCACGCTGTCGCCCCCGACGAATCCCCCGATGAGAGGGAATACGTAAAGAGAGGCGTTTTCGGGGGCGTTAAAACCGGCTTCCCCGGCCTTCAAAACCCGCGCCTCCTTGAAGGCTGTTTTGAAGGGTATCCTTCCCATGGGCTCCGGGGAAATCCCGAGGAGGATGTGTTCCATGACGGAATTTCCGGCGACGGTTATCTTGCTTATCTTTTCCGCGTCAATGCCGAAGCCGCTTATCAACCCGTTACAGGCCGTGAGCGCCGCTTCCCTCATTTTCGCGAGAGCGTCAGGGGTTTTGGCGACGGCCTCTATCCTCGATATCACGTCGCTGCCCCAACGGGACTGCGGATTCGGGGCGCTTGCCTCGGCGAGCGTATTTCTTTTTTCCAGATGAACCAGCCCCGCCGCGATGGTCGTGGTGCCTATGTCAAAGGCGATGCCGTACATAAGGGGTTTTTAACAACCGATTAGAATTGCATCGGCGGGGCGCTCGAGAAGATATACTTCAGGTCGTCGTCTTCGAACTGGAACCCGAGGCCCGCGTAGCTTGAGGCGAGGTCGAGTTTCGTGGCCGGGTCGTCGTAGCCCGCCGTAAGGAATATGTACTTGCCGAGATTCAACGTCGCCCCCGCCTTTATGTGCGTGCCTCTTTTTTTGTCGAAGTCCGAGGCCTCGAACGACAGTTTTATCCTGTCCTTCCAGAGATAGTAATCTATTCCCGCGCCTCCGGCGGACTCTATCACGCCGCCGCGTATGACGACGTCCTTAATCCTCTTGGCAATCTGCGCCGACAGTTTTATCTGGTCGGAGGTTTTTACCTTTTCGGTGGTTGTCGTTACGCCGCCGGTCGTAATTTCCACGGTGTCCACTTTGCGTTTGCCCCTCGGGTCGTCTATTATCTCGATGAGGTAGTATTTATCGGCCTTCGGCTGTATCTTTATCGAGAAGTAGTTTTTCACCTCATTCGGGTCGAAGAGATATTCGGCGCGGTAGGCGAGGAACATCTTTATGCGGTCGCCCCTCTCTATGTATGAGTTTATGCCGGAGAGGGTCTTGTTGAGTTTTTCGTGCGTGGCGTCGTCGTTTATGAGTTTTCCGATGGTGCCTTCGCCTTTGTCTATCTTTCTCGCGACGTTCTTTATCGAAGCCACGGTCTCTTTGAGTTCGGGGCTCAAGTCCTGCGAGAGTTGGTTGAGATTCGTCATTGCCGCGTCGAGTTTCAAGGAGGCGGTCTTAAGATTCTCTATGCCCTGTTTTATGTTTTCTCTGTTTTCGCCGAGTATGTCCTTTATGCTCGCGGCGGCCTCTTTAAGGGTCGAGGAAAGTTCCGCGAAGTTTTGTACGGCCGTCGTGACGTTGTCCTCGTTTTTGGCGAGCATGTTGTCGAGCCTGAAGGTGATGTCCTCTATGTTCGTTACGATGTTCCTCAAGGTCGTCTCGCCCTCCTGGCCGCCGAGGACGTTGTTTAAGGACTCCGTGACTCCTTTTACGTCGGTCGCCACGTCGGACAGGATGGATACGAGTTTATCCATGTCGGCGTAGGTGAGGGTGCGCGTGATTTCGTCCCCGTCCCGCAAGGGCGTTGCCCCGGGCGCGCCGGGCAGGAGTTCGAGGTATTTTTCGCCGAGAAGACCCTTTGTCTTGAGCACCGCGACGAAGTCCTTGCCGATGGTCATTTCGGGCTTTATCTTCAGGGTGAGCCGCGCCATGTTGTTGTCGAGCGAGATGTCGGTTATGCGCCCGGCCTCGACCCCGGCTATGCGGACAGAGGCGTCCTTGTCGAGCCCCGAGGCGTTTTCGACCCGCACGAAGAGAGTGTAGCCCTCCTCGCCGCGGAACTGTATGCCGCCGACGCGCAAGGACATATACACGAGAAGCACGAAACCCGCGAAAACGAATATGCCTACTTTGGTTTCAGCGCTGAGTTTTTCCATTAAAACACCTTTATCGGGCCGTGAGACCTTCCTTCGAGAAACTGCCTTAGTATGGGGTCGGGGTTTTTCTTCATTTCCTCGACCGTGCCGGCGGCTATGATCCTGCCCTGATGCAGCATCGCCATCTTGTCCGCTATCTTGTAGGTGAGCGGTATGTCGTGCGTTATGGCTATGTAGGTTGTTTTCAAGGCCTTTTGCGTCTCAAGCATGAGTTCTCCCACCGAATCGCTCATTATGGGGTCGAGTCCCGTCGTCGGCTCGTCGAATATCACGAATTCCGGGTCCATCACTATGGCCCTCGCGAGCCCGACCCTTTTTTTCATTCCTCCGCTTAATTCCGAGGGCATCATGTCCTCGACCCCCGCGAGCCCGACCCTGTTCAATTTTTGGGTCACGATTTTTCTTATCTCCTGCCCGGATAAGTCCGTGTGCTCCTTCAACGCGAACCCGACGTTTTCCGCGACGGTCATGGAGTCGAAAAGCGCCGCCCCCTGAAATAACATGCCGAACCGCTTCAGAACCTCGTTGAATTCGGCGTCGGTCATCTTTGTCGTGTCTTTGCCGTCAAGCAGTATCTCGCCGCTGTCGGGTTTCAAGAGGCCGATTATGTGCTTTATAAGGACGCTCTTGCCCTCGCCGCTTCGCCCGATGATGACGGTTATCTTGCCCTGCTCTATGGCAAGGTCCACGCCGTCGAGAACTGCCTTATGGTTGAACGTTTTTTTAAGTCCCTTAATTTGTATCATATATGGGAGAGTTCTTTCAATTAGAACATTATCGCCGTCAGTATGTAATCGAAAATCAGAATCATGACGCAGCTTAAAACGACGGCCTTTGTCGCGGCGCGCCCCACGCCCTCGGCCCCGCCGCTCGTGGTGTAGCCCTGATAGCTCGACACGAGGGCTATTATGAGCCCGAATACGGCCGACTTTATGAGTCCGTAGAATATGTCGTCAACGTTCACGTAGTCTATCGTTCTTCCGATATAGACGCCGGAGTTTATGCCGAGGAGTTTCACGCCCACGAAGTAGCCGCCCAAGACCCCGACGAAGTCGGTTACGACGGCAAGAATCGGAAGCATCGTTATCCCGGCGACGAGCCGCGGCACGACGAGGTATTTCACGGGGTTAAGGGCCATCGTGTATATGGCGTCGATCTGCTCGGTAACGCGCATGGTGCCGAGCTCGGTCGCCATGGCGCTTCCGGCCCTTCCAGCGACCATAAGCCCGGTTAAGACCGGCCCGAGTTCCCTTGCCATGCTCAACGCGACCGTAGGGCCGACGAGGCTTTCGGCGCCGAAACGCTTAAGCGCGTCGTAGCTTTGCATGGCGAGCACCATGCCCGTGAAGGTGCCGGTAAGTATGACGACGAAGAGGCTGTTGACCCCGACGAATTCCATCTGCTTGAAGATGTTCCTGAACTTGATGGGTGGAACGAAGAGGTGGTAGGTGGACTGGCCGAGCATTATGGTCACGTTGCCGACCGTTTTTACGAAGTTTTCCGCCGATTGGCCGAGGCTTTCGAAAAAGTTTTTCATGCGGGAAGCCTCGGCACTCTCGCGGATATGTTGCAGAAAACCTCGTATGGGATGGTATCGGCCTTCGTGGCCACTTCTTCGACCGATATTGTTTCTTCGCCCTGCGTTCCTATAAGGATAGCCTCGTCGCCCGTTGCGACGCCCCGGATATCGGTTACGTCTATCATGGTGAAGTCCATGCATACGCGTCCGGCTATGGGCGCGCGCGCGCCTCTTACCAGAACCTCCCCTTTGCCCGAGAGGGCGAAGGGGAGACCGTCGCCATAGCCTATGGGAAGGGTGGCGATAAGGCTCTCTTTTTGCGTCATGAAAGTTCTCGAGTAGCTTATGGGCGTGCCCGCGGACATCTTCTTGACCTGTATTATCTGGGTCTTCAGCTTCATGACCGGCTTTAGACGCGCCTTGTCTTTGAGCCTTAACGACGTATACGCGCCGTAGAGCATGAGTCCCGGCCTGACGAGGCTGAATCTCGCGTCCGGCAAATCCAGTATCGCGGCGCTGTTGGCCATGTGGATATAAGGCGGGTCGCAGCCGAGCCCCTGCGCTATGGAGATTGTCTTCAAGAACGTGTCGAGTTGTTTTTTCGAGAACTGCTTGTCCGCCGCCTCGGCCTCGGATAAGTGCGAGAGCATGCCTTCGACGGCGAGGTTTCCGAAGGTCTTGAGTTCCTGAAAAAATCCGACTATCTGGCGGGGGAGTATGCCGAGCCGCCCCATGCCTGAATCGATTTTCACGTGCACGGCTTTCTTCTTGTTGTGCTTTTTGGCGAAGGTGTCGAGAAGGGTGGCCGTGTCGGAGTCGAATATCACGGGAGTGAGGTCGAACTCAAAACAATCCTGTATCTGGCTCGGGTATATGCCGCCAAGAACGACTATCGGCCTTTTTATGCCGCCTTGCCGGAGTCTCGCGCCTTCTTCCACGAACGCCACGCCGAACATCTCGCAACCCGCGTCTTCGAGCGTTTTCGCCACGTATAAGTCCCCGTGGCCGTATGCGTTCGCCTTGACGACAGCCATTGTCTTGGTGCCGGGCATGAGGAGATTTTTTACCTCTCCGTAGTTATGCTTAAGCGCGGCAACGCTTATTATCGCGGCAGTCGGTCTTGTGCCCAAAACTAAATCCCTCCGGCCAATAAGATTCGTCTTTCTTTACACATATTTAATACCATTATTAGGGCTTATACGCAAAGGAAAATTAGGGGTTTGGGAGGGGGGGTTGGTGCGTAAAGAGTAGGGTGGGCTACGCCCTCCTTAACTCCCTCTCCTCCGCCTGAGGCGGATGGGAGAGGGTTGGGGTGAGGGGGAATGCCGTTCGCCCTTCGACAAGCTCAGGACGAACGGGTAACCATGCCCCGCAACTACGCGCGCGTGTTTTTATAGTTCTCAATTTTCAAAAGGAATTAATCCGATATTCCCGGAGTCCCGTAGGTTGGGTTAGCGTAGCGTAACCCAACTATTAATTGCAATTTATTACATCAAAGGGGACTTAATCGGATGTTCCGGAAGAAAGAGCGAGCCTTCCTTCTTTTGCCTCAAGGAAAAAACCCTTGAGTTTTTTCAGGGCCGCGGCCTCTATCTGCCTTACCCGTTCCCTCGTGAGGCCGAGTTTGGCGCCCACTTCCCGGAGGCTTATAGGCTCTTCGGAGAGTATTCTTTTTTCTATGACGAGTTTTTCTTTTTGGTTAAGCCGCTTGAGGGCCGAGGACACGTTTCTTTTAAGAAGGGTTTGCTCCTGCGCGGTTTCGATAGTCTCTTCCTGCAAGGCGGCAGTGTCCGCTATTCTTTCGAGGTGTGTCTTTCCCGCGCCGTCCTCGGTGTTTATCGGCGCGTCGAGGGAAAAATCCGCACCCGTATCCGCGCCGGCGGCGCTCAGGGCATTTCTGTAAAAAAGCGTCTTTTTAAGCTCTCTTGCCCCGCGTTTCACGAGCCCCTTTGTTTTTAATATGTATTCCTGTATGTGGGATTTTATCCACCACGCGGCGTAAGTTATGAGGCGAACCCCTTTATCAGGGTCGAACTTCTTTACCGCCGTCATAAGGCCGATGTTGCCTTCCTGTATGAGGTCTTTCAGGCCGATTCCGTAGTTGCGGTACTCAAGGGCGATTTTCACCACAAACCGGAGATTCGCGGTGACGAGTTTGTGCGCCGCGTCCAAATCGCCGCGCCTCTTCCAGAGGACGGCGAGGCGGTATTCTTCGTCCCTTGAAAGCAACGGGTAGCGGTTTATGTCCGCTATGTAGATTCCTATGGAATCGTTTAATGCCGGTAAATTCATAATTGTCAAGTATAGCGCGTTTTTCGGATTTTTTGAAGCAAAAACAGGGACAGGCGCGGAAAATGATATTTCCAAACCGATCCCTGCCAATTTTTTTTGCCGGCTTCGAAAGCCGATTCTTGCCCCTGCTTACTGCCTCCGCTCGAGGCGGACGGGACGCCTCTTATATGAACTTCCCGGCAAATATGAAAAGAAGTATCAACGCCACGACGAACGGATATATCGCGAGCGCTTCTATCATGGCGAGACCAAGCAGCATCGTGGTCATAAGTTGTCCTGCTATGCCCGGGTTCCTTGCCATGCCTTCGCAGGCGGCTTTTACGGCCTTGCCCTGCGCCATGGCCGGGACAACGGCTCCTAACACTACCCCGAATCCGGCGGTGATAAATATTACCGCAAGCACCATGCTGTCCCTTCCGCCGCTTTTTGCGGCTTCCGCGGCTTCTTCGGCAGCCCACGCGGCCGGCGTTGCGAAGAAAAACGCAACGAGCGCGATAACGGCTATGATGCAAAGCCTTTTTGTTGTTTTATTTAGACTCATCGGTCACCTCCTATAGGATTGAGAAAAAAGTATATTAATGATTTTAAGGGATAAAGTCAAGCGTTTTTCATACATTTTTTTAATGCGGCAGGGCTGAGCTCCCCGCTTAAGATTGCGCGGGGTACCCGCCCTATGGGGCGGGTCGGGCTCTGCGCCCGTAATGTTTTTACTGTCCATTGTAGAGCCATATGGACGATTGGGTTATTTAATCGCCGCGCGCCGTTAATGCGCTTCTTCAAGCGCCCCGCCGAGGTATGCCATCGCGAGAATCGAGAATACCATGGCCTGCAGCACCACCACAAGAACTCCGAGGACTGTCGCGAACGCAAGCAAAGGATAGGCGTAGGGCATGAGAATAAGAAACACAAAGACGAGCATCTCGTGTCCCATCATGTTGCCGAAAAGACGCAGGGAGAGGGAAATAGGCCTCGCGATGTGGGCGAATATCTCGATGAAAAGTATAAGCGGGGCAAGCCACCATATAGGGCCGAGGAAGTGTTTGACGTAGCCGATGCCGTGTTCTTTTATGCCGATTATGTGGGTTGAGGAGAAAACTATCAAAGCGAGCGCCAAGGTCGTGTTGAAGTTTGCCGTGGGGGGCGCAAGCCCGGGTATGAGGCCGAACGCGTTCGATATGAATATGAATAAGAAAAGCGTGAGTACGAACGGGAGCAGTTTTTTGCCTTTATGCCCCATCATCTCTCCGGCAAGGCCTTCGAAGGTTTCGAATATTACCTCGACTATGGACTGCGTCTTTCCGGGGACAAGCGCGAGGCCGCCTTTGAGAACGAGCGAAAATACGACAATCGCGGCCATCACGTAGAGCATGAGGGCCGTGTGGACCGGGAGTCCGAAGGTCGGCAACATTATTCCGTGCATGATTTCCCTATCCCTTCTTTAAACGCAATGGCGGCGGTCGTTATGGTAATCAAAAATATAAACGTAAAGCCGGTCAAAACCGCCCACGCGCCGGACGAGAACTGCCACATGGCCGCGGCGAGCGCGAGGGTAGAGAGAAAAAACCTCGCGTAAAAACGGCTTACCACGTACGCGGCAGCCTTATCCGGAGCAAGAGAGGCTGTTTTCCCGGCTGCCGAAAAATAAAGATACTGGTTAAATACGCCGATAATAAGTCCCGCGGCAAAGCCGATTATCATGGCCTTGCCGATAAGGGCGCACGCCGCGGCTCCGAGCAGGCCGAAGACCGCGTCGGCCAAAAGGGCTTTCTTTGACATAACGGAAACGAATCGTATCGCAACGCTCATGAGAGTCTCAAAATCCGCTTTTTTTTATCGTCATGTATATGTTCCTGAAGCCCGCTATGACGCCGAGTATCAGGAATAACAGCATAAGCCACGGCGTCGTGCCGAAAACCCCGTCAAGATAAAGTCCGAACCAGAATCCGAGGAGCGTGGAGATAACCGTCGCGAACCCCATGGAGGTAAGCGACATGAGCGCTTTATATTGCTTTTTTTCCTGCTCGGGCATAATTTATTTAACGCAATTTTTTAACATACCCGGAAGGGTTAGTCAACATTTATGTGGCTTCGGTGAATTGCGCGCAGTGTTCTCGAAATCTGTTTAGGATTTTGGCAAGGAAAAACCTTGCAAATCGTAATCTCTCTGTGGCAAGATTTTTATTCCGAACGGAATAAAATTGGGATTGCTTGAGTTGTGATGATGTCCCATGGATTACGTGTCGCCTGAATTTGCCCCAAAACTATAAAACAGGAAAAACAACTGTCTATATATTAAGATTGAGGTTTTGGAATCTCTGGTGTTTCTTTTTTACCCCGGAGAGTATCTCCATAATCTCTAAGCTGTTTCATTGCTCCTTCCACGTTGTCTATGTGCTCACTTATTTCTCCTTCCTTAAGCATACGCGCCTTAAAGTCTGTACCATCCGGTGCCAGTACGGCAATCTGCATAGGCCCGTTGATACCTCCGGGATTTAGTTCTATCGCATGTTGAAGCGCCCATGCCACCACGAATATTCCATCTTGATATGTCTCGGGTTGTCCTTTGGGCCAGAAAATTTTTCGCATAAGGCCTAAAAATGGATCGGCGATCAACTGACCACTTCCGATAGAAACATACCAAAGATGTTCTGTTTTTATCTCGGGTTGAAAATCTCTAACTTGGAATTCGCATAGGTGGCTCTTTTTTTCTGCAGGAAAAGCTACCAGTGCCCCATATTGCCCTTTATCTACGTTGGTAACGGCAAAGTCTTTAATCCCAATTTCGCACATTGTTCTTGCAACATCAATATGATGTCCTTTAAATTTTTTTTCATTCCATGCCTTTTCAATCTGATGAGAAAACCTTTGTCCTAATCCCACTTGTCCAGTACCTGCTATAATAATTTTTCCATCAATAATATCAATTTTTTTTATTGGCTGTTCGATAGTTCTAAGTCTCTCATCACCAAAAGTGGCAGAACTGTCAGCGCCAACTACCACGCCGTTCTTACATAAGACGCCGATGAGTATAGTCATAATTCAATCCTTAAACACACTGTTTTGCTTCATTTCTGGATATGCTTTATAAATTGCCGACACTAGTTGAGGGAACGATAGCGAGAGGACAAATTTAGAAATCTCGCGGATGAATTCTTGCCCTTTGCTCTCGATGGAATTCAATGCGTTATCGCCAATCTTTTGTCCATTTGGAGTTAGACGATACTTCTTCCATGTTTGACCGCTCTCGATTATTTCAACCGATCCTTCTTGACAAAGCCCTTCGAGAACCGTATAAACATTTTGGTCGAAAGGACCGTAATCGTAAGGCTTGAAATTAAAATGAGGGCCTTGCACCATTGTGGAGACGCTTTTATCGATTAAAAAAAGTAATTTCTGAATCTGCACCGGCGTATGGATTCCACCATTAGATGCCGCAAATGATGCTAAGACAATTGATTTTTTGTCTATTGTCATCGAATTTCTCCTTATCACAACGTAATCAAAGATTATTTTATCTTGCCATTATAGATTCAACGACACACCGCGATATGGATCGTGGTGCAGAGGATTGTCAGCGTAGACCTAATCTTTTTGCAAGTTTTTCATCTGTTGCGTAAAACTCATCTTTTTCTAATCCTGATTGACGAATCATGCTGGCCATGAGTTCATTAGAATATTGATCCGTATCGCGCTGTAATTTTTTTACAGTTACAATGCGTCTTTGCCCTTTGGTATATCCTTCCCATTGTGTATGAGAAGAACCACTTTTTGATTTCGGATTGAAATTTAACCGTCTTAAAATTCGTTCAATATCCGGACGGGTTAAGAGAGGAAGTGATTTCCCCATCTAACAGGCATTTTTGATAAGACAAAATGGGATGGATTCTTCAAAAACAAGGCGTGACCTAATTGCCTTGATTTTATTGAGAAGCCAAATGCTGTGGTAAAATAGGATGTCTTTAGGGGGACTTTTGCGCTTGAGAAGTTTAGGTATTGTGGTTAAATCTTGGGTATCTAAAACGGCGCCGAGATAGCCTTTTATGGCATTTTCGAGAGACTTCTTCGCTTTATCGAGGGTATCTTCTTCGTCTACAAGGTCAAGGTCTATACATTTGACAATCCATGTGCAACGAGAGGTTTGGTATCCGTAACACCGCAGTATCATTTCTTGTGGCCTCATGACATCCCTCCTTTTCGCTAAATATCGAGAAACGGTACCATTACCTATTTCACTGCGATTGTCAAGATAAATTATACACTATCATTATACACTACATAGTGCTTTTCTTCAACCCCTAAACTTCTAACGTGGCGATTTTTTAAAAGAATTCGCTTAAGACTGTTCTGCCCCTCATTGCGAAGAGAGTGAAGTATTTCCGGAATTCGACTCAAACGGATTTTTAATGGTTATGATTTTTTTTCTTTCCTTGCCGACCGACACCATGATAACCGGCGCGCCGGAGAGCTCCTCTATTTTTTTTACGTAAAGTTTCGCGTTTTGCGGGAGCTTGTCGAAGTCCTTTACTCCCTGAGTCTGGGTCATCCAGCCGGGGAAGGTTTCGTACACAGGCTCGCATTCGGAAAGTATGCTTGTCTCGGACGGAAAGTCGTTTATGGTTTTGCCTTCATGCTTGTAAGAGGTGCAGACCTTTATCTCTTTTACGTTATCCAGGACGTCTAACTTCGTCATTATGAGGCCTTCGAGCCCGTTTATGCGGACCGCGTATCTCAATGCGACGATATCAAGCCAGCCGCACCGTCTCGGGCGTCCGGTCGTGGCGCCGTATTCCTCTCCGACCTCGCGGAGTTTCTCGCCCTCCCCGCCGGTTATCTCGGATGGGAACGGCCCCTCGCCGACCCTTGTCGCGTAGGCCTTTGTGACGCCTATGACCGTGTCTATCTTCGTCGGCCCTATGCCGCTTCCGGTGGCGGCCTGCCCCGCCACGGTATTGCTGGACGTGACGAACGGGTACGTGCCGAGGTCGATGTCGAGGAGAGAGCCTTGCGCTCCTTCGAAGAGCACCTTCTTTCCGCTTCTTATCGCGTTATCGAGGAATAAGGACGTGTCGGTTACGTAACGCCCGATCTTGCGGCTCAATTCCTGATATTCGTTATAGACCTCGTGCATGTGGAAACCGTCTTCGTGGAGGATGGTCGTTATGTAGTGGTTTTTTTCGAGGAGGTTACTCTTGAGCTTTCGCCTGAAGTCTTCCTCGCGGAGAAGGTCGGAGCATTTTATGCCGGAACGCGATATCTTGTCCTCGTACGCGGGGCCTATGCCGCGGCCCGTGGTGCCGATTTTATTCTTGCCGCGAAGCCTCTCTTTCGCGATGTCGAGTTTTTTGTGATACGGCATTATGACGTGCGCGTCCTTGCTTATGAGAAGGTCTTCGTGACGGAAGGCGCCTCTCTTGGAAAGCTCCTCTATCTCGGATAGGAGCACGGCGGGGTCTATGACCACTCCGTTCCCTATGACGCAGGTCTTTCCCGGATAGAGTATGCCGCAGGGTATCAGGTGAAGCACGGTTTTGTCGCCCCCGACGTAAACCGTGTGGCCGGCGTTATTGCCGCCCTGAAACCGGACGACTACGTCCGCCTCGGAGGCGAGCATGTCAACGATTTTTCCTTTGCCCTCGTCGCCCCACTGCGCGCCGATTATCACGACCGTTTTAGCCATAAGACGCCTAAGACCCCTTTGCCGTTGAAATCAGATTTTCCGCGTCGAACGCGAAACCCGACGCCTTTACCTTGTATCCGTAGTTGGATATGAGCGTGTCGTAGCGTCCTCCGCTAAGGAGAGGGCTTCCCACTCCCGGAGAAAACGCCTCGAATATCATGCCCGTATAGTAGTCGAACCCGCGCACCTCGCCCAAGTCAATCGTCACGTACTTGCCGAAGCCTTTTTTGCATATTATGTCGAGGACTTTTTTAAGGTATTTCAGCATTGCCCGCGCCGAAGGGTCTTTGACGAGGGAGGCGGCCTTTGAGACGACTTCTTTTTCGCCGTAAAGTTGGGTCAAGGAAATGAGCATATCCCTTTCCCGTTGCGATATCGCTTTTCCCATGCCTTTGGTTAAGGAGGAAAGTCCCGAAGAATCTTTTTTGGCGACAAGTTCGGTTATGTTCTTTCTCGCGGCCTCGCTTATCTTAAGCCCGTTAAGCGCCTGCCTTACGAAGCCGACGTCTCCGATGTCAACCTTGAAGTTCTTTATCCCGGCTTTTTTAAGGCACTCCATCGCCATGACGACCATGCCGGCGTCTATTTCGGGCGAGGCCTCTTTGGAGATATGCTCGGCGCCTATCTGGAGGATTTCGCGCGCCTTGGCGCGCGCCCCTCCGGCGTAGCGTATGGCGTTTTCGGTGTAGCAGAGCTTTAAGGGAAGGGACTCGTCCCTCATCCTCGTGGCCACAAGCCTCGCTACCTGCGGCGTAATGTCGGGCCTTAACGCCATGACGCGGCCGGTAGAGGGGTCTATGAACTTCAACACCTTGGACATTAAGCTTTCGCCGGCGCCCAAGGCCAACACGTCCGCGTATTCGAGCGCCGGAGTTATAACCCTCTTGAACCCGTGTTTTTTGAACACGGAAAGGATTGCCGCTTCTATCCTGCCTATCTCTTCGGCCTCGCCGGGCAGAAAGTCTTTTACCCCCGGAGGAAGGGACACTCCGTCCGCCTTAGGCGGAGCGGACGGAGCCTGAGGCGAGCAGGCGGTTTTTTTGTAGGTTCTTTTTTTCATGGTTTGCCAATAAAAACACCCCCTCTCGCCCGATGACCAAGATAAAGTGGGCTAAAAGAGGTTACTTGAGCGAAGACTTAAAGTTTCACCACCAACGCCGATATCATGTGGGGCAGTTTAAGAATCTTATCAGTAAGCCCTTTTGAGGGCGGCGCGTCGATGCTCCAGATGGAGACGGCCTCTCCTCCGGCTTCCGCCCTGCCGAGGTGGAGTCTCGCGATATTCACCTTGGCTTCGCCTAAAAGCGTGCCGACGTTCCCGATGACGCCGGGCTTGTCCGCGTTATGCAGGAAAAGGAGGTAGCCTTCGGGCACGGCGTCGAGGAAGAACTTGTCTATCTTCACTATCCTCGGCTCGGATTTTCCGAAGAGCGCGCCTTCTATGACGTGAGTCCTTTCCTTGGTCTTTGCCGTTATCGTGACGCTTGAGGCGAAGTCTATGGCACGCGAGCTCTTTACCTCCACGACCTTTATGCCGCGTTCCTTTGCCGCGTGAGGCGCGTTCACGAAGTTTATGTACTGGTCCGTTATCCTGTCGAGTATGCCTTTTATGCAGGATATTGTTATGGGCGATACGTCGTAGTTCACGACGTCCCCGCTGTACTCGACCGTTATCTCGGTAATCCCGCCCTTAACTGTCTGGCCGAGGAAACTTCCGAGTTTCTCGCCGAGATTAATATAGGGCCCGAGCGCCGAGAGAAGTTCCGCCGGTATGCTCGGCACGTTAACGGCGTTCCTTATCGTGCCGTTTACGAGATAATCCGCCATCTGCTCGGCTACGGCCTTGGCGACCTTTTCCTGCGCCTCGAAGGTCGATGCGCCAAGGTGAGGCGTGAGTATCACTTCTTCGAGTTGCAAGAGGGGGTTATCCTTTTTCGGAGGCTCTTCGTCGAATACGTCGAGAGCGGCCCCCGAAACAATGCCCGATTTAATCGCGTCATGGAGGTCTTTTTCGTTCACGATTCCGCCCCTGGCGCAGTTCACGAGTTTTACGCCCTTTTTCATCTTTGAGAAGGCGGCCGCGTTAACGAGGTTTTTGGTCTCGTTAAGCAGAGGCACGTGTATTGATATGAAATCGCTCTTCGCGTAGAGTTCATCGAGCGTTACGAGCGATATGCCGAGTTTGTCCGCGGCTTCTTTGGAGATATACGGGTCGTAGGCAATGACGTGCATCTTAAGACCAAGGGCGCGGGACGCCACGACCGCTCCGATATTTCCGACGCCCAATATGCCGAGGGTTTTGTCCGTGAGTTCCGTGCCCTCGAACTTCTTCTTTTCCCACTCGCCGCGCCTCATCGAGGCGGTCGCCTGAGGGATGTATCTCGCGAGAGACACAAGCATTGCTATCGCGTGCTCGGCCGTGGTTATGGTGTTTCCGCCCGGGGTGTTCATGACGATTATGCCCTTTTTCGTGGCGGCGGTAACGTCAATGTTATCAACCCCGGTGCCGGCCCTGCCTATTACCTTAAGGTTTTCGGCGGCTTCGATTATCTCTTTCGTAACCTTTGTCCTGCTTCTGACGGCGAGGGCGTGGTAGTCCTTTATCTTCGCCTTCAACTCTTCGGCCGTAATCTTAGTGTCAACGTCGCATTCGAGTCCCGGGGTGTTTTTGAATATGTCCACCGCGACCTTGGAGAGGCTGTCGCTTATGAGTACTTTCATTGTCGTCCTTTTCGACAGGGCGTCATAACTTTGCATACCTGCGTTGCGCCTCGGCTCGTCGTTGCGGCGTATGAAAAATACGCCTCACTCCTCACCTTCGTCGCGCCTTGGTCTGCTTTGTTCTGACGTCCTGTATGCGTTTTTATTTTAGCGGTCTCTTATTTGTAGCCTTCCATGAGTATCGCCTGAGCCGCGCCAACACCTTTGCCCAACTCGACCTTGTGGCCGAATTTGGCGAGGGCCATCTCTATGGCCGAAACAGACACTATTATGTCGAACGTGTCGATGTATCCGAGGTGCGCCACGCGGAGGATTTTCCCTTTGAGGTGGTCCTGCCCGCCCGCGAGGGTTATGCCAACTTCGTCACGGAGATATTTTACGAGTTTTCCGCCGTCAACTCCTTCGGGCACGAATACGCCTGTCGCGGAAAAGGCCGGGTTTTCCGGAGCGAGCAACTTAAGCCCGAGGGCTTTCATCGCCGCCCTTGTGGCCCTCGCGAGACGGTCGTGCCTCGCGAACATGTTTTGAAGGCCCTCTTCCTTAATCATGAGGAGGGCTTCCCTTAAGCCTATTATAAGTGATACGGCCGGCGTATAGGCGGTCGTATTGTCGGCGAGGTTTTTTCTTTCTTTTTTGAAATCCAGATAGAACCTCGGGCATTTGGCGGTTTCGTTAAACTTCCACGCCTTGTCGCTCATCGCGGCGAAGGCGAGGCCCGGAGGAAGCATGAAGGCCTTCTGGCTCCCCGATACGAGTATGTCAATGCCCCAGTCGTCCATGGGTATGTCGGTAACTCCCACGGCTGTTATGCCGTCAACTATTAAGAGGCAGTTTTTGCCTTTGGTGAGTTCGGCGAGCTCTTTCACGGGGTGCTGGACGGTCGTCGAGGTTTCGCTCGCCTGAGAGAATACGCCTTTTATGTTCGGGTTTTTGTCGAGTATTGCTTTGACGTCCGAGGGGTTTACTGCCTTTCCCCACTCGACTTTTATTTCATGGACTTTAAGGCCGTAGGTTTGGCATATCTTTGTCCATCTTTCCCCGAACTTGCCGCCGTTTATGGTTATTACCTCGTCCCCGGGCGAGAAGAAGTTCGTGACCGAGCCTTCCATGGCGCCTGTTCCGGATGCCGCGAGGATTAAGACGTCCTGCTTTGTCTGGAACACGTACTTTAAGAGTTCGGCGGTTTCCTTGAATATGGCGGAAAATTCAGGAGTCCTGTGGTGAATCATTGACTGGGCCATTTTTAACAATGCCCTTTCAGGCACGGGCGTCGGCCCCGGAGCGAGAAGATAGTGCTTTTTCATAAAGCGGATTATTCCTCCTTAAAGAGAAGATTATTTTGAGATTGCTTCGTTACACTCGCAATGACAGTCATTGCGAGGCTTCAAGCCGAAGCAATCCCGCCTTTGTCAGGCTTAAGTATAGCCATGTAAAATTAACAGAGGGTTTTATTTGTGTCAAGGGAAATTTTGGGGGAAAGGCGGGGCGCAAATGTTCCCTGTTGATTGCCTGTTAGGCCGGGTGTATGATTTAGTAGGGCAAGGCTTCAGCCTTGCGTTAAAGACGCAGACCTAAAGAGCCTGCCCCCGCAATATTAAGCGGGGGTCTGCCCTACAAGTAATGACAAAACAGTGTATAGTTCGGGAAGGTCTTTTTTATTTCTTCTCCTCTCCCTCAATGAGACATACCTTATCTCCTCCCCCTCCGCCTAAGGCGGATGGGGGAGGGCAGGGTGGGGGCGGGGAGAGGGTAGAGCCTGCCTCCGCCCGAGGCGGACGAAGCCGAAGGGGTGAGGGGGAAAGGTTAGTTGCACATAAAAACGAAAATCATCCGTTCGTCCTGAGCCAGTCGAAGGACAGACTACTTTAAAAGGAGGGCAATATGCGCTTTCGTTGCGTCAATATTCTCGTTGCATTGTTTTTTATTTTCAGTTTTTCTTCAATAGCGTATTCAGGCGAGATGGATGACGGAGTCGCGGCCTATAAAAAGGGCGACTTTGCCGCGGCAATTAAAAAATTCCGCCAATTGGCCGAGCAGGGGGATGCCGATGCGCAGTTTAATCTCGGGTTTATGTATTACAGAGGCGAAGGTGCGCCTCGGGATTTTAAGGAAGCGGCTAAATGGTTTCAAAAATCCGCCGAGCAGGGATTTACAGGGGCGCAAAATAAGATTGGTTTAATGTATGAAAAAGGCAAAGGTGTACCACAGGACTATAGAGTAATGCCAACACCAATAAATCCAGATGAAGTTGTGTGGGACGATGATGAAGCGGAGTTGGCAGAATTAAATAAGACTGATGTGGAAGTTGACGCAGATAAAAAGGAAGCGGTTAAATGGTTTCTCGAGTCCGCTGATCAAGGGAGCGCCAATGTACGGTATGTTCTCGGGTTAATGTATTATGAAGGATACCAAAATGTGCCACAGGACTATAAAGAAGCGGCTAATTGGTATCGCAAGGCCGCTGAGCAAGGGAAAGCAGAGGCGCAGTATAATCTCGGGTTAATGTATTACAAAGGCGAAGGCGTGGCTCAGGACTATAAGGAAGCGGTTAGATGGTGGCGCAAGGCCGCTGAGCAGGGACATGCCGGTGCGCAGAATAATCTCGGGAATTCGTATCACGAAGGCGAAGGCGTGCCTCAGGATTATAAGGAAGCGGTTAAGTGGTATCGCAAGGCCGCCGAGCAGGGAGATGCCGGTGCGCAGGGTATACTCGGGTACATGTATCTCGAAGGCAAAGGTGTGCCTCAGGATTTCAAGGAAGCGGTTAAATGGTCTCGCAAGGCCGCTGAGCAGGGGAATGCCGATGCGCAGTTTAGTCTCGGGTCAATGTATTTCGAAGGCAAAGGCGTGCCTCAGGATGATGTTTTGGCTTATATGTGGTTTAATATTTCCGCGTATAATGGGAATTCATCGGAGACAAAGGCCAGAGATGCTATGATGAAAGTAATGACTCCGAGCCAGATAGAAGAAGCGCAGACCCTCACAAGAGAATGGCTGGAGAAAAAGGGGAAATAAGTCCCGCCTTTTTTACTTTTCCCGGTTGCCCCTCACCTCTGCTTTGCGAAGTATTTTTCTTGGCAACTTTATGGTAAATATGTTAAATATGAATGTATGGGCGAGAAGGAGTTCATAAAGACCATAAGCGTGGACGGCAATGACAGGTTAAGGGTCAGGATTATCACGCAGAAAGGCGTTGTTGCCGATGTCGTTGTCCAGTATGAAGCAAAGATAAAAGACAGATGGCATCCCGTGGTGAGGTATGATTGTTCTCATGGCTTTTTTCACAGGGATATGTTGAACTTTAAAGGAGAGGACGAGAAAAAGGTCATTCCCATCAATAATCTGAAAGACGCGTTGACATACGCGGAACAGGACATTTCGGACAGGTGGGAGTGGTATAAGGAAAGGTTCAAAAGGAGGATGAAATGACAAAGAAAGAGATTGCCGCGAGAAACATCGGCATGACGTTCGATTTTATAAGAAACATTGTGGACAACCCCGCTGCCGTTGCGTCAGTTCCGGACGGCGCAGAGGTTGATTTTATAGGCTCCGACTTTCCTTTAGGCCCGGAGATAGGGACAAAAGGCAAGACTGTGGCAAGGTATAAGGTCAGCCATGTGTTCGAGCAAGTAAAGCGGTAGTTTTGCAGGCACTGGCTCTGCCCACCATTTTTTACCTTTTTAAAATCTATTTTAAGAATAGCAGGTTGATAGACAGGCGAGACGCCTGTCCTACGGAATGGCTCAGTGCGAACGGCTCTTTTCCCACCTCTTTTCCCGTCAAAATTATCCTTGACATGACCCCCTGCTATTGTATACAGTATACAATGTAGGGTCAGTCTGTTTTTGCCTTTTTAAACAATAAAAACCCTGCGACTTTTTATCGTATTTCGGTTTGATTTTGCCTTCCGTCTGAGGCGGAAGGGTTGCGTTCTTGATTGGCGTCATTGCGTATCAGGGCTGAAGCCCTGAGTTACGGAAGACAAAGGATTTTCGAGGAGGTCCGATGGCTCGCAAAAAGATAACGGTGGTAGGCGCCGGAAACGTAGGGGCTCAGACCGCCCTCTGGCTGGCGCAAAAGGAACTTGGCGACGTCTTGCTCCTTGACGTGGTCGAGGGCATGCCGCAGGGCAAATCCCTTGACATGATGCAGGCCTCGGCCATAGAAGGTTTCGACTCCAACATAACAGGCTCTAATGATTTTAAAGACATTTCCGGAAGCGACTTAGTCATCGTAACCGCCGGTCTCGCCAGAAAACCCGGTATGACGAGAGGCGACCTCATCGGGAAGAATATCGAGATAATGAAGGGCGTTATGGGGCATATCTCCGCCCGCTCGCCTCAGGCGATAGTCATAGTCGTAACCAATCCCCTTGACGTCATGGTTTACGGCGCGTGGAAACTCTCAGGCCTTCCTCCCGAGAGGATTATAGGCATGGCAGGGGCATTGGATTCGGCGAGGCTTAGGGCTTTTATAGCAATGGAGCTCAAGGTTTCAATGAACGACGTGCAGGCAATGGTCATAGGCGGGCACGCGGACGAGATGGTGCCGTTGGAGCGGTATTCGACTGTTTCGGGCATACCCGTAACGCAACTTATAAGCAAGGTCAGATTTCAAGCAATGATGGAGAGGACAAAGGGGGCCGGAGGCGAGATTGTCGGGCTACTTAAGACAGGGAGCGCTTATTACGCGCCATCCGCCGCGGCCGCGGAGATGGCCGAGGCCATAATAAAAGACAAAAAAAGGGTCATGCCCTGCGCGGCCTATTGTAACGGGGAATATGGCGTTAAAGGGCTTTACGTGGGCGTACCGGTAGTATTGGGCTCAAGAGGAGTTGAAAAGGTAATAGAGATTGAACTGAACGCGGATGAGAAAAAGGCCTTTGACCACTCGGTCGAAGCCATAAGGAAACTCGTTTCCGACTTAAACGTATGAAAAGAACCATAACCGCCTCCGATATAACCAAAACAGTAAAAGAGCTTTGCGTAAAGGCGGCCTACGAACTCGAAGAGGACGTAAAAGACGCTCTTTCCGTTGCCTACTCCACCGAGGAATCCCCTCTCGGAAGGGAGATTTTGGGCGAGATAATCGAAAACTTCCGTATTGCCGGGCAAGGGGAGTTGCCTCTTTGCCAGGATACCGGTATAGCGGTATTTTTCGTGGACATCGGGCGCGACGTTTCAATGGACGGCTCTTTGGAGGATGCTATAAACGAGGGAGTGAGGCAGGGTTACGCCGGCGGGTATTTGAGAAAATCGGTCTGCGACCCTCTTACGAGAAAGAATACCAACGACAATACCCCCGCGATAATTCACGTTACGATTATCGAAGGCGATAAGGTAAGGATAAGGTTCGCGCCAAAGGGGGCGGGAAGCGAGAACATGAGCAGGCTAAAAATGCTTAAACCTGCCGAAGGCATTGACGGCATAAAAAACTTCGTCATTGAGACAGTGAAAGAGGCCGGAGGCAATCCCTGTCCTCCGATAATCGTCGGAGTGGGCATAGGCGGGGATTTCGAGAAGTCCGCCATACTCGCGAAAGAGGCTCTTTTACGGCGCGTCGGAAGTCCTAATCCCGATAAAGAGGCAGGCGCAATCGAACGCGACTTGCTCGATAAGATAAATAACCTTGGCATAGGGCCCATGGGTTTCGGCGGAAGGGCGACGGCCCTCGCCGTGCATATAAAGACCCACCCCTGCCACATAGCGAGCCTTCCGGTGGCGATAAACATCCAGTGCCACGCCGACAGGCACAAAGAGGCGGAGATATAGGGCGGTTATACTTGAGCGTTATGCGTGAAAAACGAGATTGCTTCCCCCCGTTTTCACGGGGGCTTCGGCTCACTCGCTCGCAATGACTGTCATTGCGAGTCCCGATGCAACATCGGGACGAAGCAATCTCGGAGTTATATCAGTAAAAAATAAAATAACCGATGACTATTTATGAGCGATACGAAAAAAATAATCCTTCCGCTTAAAGACTCTGACATCGAGAATCTAAAGGCCGGAGACAGGGTTCTTTTAAGCGGTGTCATTTACACGGCAAGAGACGTGGCGCATAAAAGGCTTATCGAGCTTTTGGATAAGGGAGAGAAACTCCCGTTCGACGTGAAAGGGGAGGTTATCTATTACGTAGGCCCGACTCCGGCCAAGCCCGGCTTTGTCATAGGCTCCGCCGGCCCGACCACGAGCGGCAGGATGGACGCTTATACGCCGAGGCTTCTTTCATTGGGGCTTAAAGGCACGATAGGCAAGGGCCAGAGGTCGCCGGAGGTCATAGAGGCCATGAAAAAGCATAAGGCGATTTACATGGCGGCGGTAGGAGGGGCGGCGGCCGTCATCGCGAAGACCATAAAAAAGGCCGAGGTGGTCGCTTACGAGGATTTGGGCGCCGAGGCCATAAGAAGGCTTACGGTCGAGGACTTTCCCGCGATTGTTGTGAACGACATATACGGCGGAGACCTTTTCAAGCTCGGGGTGGAGAAGTATAAGAGGTCATGATGCGTTCGTAAAATATTCACCCTCCCCCTACCCCTCCCATTAAGGGAGGGGAGATTCATGGGTATTTCGGCAAGAGAAGTGCATTGAATGTAGTAATCTCCCTCTCCCCTTGGGGGAGAGGGTTGGGGTGAGGGGTAGTTACGCAGAATGAGACGCGGTAATTAAAGGTATTTACCATGAATATAAAACTCGTAAACAAGGCCTTAAAAAGCCCTGAAATCGAACTCGTGGAGAAGGTAAGCTCCGAGACGATTGCGAAGTGCTACCAGTGCGGTAATTGCACCGGCGGCTGTCCGGTGTCTTACGCCATGGACCTTCCCCCGACCCGGATGATAAGGGCATTGCAACTCGGCAGGTTCGATGAGGCCGCATCCGCCGAGTCCATGTGGATTTGCGTCGGATGCCTTCAGTGCTATTCGAGATGCCCGCAGGGCGTGAGCGCGGCCAATATATTCGAGGCTCTTCGGCAGTTGTCTTTAAGGAGCGGGCGCGACAAGAAGGAGATAAAAGACATACCGATCGAGTTTTTGAAGAAGGCGCCGCAGCAGGCAATAGTGTGCGGGTTCAGGAAGTTCGTGGGTTGACTCCGAAGGCGAAGGACTTAGGGGACTGTCCCAGATTTACGGACGGAGCGAAGCGGAGTCGTAGAATCGGGACTGTCCCCGGAACAAATTATGAAGATACCCTATTATCCGGGATGCACCTTAAATACGGTCGCAAAGGCCTTTGACGTATCCGCGAGGGAGAGCGCGCTCGCGTTGGGCTTCGAGATGCAGGAGTTGCCTCAGTGGAATTGCTGCGGCGCGGCCTTTCCTCTTACTCCGGATAATATAATGGGCTTGACCGCTCCGGCAAAGGTCTTGACAGAGGCGAGGGCTTTGGGCGATAGCGTGGTTACCCTCTGTAGCGTCTGCTATAACGTGCTTAAGCGCACGAATAAGGTTTTAAAGGACGACAAGGAAAAAAGAGGCGTCGTGAACGGCTTCATGGAGCGCGATTACGACGGAAGTTTGAGCGTGGTGCATTATCTCGAAGTTTTGAGGGACAAGGTCGGTTTCGATAACGTCAAGAAATCCGTAAAAAGGCCTCTTAAAGGCATTAAGGCGGGCGCTTATTACGGGTGCATGCTCCTCAGGCCTTTCGAGGACATGGGCATAGACAGGCACGAGGGGCCGACCATAATCGAAGACCTTCTTTCCGCCCTCGGATGCGCTCCCGTTGATTTTCCGAATAAGATAGAGTGCTGCGGAGCGCACCTTTCCATGTCAAGGACCGACGTGGTGGAAAAACTCTCGACAAGCGTAATGCAGTCGGCCGTCAGAAACGGCGCCGAGGTTATTGTGACGAGTTGCCCTCTTTGCCAGTACAACTTAGAGATGAGCCAGACTAAGGCCATTGAAACAGTAGCGGGTTATAAGCAGATTCCGGTAGTTTACTTTACGCAACTCCTCGGATTGGCGTTAGGCCAGACCGAAGATATAGCGGGGTTTAACAGCAACAAATGGGACGCAAGACCGCTCCTTAGGGAAAGGGGAGTGTGAAATGGATAAGCGTTGGGGAGGAGAATTTTTCAAGGAAGAGTTAAAAGAAAAATTTAAAAAAGGTGGAGAAGAAAATCTCACTTTTAAGCGGAAAGGCGGTAAGGATTTTTGGGAAGTAAAAAACGAACCCAATGAAAAAACTATAAGTTTTCGGATTAAATCAAGCAAGAGTTATGAAAAGGATGATGGGTGGGATGGGTGGTATAGAGTAACTGAAGAAGGTTTAGAAGAAAACGAATCCGATTTCTGGGTTTTTTGTTTTAAAGAAAAAGAAGAAAAGCGGCATTGCGTTATTGTTCCGTACGAAGAGTTTAAGAGTTTTATGAAGAAGCATGGTGATTTTAGCAAACAATTTAATTTTGGTATTAAGTTGACCGAGGACGGCAAGTTGAAGACAATAGGCAGCGTTAAAGAGGATTACTCGGATTATTTAGACGACAAAGGGCGGGATTTGATTAAAAAAGCGTTTGCCTGAAATCTCCCTCTCCCGGGGAGCCCGCGCCAAGCGGCGTGGGTCTGGAGAGGGTTGGGGTGAGGGGTAATAAGGAGCAGATTATGCCGCGTATAGGCGTATTTGTTTGTCAGTGCGGAAATAACATAGAGTCAACGGTCGACACCAAGAAGGTGGCCGAAGATATATCGGCCGTGCCCGGGGTGGCGTTCACGTGTTCCTACAAGTTCATGTGTTCCGCGCCCGGACAGGAGATGTTCAAAAACGCCATAAAGGAGCATAAACTCGACGGCGTGGTCGTATCGGCCTGCTCTCCTCACATGCACGAAAAGACCTTCAGAAAGGCCGCCGAGGCCGCCGGGCTTAACCCCTTTAAGTGCGAGATAACGAACATCCGCGAGCAGTGCTCATGGGTGCACCACGACACCACGAAGGCCGCCGGTACGCCGAAGAGCATCGACCTGACGCGCATGACGGTAGAGAGGCTTAAAAGAAATAAAAACCTCAAAAAGATAAAGATACCCATAACAAAAAGGGCGCTCGTCATAGGCGGCGGAATCGCGGGCATTCAGGCGGCGCTGGACATAGCGGACGGAGGAATGGAGGTCGTGATAGTCGAGAGAGAGCCGTCAATCGGAGGCAACATGGCGCGCCTTTCCGAGACATTCCCGACAATGGACTGCTCTCAGTGCATCATGACCCCGAAGATGGTCGAGGCGCAGCTTAACGAGAAGATAAAACTCTACACCTACTCCGAGGTCGAGAAGGTTGACGGCTATATAGGGAACTTCACGGTCAGGATAAAGAAGAAGGCAAAGTACGTGAACGAGGACCTCTGCACCGGGTGCGGCGAATGCGTTGAAAAATGCCCGTTCAAGGCCGGAAGCGAATTCGAATTGGGACTCAGCAAAAGAAAGGTCATCTACACGCCGTTTCCTCAGGCCGTTCCGAACATACCCGTGATAGACGCCCCGAATTGCGCCATGCTCCAGAAGGGCAAATGCGGGATATGCGCCAAGGTCTGCGGGCCCAAGGCAATAGACTTCGAGCAGAAGGACGAATTTGTAACCGAAAAATTCGGCGCGATAGTCGTGGCCACGGGCTTTGAGCTCATGCCGAACGAGAGGTTCGGAGAGTACGGATACGGAAAGATTAAGGACGTCATAAACGGGCTTCAGTTCGAACGTTTGGCGTCTTCATCCGGCCCGACCGGAGGCGAGATAAGGCGCCCGTCCGACGGAAAAATCCCGGAGACAATCGTTTTTCTCCAGTGCGTCGGGTCGAGGGACGAGGCAAAGGGGGTTTCTTATTGCTCGAAGATTTGTTGCATGTACACGGCCAAGCACACGATGCTCTACAAGCACAAGGTTCACCACGGACAGGCATACGTCTTCTATATGGACATAAGAAGCGGCGGAAAACGTTACGAAGAATTCGTCCGCAGGGCCATAGAGCATGAAGGGGCGATGTATCTAAGGAGCCGCGTTTCGAGGGTTTACGAAAAGGACGGAAAAATCATGGTGCAGGGCGCCGATACCTTGAGCGGAACCCAGGTCGAGATAGAGGCCGACATGGTTGTTTTGGCCACAGCCATTGTTTCAAGAAAAGGCGCGGACAGCTTCGCGCAAAAGCTCGGCATAAGTTACGACAAGCACGGCTTTTATAACGAGTATCATCCGAAACTTAAGCCCGTCGAGACGGTAACGGCCGGGATTTTTCTCGCCGGAACCGCCGTCGGGCCAATGGACATACCGGAATCAGTGAGCATGGGGAGCGCCTCGGCAAGCAAGGTCTTGGCTCTTTTTTCGAATAGCGAGATGATGAGGGAGCCGATAGTGGCCGGAGTGAACGCGGCGAGTTGCAACGCCTGCTGGGATTGCGTAACGGCCTGTCCTTATTCGGCCATAGAAAAATTCGCCGTGAAGAACAGGCAGGGCGAGACAATAAGGTGGCACGCGAAGGTCAACGAAGGGGTTTGTCAGGGTTGCGGGGTTTGCGTGGCGGCTTGCAGGAGCAAGGTCATTGATTTGGCGGGGTATACGGACGAGCAGGTTTATGCGGCTATAAACGCCTTTTAGGAGTTAATGCGTATAAACGCCCGTCTGCTTTGTCAGGACTTCGGATTCGAATCCTCACATACTATAAAAGTATGCTCCGGTTCGATTCCGACCCGCCCTTTGGGCGGGTGCCCCGCTTTCGCGCATCCGGACGTTTCTCCGCATTAACTGCGCATTCGGAAGACGTGAGGGTATTTAAAGAATGAACGAAGAGATTTGTAGGGTGGGCATTGCCCACCATTTATAGAGAAGCAAATGGCTAATGTTTTGGTGGGCGGTGCCCACCCTACAAAATTAAGTAAGGTTTTGAAATGAGGAAGCGATATGGAAGATAATTTACCGATAACTGATAACCGTCAACCGATAACCGCTTTCGAGCCCAAGATAATGGCCTTTGTGTGCAACTGGTGCACTTACGCCGGGGCTGATTTGGCCGGCACTTCGAGGATGGAGTACAGGCCGAACGTGCGCATCATAAAATTTCCCTGCACCGGAAGGATTGACCCGCTCTTCATAATAAAGGCGTTTGAAAACGGCGCGGACGGGATATTGGTTTCGGGCTGCCATCCCGGAGACTGCCACTATACCACGGGCAATTATCACGCGCGGAGAAGGTGGATAGCGTTCAAGGAACTCATGGAATTCACGGGAATAGATTTAAGAAGGCTTCATTTTTCGTGGGTGTCGGCCTCAGAGGCCATAAAGTGGGTTGATTTGATAAATAATATCACCGATGACGTAAAAAAATTAGGCCCGTTTATCGAGTACAAGGGGCTTAAGGGGAGGTAGGGTCATGGAAGTTACTTTGAGCATGATAATAGTGGAACTTGAAGACGGAAGTTTCAGGGCCGATTGTCCGGAATTCGATTTTTCCGCAGTCGGCAAAAACGAAGGAGAGGCGTCGGCGAATCTAAAGGCAGAGGCCGCGAGGCGCGCGAAAGAGGCGAAAGGCTCTTTTACGATAAATAAGGTCAAGTGCATGAAGTTTAAAGTGAACGCGTAGGGGAACATGGAAAACGCGATAAGACAAAAGGCAAAGGAACTCCTTGAAAAAGGAGAGGTGAAGGTCGTAGTTGGTTACGGCTGGAATAAGGCCAAAACGCGCGCCACCCCTGTTTTCATAACAAAGCCGGAGGACGCGGAAAAACTCGTGTTTAATCCCCTTTGCGTGAATAACCTCTCGCTCTATCTCACGAGGAAGCATAACGAGATAAAGGCCCTTGGCCGCCCCGCGATAGTCGCGAAGGGTTGCGACATAAAAACTATCGCTGTTTTGATTGCCGAGGGGCAGTTGAAGAGAGAAGACGTTTACATAATAGGCGTTACCTGTAACGGGGTCGCTTATAAGCAGGAACTCTTTAAGCACGAACTTAAGCCCGAGATAATGCCGACCAAGTGTCATAACTGCGACGTGAGGAATCCGCATATCGCGGACTTTATTGTCGGCGAGAAGTCTTCTTTTGTTCCTCCTGACGCCCCGACCGGAATGGTGTTCGACAAGATAAAAGAGATAGACAGGCTGAGTCTTTCCGAAAGGCGGGAGTTCTGGCAGGGGCATTTTTCGAGGTGCGTCAAGTGTTACGCCTGCAGCAAGGTTTGCCCTCTCTGCTATTGCGAGAGGTGCATAGCGGAAAAGAACGTGCCTCAGTGGATAGAAACCTCGGCCCATCCGAGAGGCAACCTTGCGTGGAACCTCATACGGGCCATGCACCTTACGGGAAGGTGCACGTTTTGCGGCGAGTGCGAGAGGTCGTGCCCGGTGAACATTCCTCTTAACCTCGTTAACCAGAAGATGTCGCTCACGGTGAAGGAGGCGTTCGATTATAAATCGGGCTATGACCCGGACGCGCATCCTCCTCTCATAGTATTTAATCCCGATGATAAAGAGGATTTCATAAAGTGACCCTTTAGGGTCATTGCGAGCGAGTGAGCCGAAGCCCCGTGAAAACGGGGGAAGCAATCTTTCGAAATAAATAAAAGCATCCGGTATTTTTGAGCGTGAAATGGATAGATGATTATGGCAAACAAACTTCTAAAAAAAGAAAAACTCGCCTCTCTCATCAGCGGCGTCATTAAGAAGGGCGGCGTATTCGTCGCTCCGAAGGTTGTGGCGCGGCAGGTTGTTTATTGCCCCGTAACCACGGCGGAGGAGCTCGCCCCGGATTACATAGCGCCGAGGAATTCCTTTAAAGAGGTCTTCTTTCCGCAGACCGAGGTCATAGCGGAATTTAAGACCGGCAAGGAAGGCACGGAACTGTCGGACGCGAAGGTTACTCCGAAAAAGACGGTGGTATTCGGCTCGAGGCCGTGCGACGCCGCGAGCGGCGCTTCCTTACGGAGCGTTTTCACGTGGGACTTTGTGGACGAGTTCTATACAAAGAGGGAAGACAACTCGATTGTGATGAGCATAGCCTGCACAAAAGGCGACGAGTCGTGTTTTTGCGCCACAGTCGGCTTAAAGCCGGATTCCACGGACGGGAGCGACATACTCCTCAGAGAGGCAGAGGACGGTAATTTCGCCGTTCAGGCGGTAACGGAAAAAGGCAAGGCTTTTATTCAGGAACATAAAGACGCCTTCGAGGACGACCCGGGCGTAAAGACAAAGGAGATATTCAAGCCAACGGAGCTTAAAAACGTTGACCTCAAGACTCTCTCGGAGAATCTTAAAAAGCGCGAGCATTACGAAGACGTGAATTGGGTTCAGCTGGCGGCTAAATGCATAGGGTGCGGCGCTTGCACGTTTTCGTGCCCCACCTGCCACTGCTTCGACATAACGGACGAGGGGAGTTTTTCGGAAGGCGAGAGGAGAAAGAACTGGGACGCGTGCCAGTTCGATTTCTTCACCCTCCACGCGAGCGGGCATAATCCGAGGGACGCCCAGTATAAGAGGTGGAGAAACAGGTTTATGTGCAAGTTCAACATATACCCGGAAAAATTCAAGACAAAGGGTTGCGTGGGTTGCGGAAGGTGCGTGAGGGTGTGCCCCGTGAGGCTCGACATAACCGAAGTAATGGCCGAGATGTCTAAAATATAAGATAATTCTCCCTCTCCCCTTTGGGGAGAGGGTTGGGGTGAGGGGTATTGGGATTGCTTCCTCGTTCGTCTCCGGATGTATGCGAAAGGGGACTGTCCCCGGAATTGAAGGGTTTCAGGGAAATAATTATGGCCAACATATATCTGCCGGAACTTGTTACCATAGAAGACGTAAGGGACGAGGCGCCTGACGTAAGGACACTGAGGCTCGTTTTCAAGGACCCCTCGCGGAGGGATAGTTTCGAGTTCAAGACAGGCCAGTTCGCCCTGTATTCGGCCTTTGGCTACGGAGAATCCACCTTTTGCATAGCCTCGCCTTCGACCCGCAAAGGTTATGTCGAATGCACCTTCAGGCGGAGCGGAAGGGTAACAGGGGCGTTGTCCCAACTGGACGTCGGCGACACAATGGGTTTCAGGGGCCCTTACGGGAACTCTTTTCCCGTAGAGGAGTGGAAGGGCAAGAACCTCGTTTTCATAGCCGGCGGCATAGGGCTTCCGCCCGTCCGTAGCGTAATCTGGACTTGCCTCGACAATAGGAAAGATTACGGCGATATAACCATAGTTTACGGCGCGAAGACGGTTAACGATCTCGTCTATAAGAGCGAGCTCAAGGAGTGGGAAGAGAGAGGCGACGTAACGCTCGTTCAAACCGTTGACCCGGGCGGCGAGACGAGCGAGTGGAAGGGCAAGGTCGGCTTCGTGCCGACCGTCGTCACAGAGACCGCGCCCAAGCCCGGGAACACGGTTTGCGTGATATGCGGGCCTCCCGTCATGATAAAGTTTTCTTTGCAGGCGCTCGAAAAATCGGGCTTTAGCGCGGACTCTGTTTATACGACCCTGGAGAACAAGATGAAGTGCGGCGTGGGCAAGTGCGGAAGGTGCAACGTCGGAGACGTTTATGTTTGCAAGGAAGGCCCTGTCTATACCGCGTCTGAAATTAAAAAGATGTATAATGATTTTTAAAGGAGCCCGTTATGGCGAACGATAAAAAACAGATAAAGCAGATAGCTACCGGCGACAGGACCATACCCCCGAAAGACGCTCTTATGATACCCATATACATAATGGGCAAGGAGTACGTGGTTCCCGAGACCCTTACCATAATGAAGGCCATAGAGTATTCAGGGTACAAGTATGTGAGGGGTTGCGGCTGCAGGGGAGGGATATGCGGCGCGTGCGCCACGTTCTACCGCTTTATTGGAGACTATAAGTTGAGAACCGGGCTCGCCTGCCAGACGGTCGTCGCGGCGAACATGGTCATAGTCCAGTTGCCGTTCTTTCCGTCGAACAGGCCGCGCTACGACCTCGCGGGGATTAGCAATGGCCCGCACGAGGAATTGAGGCGTCTTTATCCCGAGGTCTTCAAGTGCGTCGGATGCGGCACGTGCACGAGGACGTGCCCCATGGACATAGACGTCATGGACTACATAGCGCTCATGAAAAGAGGGGATTTGAAAGGCGCGGCGCATAAGAGTTTCGACTGCGTCATGTGCGGTCTTTGCGCTTCGAGGTGCCCGGCCCAGATATCCCAGTTCACGGCCGCGATGTTCGTAAGGCGTCTTTACGGCAGGTACATATTGCCTGCGGCGGAACATCTCAAAAAGAGGGTCGAGGAAGTCAAAAGCGGCAAATACGAGCCCATGCTCAAGGAACTCGTGGGAAAGAAAGAGGAAGAGGTGAAAAAGCTTTACGTGGAGCGCGAGAGGGAGCCGGATCTGTCCGAGCAGGGCGCGTGGCTTCCGAAGGATAAGACGAAGCTGTAGGGAAGGGGACTGTCCCGGATTTACGTGTTTCGTTGTCATTCCCGAGGCTTTAATCGGGAATCCAGGGATTTTTGTTTTAAAGACAAAGACTGGATTCCCGCTCAAAAGATTGCGGGAATGACAAAAGAGGGACAGATTTACGGGCTTCGCTTGGCGGAGTCCCCGGAACTAAACAACGCTAAAAAGAGAGGCCAAGATGAGCGGCTACACGAGAGAACTCAAAGAACTCATAAAAAAGGTCGAGGCGACGCGAGGGAAGCGGGTCGAGCGCGCCAGGAAAGGCGAGCACTTTCCCGCCCTCACCATGGACGAGAGAAAAAAATGGCTCAAGCAATACCATCCCGACTATAAGTCCGACGGGAGGAGGGCGGTTCTCGCGGGGCCCAATAAGGGAGACGTGTTCCCCGAGGAGGTCGCGGTTCTCCTCGAATCCGAAAGCCTGCTTGACGCCGAAGGCCTTGCCATAAGCAAGCCTGACTACGAAACCGACGTGCTCGTCATAGGCGGCGGAGGCGCCGGAACATCGGCCGCTCTTTACGCCGCGGCCGAGGGCGCGAGAGTCATACTCTCGACAAAGCTCCGCCACGGCGATTCCAACACCGTCATGGCCGAGGGCGGCATACAGTGCGCGGACCATGAAGGAGATTCTCCGTACTTTCACTATCTGGACGTCATGGGCGGAGGACACTTCACGAACCAGCCCGACCTCGTCGCGGCCATGACGAACGACGCCCCCTTGATAGTGAGCTGGCTCGAAGAGATGGGGCTGATGTTCGACAAGCTTCCGGCCGGAAGGATGAAAGTCAGGCACGGCGGAGGCACCTCGAGGAAACGCATGCACTCGGCCGGAGACATGACCGGAGCCGAGATAATGAGGGTCTTAAGGGACGAGGCGCAGAACAGGACCGAAAAGATAAAGGTGATGGAATTTTCCCCGGCCGTCGAACTTCTTACGGATAAGTCCGGAGCAATCGCCGGGGCGATATTGTATAACCTCGAAACAAAGGAATATTACGTGGTCGCGGCCAAGTCCGTCATCATAGCGACCGGCGGCTTCGGAAGGTTGCACATACAGGGTTTCCCCACGACAAACCACTACGGCGCCACGGCGGACGGCATTGTTATGGCCTACAGGGCGGGAGTCAGGATGCAGGATCTCGATTCCACCCAGTACCACCCGACCGGGGTTGTTTTTCCGGAGCAGAACGTCGGGCTTCTCATAACCGAGAAGGTGAGGGGGCTCGGAACGCAGCTCGTGAACGTCGAGGGGGAAGAGTTCTGTTTTCCGCTCGAGCCGAGGGACATAGAATCCTCCTGCATAATAAGGGAGTGCCTTGAAATAGGCAAGGGCGTGAACACCCCGACGGGAAGAATCGGCGTTTGGCTGGATTCCCCGATGATAGACCTGATACACGGCGAAGGCACCATAAGAAAAGAACTTCCGGCCAAGTATATACAGTTTAAGCGCTACAACATCGACATAAGCAAGGAGCCCATGCTCATTTACCCGACGTTGCATTATCAAAACGGCGGGCTCAGCATAAACGACAAGAGCGAAACATCCGTTAAGGGGCTTTACGCGGCGGGAGAGGTATCCGGAGGGGTGCACGGAAGAAACAGGCTCATGGGGAATTCCCTTCTGGACATACTGGTCTTCGGAAGAAGGGCGGGACAAAACGCGGCCGAATATTCGAAGAAGACGGCCTCTTATCCCGCGCCTACGCTTAATCACGTGAAGGCGTTCCATAAGGAACTCGACAAGGCAGGAGTGAAGGCTCCCGTAAAGGCGCCGGTGCTTCTTCCGGATTACGCGCCCGACCACGTGAAGAAAAGGCAGTGGTCACAGGAATAGGAAATTCTTGACAAGGGGATAGTCTTATAGTAAAAAAGGGTGAAAAATCCCTTTGCAACTGACGGAATAAAGGTGGTTACCACCGGGAAGCACAGGGCGGGTACCCATGCGAAGCATGGGTCGGGATAATTGTCGACCGTCTGGGCAAATAAAGCGCATCCTTTTTTTAAAAGAAAAGGATAGCTTGTGCTTGGGCGGTTTTTTGTTTTAGAAGCGCGACAATCCTTGACTACGGGCTTTTTTTGAGGATAAATAATATCGCATTCGCGCTTTTTAAGGAGAATCCATGAACATCCACGAATATCAGGCCAAAGAACTTCTCTCAAGGTACGGGGTTCGAGTGCCCAGAGGCAAAGTCGCCTTTACTCCGGCCGAGGCCGAGGAAGCGGCAAGGGAATTCCTGAAGGACGGATCAATGTGCGTGGTCAAGGCTCAGATACACGCGGGAGGCCGCGGCAAGGCCGGAGGGGTTAAGCTCGCGAAGACCAAGGACGAGGCAACGGCCTTCACCGCCGAACTCCTCGGAAAGATTTTAGTAACGCACCAGACCGGAGCGCAAGGCAAAGAAGTCAAGAAGGTGCTTGTCGAAGAGGGTTGCGCCATTGCCAAGGAATATTACCTCGGAGTCGTGGTTGACAGGGCCAGCCAGAGCGTTACTCTTATCGCTTCGAGCGAGGGAGGAGTCGAGATAGAAGAGGTCGCGGCAAAATCCCCGGAAAAAATCTTGAAGGTATCGGTGGATATTGCCGTCGGGCTTATGCCGTTTCAGGCCCGTAACATAGCCTTTGCCCTCGGCATGGACAAAAACGCCGTTAATAAGGCCGTTAAGTTCATGGCCTCCCTTTATAACGCGTTCGTTGACCTCGATTGTTCCATGGCCGAGATAAACCCGCTTGTGGTCACGAAAGACGGGGACGTTATGGCTCTCGACGCGAAGATTTCATTCGACGATAACGCGCTTTTCCGCCACAAAGACATCGAAGGCATGCGCGACCCGGACGAGGAAGACCCCAAGGAAGTCGCGGCATCGAGGTTCAACCTCAACTACGTCTCCCTTGACGGCAATATCGGGTGCATGGTGAACGGGGCGGGCCTCGCTATGGCCACGATGGACATGATAAAACTCTCCGGCGGAAGCCCGGCGAACTTTCTCGACGTCGGGGGCGGAGCGACGAAGGAGCAGGTTACGGCCGCGTTCAAGCTCCTGATGTCGGACCCTAACGTGGAGGCGGTTTTAGTGAACATATTCGGCGGCATAATGAAGTGCGACATAATAGCCGAGGGCATAGTGCAGGCCGCCAAAGACGTGGGCGTGAAGATCCCTCTCGTGGTAAGGCTTCAGGGCACTAACGTTGACAAGGGCAGGAAAATTCTCAATGAGTCGGGACTCAACATAATATCCGCCGAGCACATGGACGATGCCGCGAAAAAAGCAGTGCAAGCGGTTCGGGGAGCCAAGAGATGAGCATACTCGTAAATAAATCCACGAAGGTAATCTGTCAGGGAATAACCGGCGAGCAGGGCGCTTTTCATACCGCCCAGATGGTCGCCTACGGCACCCGGATGGTCGGAGGCGTAACGCCGGGCAAGGGCGGAACGGACGTTAACGGCATTCCGGTCTTTAACACCGTGGGAGAGGCCAAGAAAAAGACAAATGCCGACGCCTCCGTCATATACGTTCCCGCGGCCTTTGCCGCCGACGCCATAATGGAGGCAATTGACGCGGGAATCGGCCTTATTATCTGCATAACCGAAGGCATACCCGTCGTTGACATGATAAAGGTGAAAAAATTTATGCAGGGAAAACCCTCGAGGCTTGTCGGGCCGAACTGCCCCGGCGTCATAACTCCGGATGAGTGCAAGATAGGCATAATGCCGGGACACATCCACAAGAAAGGCTCCATAGGAGTGGTATCGAGGAGCGGGACACTTACCTACGAGGCGGTTGACCAGTTGACGCGTCTCGGACTCGGGCAATCCACCTGCGTCGGCATAGGCGGAGACCCGATAAACGGCGCTAATTTCATAGACGTATTGGGCATGTTCGAAAAAGACCCGGAAACTTCGGCGATGATAATGATAGGAGAGATAGGCGGAAGCGCGGAGGAAGAGGCCGCGGAGTTCATAAAGAAAAACGTCAAAAAGCCCGTCGTCGCCTACATAGCCGGGGTTACGGCCCCGAAAGGCAAGAGGATGGGGCACGCCGGGGCCATCATAGCCGGAGGCAAGGGCACGGCGGACGAAAAATACGCGGCATTGGAAATGGCCGGAATAAAGACCACCAGAAGCCCGGCCGAACTCGGCAAGACCGTCATGGAACTCGTGAAGAAAGCGTGATATAAAAAACCCGTAGTTGCGTATATCGCAGGGGTTACCGCCCCCAAGGGAAAGAGGATGGGCCACGCCGGAGCCATCATAGCAAGAGGCTGAGGGCACGGCGGACGAAAAATACGCGGCATTGGAAATGGCCGGTATAAAGACCACAAGAAGCCCGGCCGAACTCGGCAAGACCGTCATGGAACTCGCGAAGAAAGTGTGATAAATTGTAAAAGCCCGTTATAATCCGTCTGTAAACAGTAAGGAGATTTTTAAGATGAGCGAGGCCGCGAAGAAACTCCCGAGAATCGTGATAAGCGAAAGACTCTGCAAGGGGTGCAGCATCTGCGTTGATTTTTGCCCCACGAACGTGCTCGAGATGAAGGGTTCGATTGTTGCGGTGAAAAATCTGGAGGCCTGCACGAGGTGCCAGCTCTGCGATTTAAGGTGTCCGGACTTCGCCATACAGGTATTTGATTGAGTATGCAGAACGTCATAACTTCGCATACCCGACCCACACTTTGTGTGGGCGCCCCTGCTTTGTCCTGACGTTCTGTGGTGCGCTGGCGCTGTCTGACATTATAGGGTAGGATTTTTCGGAAGCCTTACAGTAAGTTCACGGAGGGTCTTAAACATGGCCGAGAAGAGAGCCAAAAAATTCATGCAGGGCAACGAGGCCTGCGTAGAGGGCGCGCTTTACGCCGGATGCAGGTTTTACGGCGGATATCCCATAACCCCCTCGACCGAGGTCGCGGAGCACATGTCGGTCAGGCTTCCGAAGCTCGGAGGCAAGTTCATCCAGACGGAAGACGAGATAGCCGCCATATCGGTGATAGTCGGCGCCTCTTTAGCCGGCATGAAGACCCTTACCGCCACGAGCGGCCCCGGTTTTTCCCTTAAGCAGGAAGGCATTGGCTACGCTTGCATGGCCGAGGTGCCGTGCGTGATAATAAACGTGATGAGGGGCGGCCCTTCGACGGGTTATCCGACAGGCCCGGGGCAATCCGACGTCATGCAGGCCAAGTGGGGCACGCACGGAGACCATCCCGTGATAGCCCTTACCCCGGCCTACGTGCCGGAAATACTTGCCGAGACAGTGAGGGCTTTTAACCTCGCGGAAAAATACAGGACTCCGGTCATGGTTCTTTACGATGAAATAGTCGGCCACATGAGGGAGGCCGTTACCATACCAATGCCCGGAGAACTCGAGGTCATAGACAGAGTTAAGCCGACATGTCCTCCTGAGGAGTACCTGCCGTATGACGAAAAATACGAGGTTCCGCCTCTCGCCGCGTTCGGCGAAGGCTATCGCTTTCACGTAACCGGCCTTAACCACAAGGCCGACGGGTTTCCGACGAACGACCCGTGCGTCATAGAAGAGGGCATAAAGAGGCTTTTAAGAAAGGTGGAGAATAATAAGAGCGATATTCTTAAAAACGACGAATTCGAACTCGACAACGCCGAGGTGGTGGTCTTCGCAATAGGCTCGACCGCGAGGAGCGCGCGTTTCGCCGTAAGGGCCTGCCGCGAGAGGGGCATAAAGGCGGGTCTTTTGAGGCCTCTCACCCTTTGGCCTTTTCCCGAGGAAGCCGTGAGAAAGACTGCCAAGAAGGCAAAGGCCATAATAGTGCCCGAGCTTAGCCTCGGCCAGATGATTTACGAGGTCGAGAGGTGCGCCCCGGGCGTAAAGACAGTCGGCATAAACAGGGTTGACGGAGAGCCGATAAAACCGGCTCAGATTATAGAGGCCATAGAGAAGTTTAAGTAAGAGAGGATTTTCAACGGAGGTAGATATGCCGGAAAGCGCGACAGCGGAAAAAAAGACTAAACTCAGCGTTCCCTTTGATTACGATAAGTATCTTCGCAAGAATAAGCTCCCGCACATCTGGTGTCCGGGGTGCGGCCACGGCATAGTTCTGAAGGCGCTTCTCCGGGCCATAGACAAGGCCGCCATCGATAAAAACGACGTCTGCATGGTCTCGGGCATAGGTTGCTCTTCGAGGACGCCGGGTTACGTGGATTTCAATACCCTCCACACGCTCCACGGAAGGGCGCTTTCCTACGCGACCGGAGTAAAGTTCGCGAAGCCAAAGATGAAGATGATAGTCGTTACCGGAGACGGGGACGCCCTTGCCATAGGCGGAAATCACTTCATCCACACCTGCAGGCGGAACATTGACATGACGATACTGGTTTACAGTAACGCCATATACGGAATGACCGGCGGGCAGTTCTCCCCCACGACCCCCGGAGGCGCCATGTCCACCACGAGCAGGTACGGCAACATCGAGCCTGTGTTCGATTGCTGTGAACTCGCGAAATCCGCTGGAGCGAGTTTTGTCGCGAGGGCGACTTCATACCATGTTCAGGAACTCGAAAGGACGATTTACGAGGCGATAAAGCACAAGGGCACGTCGGTTGTCGAGATTCTGGACCAGTGCCCGATTTATTTCGGACGCCAGAATAAGTATAAGAGCGCCTCGCACATGATGGAGATGATAGAAAAAGACGGCACCGTGCCCGTTGCTCAGGCAGGGAAACTCCCGCCGGAAAAGCTTCAGGGAAAACTCTTAAGAGGCATACTGCACCGGGTCGAGAAGCCGGAATATTGCGAGGAGTACGCGAAGCTCGTGGAAAAGGCTCAGGCCAAGTAAGATACAGGCTTTTTACCGTAGCTCAGGGCTTTAGCCCTGATAGTAATCAGCCCTAAAGGGCGGAGGCTGCGAAATACTAAACCCTGATAGGGTAGGGCAAGAAGCGAAGCAAGAGACATCATCCGAGGGAGGAAAGATAAAATGGGGAAGAGATACGAACTCAGGTTCAGCGGCTCGGGCGGGCAGGGCATGATACTTGCCGGCATAATCATGGCCGAGGCCGCGAGCATATACGACGACAAAATAGCGGTGCAGAGCCAGTCCTACGGCCCCGAATCGAGAGGCGGCGCGAGCAGGGCCGAGGTCGTGATAAGCGACCAACCCATAGATTATCCCAAGGCGACCGCCATAGACTGCATGCTGGCGTTGACTCAGGAGGCATGCACGAAATACCACGGCGACATAAAAGAGAGCGGCATGCTCCTCGTTGATTCGGACGAGGTCAAAAACCTCCCGGCAGGCAAATTCAAGACCTACGCCTTTCCCATTACGGAGACAGTGAGGAAGGAACTCGGAAAAACCATAGTCGCCAACATAATGAGCCTCGGTATGATGACGGAATTAACGGGCGTTGTGAAGCGCGAGGCCATGGAAGCGGCGGTGCTTTCGAGGGTTCCCGCGGCGTTCAAGGACTTGAACAAAAAGGCCCTTGAACTCGGCTTTGAAAAGGCGAAGGAGATGAAGGGTAAGATGTAGGACAGGCCGTTCGCCCTGAGCTTGTCGAAGGGTCGAAGCCTGTCCTGAGCGAAGCCGAAGGAGGTCGAAGCCTGTCCTGAGCGAAGCCGAAGGAGGTCGAATCCGGCGGTTTTACAGGTTAGATGAAAAATAAAGGGAGTTTACGGAATTTCTGCTATAATCAAAAGCAGGTTTCCTAAACTCCCTTTGCATTTATTTTTCTTTTCTTCTTTATTTTCTCCTCTCCCCTTGCGGGAGAGGGTAGGGTGAGGGGGTATATATATCAGGGCTAAAGCCCTGAGTTACGTAACTCAGCCCTCCGCCTGAGGCGGAAGAGCCTGCCCCCGCAATCTTAAGCGCCCCGATGCCTCTGGATACGGGGCGCTCCGTATTGAAACATCGGAGCGGGGGGCTGATAGGAAAATTTCGGAGGTTTTTTTTGGTCAGGCATGACGTGGTAATCATAGGCGGAGGGATTGCCGGCATGAGGGCGGCAATCGAGGTTTCAAACGCGGGGCTCGATTGCGCCATAGTTTCGAAGGTCCATCCGGTGCGTAGCCATTCGGTGGCGGCGCAGGGCGGCATCAACGCCGTTTTAAAGGCCGACGATTCGTTCGATGCCCACGCCTTCGACACGGTAAAGGGGAGCGATTATCTCGCCGACCAGGACGCGGTGGACGTTCTATGCAGGGAAGGCCCGGAGTGCATAGAAGAACTTGAAGAAATGGGCGCTGTCTTCAGCCGGGACGAGCGGGGAAGAATCGCGCAACGCCCGTTCGGAGGCGCCGGGTATGCCCGCGCTTGTTACCTTGCCGACAGGACGGGGCACGGCCTCATACACGTGCTTTATGAACAAATCCTTAAGCGCGATATCTGCGTTTACGACGAATGGCACGTCCTTGAAATCACGGTAAAAAACAATTCGGTAAGGGGAGTGGTCGCTCTCGAGCTCGCAACGGGAAGACTCCACAGGCTTATCGCCAAGGCCGTGATGCTCGCAACAGGCGGCTACGGAAGGGTTTTTTCATCCACCACCAACGCCATATCCTCGACAGGCGACGGCATGGCGCTGGCCCTTTCGGCGGGGGCGCCCTTGATGGACATGGAGTTCGTCCAGTTTCATCCGACTACCTTGAAAAGAACGGGCATACTCATAACAGAGGGAGCGAGGGGCGAAGGCGGCTATCTTGTGAACGCATCCGGCGAGAGGTTCATGAAACGCTACGCCCCGGAAAAGATGGAGCTCGCGAGCAGGGACGTCGTGGCGAGGGCCGAGCAAAAAGAGATTGACGAGGGAAGAGGAGTCAACGGGTGCGTGCTTCTCGATTTGAGGCATCTCGGCGAAAGAAAGATAAATGAGGCGCTTCCCCAGATAAGGGAACTTTCCATAAAGTTCGCCGGAGTCGACCCGGTAAGAGAGCCGATTCCGGTACGGCCGGGCGCTCATTATTCCATGGGCGGAATAATGACGGACGTCTTCGGAAAGACCCCGGTGGAGGGGCTTTGGTCGGCCGGAGAATCCGCTTGCGTGAGCGTGCACGGCGCGAACAGGCTCGGAGGGAATTCGCTCCTCGAAACAATCGTCTTCGGGAAAAAGGCCGGTAAAGAGGCGGCGCGGTTTTGCGTCGAAGAACCCGATACGCGGGATTTTCCGGAAGACGCCTTAAAAGAGTGCGCTTCCGGCGTTGCGGCTCTTTTCAAGAGACAAAAAGGCGAGTCTGCTTACAGGATAATGGAAGAGGCAGGGCTCGTGATGAGCGAGCACTGCGGCATTTTCAGGAAAGAGGAGACCCTCTCTGTCGGACTGAAAAAGATAAGGGAATTAAAAGAGAGGCATAAAGGAATTTGTCTCACCGACAAGGGCGACGTCTTTAACACGGAATTTCAGACGGCTCTGGAACTCGGCTGCATGCTGGAGCTTTCGGAGGTTATCCTTCTCTCGGCCATTTCGAGGCAGGAGAGCAGGGGCTCGCACTTCAGGCTCGATTATCCGGAGCGGGACGACGGCCGCTGGCTCAAGCACACGATAGCGCGGAGGCACGGCAAGGGTTACGCCATAGAATACAAGGACGTGAACATTACGAGGTGGAAGCCGGGCGAGAGGAAGTATTAGGGTTTTTCGAGTAGTATTCCATGTTCACCCTTCGACAGGCTCAGGGCGAACGACGGCGCGGATATTATCATGAGAATAAAGATAAAAATCAAAAGATGCGACCCGATAAAAGAAGGCGCTTGCGCTCCCTTCTGGCAGGTCTACGACGTCCTTGTAACCGAGGACATGACGATATTGGACGCCCTCATGAAACTCGTCTCCGAAGACGACCCGACAATCGCCTTCAGAAAATCCTGCCGGAGCGCCATCTGCGGCTCGTGCGCCGTTTCCCTTAACGGTTTTCCCAAGCTCGCCTGCTCGACGCTCATGCTTCCCGAATACAGGAAGGCAGGCAAAATCGAGCTCGCCCCTCTTTCCAATTATCCCGTAATAAAAGACCTTGTCGTTGACTTCGATAGATTCTGGAAAAAGATGGAGGCCGTGACCCCGTATCTTACCCCTTCTTCGGGTTCCGTGGTTACGGTAACCGGAGAAGACGAGGCCGCGATAGACCGCTCCCAGAAGTGCGTCATGTGCGGGAGTTGCAACGCCGTTTGCGACAGCGAGGAGGCGGATTCCTCTTTCGTGGGCCCGTCGGCGTCGGCAAAGGCATGGAGGTTCGCGGGAGACGTGAGGGAAGGTTATAAAACGAAACGCCTCGAAAAGTTAAGCAATAGTCACGGCGTGTGGGATTGCGTCAGGTGCGTTCACTGCACGGAGTACTGCCCGAAGGACGTCTCTCCTCTCGAAGCCATAGAGAGGCTCCGCTCCGAAGCGGTTAAAGAGGGCGTAACGGATAATCACGGGGCAAAGCACGTTTTAGCCATGGCGGAATCCGTCAAAAGGGTGGGGAGGCTTGACGAGGCGGCAATGACTTTCAAGACATTGGGATTTTTGCGCTCTTTCGGAATGATACCCTTCGGCATAAAGATGGAACTTCACGGCAAGATGCCTCATCCCATAATATTCCCGGCCATAGACAACATCGAAGAGGTAAGGACGATTTTCGAGGCAACGAAAAAGAAGAAAAAGGATTAACGCATGACTTTAAGGTACGCATATTATCCGGGTTGCGCCTCTCAGGCCATAACCAAAGAATCGAACGACACCACGAGGAAGGCGGCCGCGCTTTTAGGTATCGAGCTTTGCGACATGCCGGCCGCGAATTGCTGCGGCGCCGGGCTTTTAAAGGACTACGATTACATGCTGCATCTTTCGTTGAACGCCAGAATATTTTCGCAGGCCGAAAAAATGGGTCTGGACATACTCACCATATGCTCCACCTGCCTCATGATTATGAGAACCGCCAACGACGACATGAAGCGCGACGCGGGTCTTCTCGAAAAGGTAAACAGGATACTTTTCGAGGCAGGGCTCGAATACAAAGGCACAATCGAAGTGAAGCAACTGCTATGGGTTTTAAAGAAAGACTACGGCCTCGAGAGATTGAAAAAGAAGGTAACGCGGCCTCTTGATTGGCTGAAGGCCGCGCCTTTTTACGGTTGCCACAGTCTTAGGCCTTCGTCGGCCCTTGGTTTTGACGACCCCGAAAATCCCTCGTCCCTCGAAGACGTCCTCCGCTCTCTCGGGGCCGCTGTGGTGGAATACGGCGGAAGGACGAAGTGTTGCGGCTTTCAGGCGGACCTCGTTAATCTCGATTCAGCCGTCGCCTTGACAGCCGACAGGCTCCTCGACGCCAAGAATAACGGGGCTGACTGCGTGGTGACGCCGTGCCCGTTTTGCCATATAAATCTGGATAATTATCAGGCCATGGCCGAAAAGAAAGCCGGAACGAAGATAAGTCTTCCGGTATTTCACCTCTCGCAGATGGTCGGGCTTTCCATGGGCATGACGCCCGTGGAATTGGGGCTTCACCGTCATCTTGTAACGCCGAAGAACGTCTAAATTTTTTTGTTTGCCCTCCTTTATCTCTCGTATGTTCCCATAACAACCGCCTCGGCAAGGACATGGCCTTTTGTGGCTTTTTCAACGTCTTTTTTATTGCTTCCCGCGCTCAACCCGAGGGTCTTTACGTCAAGGGCCTTTAGCGTGAAGAAGTAGCGGTGCTTGCCGTGCCCTTTCGGAGGGCAAGGCCCTTTGTAGCCGATTTTGCCGAAGTCGTTCATTCCTTGCTTTGTGCCGTTTTTGAGTTCAGCCGTTGTCGGCACGGCTTTTCCAAGTCCTTTGGCAGAGGCAGGTATGTCGTAGGCCACCCAGTGGGTAAAGCTACCCATGGGCGCGTCCGGGTCGGTGACGATAAGCGCGAAACTTTTAGTTCTCTCCGGAGGGTGGTTATCCCAGAAAAGCGCCGGAGAGAGGTCGTTTCCGTCGCAACTGTATTCGAGCGGTATGGCGGATTTTTCGGAAAAGGCGTCGGTGCGTATCGAGAAAGACATGACAGTACCTCCTTCTTTTGGCGAGCCGCTTGCCTCGAGCGCGGCCGCGTGGAGAAGCAACGTTGAAAAGACAAAGACTAATACGGGGTTTTTCTTCAAGCAATCACCTTGAAGGTGTTTCTTTTAAATGGTGGGCACAGCCCACCCTACAAGTCTGTCATTCCCGCGGTCTTTTGAGCGGGAATCCAGTGTCCTTACAGTATATCCTCGTTTCGCAAGATTGCAAGGCAGGGTTGCCCACTTTTATCAACCGCAGGCGAGGTCTCGTGTTTATGCGGACAAAGGGGGGTTAGGCGGGATTAGGGATAAATTCCTTGAAAAAATCCTCCAATAACTTATACTTAAGAATACGGGTGCGGCTCGGCGCTTCCTGTCTTGAGCCTTGAGTTTGCCGAAGGGTTAAATGGCTTTGAGCCGCGTACAAGGGGGAGAATTTAGCGTGAAAATAAGGTTCATAGTGAATCCCATATCGGGCGGCAAGGAAAAGGTTGAGGCGATAACCGACGGCGTCAGCAGGGTTTTCTCGAACGTGGAAGGTATCTTCGAGGTAAGGGTCACGAGGTTTCAGGGGGACGCATTTCATCTTTCCGAGGAGGCCGTTAAAAAGGGCTATGAGACGGTTTTCGCCTGCGGCGGGGACGGCACGATAAACGAGGTCGCCTCGGCGCTCGTCGGCTCGGAAACCGTTTTGGGCATACTTCCCGTGGGAAGCGGCAATGCCCTCGCCGGGGCTCTCGGCATACCCTTTGGAACCCTTGAGGCGTTCGGCCTTCCTCTAAAGGGCAGGGTCAAGGAGATTGACGCGGGGCAAGTGTGCGACAGGTTTTTCTTTTCGACGGCCGGCATGGGGCTCGACGCCTCGATATCAAAGAGTTACGACGAAAGGGCGCGGAAGAGTTTCAGGCGCGGCATTCTTCCTTATCTGCCTCTCGCGGCAATGGAGTACTTCAGGTACGATTCGGGCGAGGTTTTCATAAAGCACGACGAAGGGCATATGAAGGTCTCGCCGCTTTTATTGACTGTCGCGAATACCGGCGAATACGGCGCCAAGGCGCTCATCTCGCCCGGGGCCTCGCCGGACGACGGGTACTTCGATTTATGCGTGGTCGAGGATATGGGGTTCTTTAACGCCTTGACTTTCGCGAGAAGGCTTTTTAACGGCACGGTGGCTACGATGAAAAATTACAGGAGCGTCCGGACAAAAAACGTCGAGGTCGTCAAAAAATCGCCCGGCGTCATGCAGATAGACGGCGAGCCGCTTGGATGCGGCGAGAAGGTAACGTTCAGCATGAGGCCCAAGGCATTGAAGGTGTGGGTCTCTTAGCGATGACCAAAAAAGGCATAATACTAGGCGACAAGGCCGAAAGTGTGGTATCCGGAACGCCTTTTACCGGGCTTCCGGAGAGGCAAAAATTGGCAATCGCCTACAAGCATCTGGAAGACCTCCGCAGCCTTAACGGCGGCTA
>DASRUI010000130.1:0-4338 GCA_035655515.1 Thermodesulfobacteriota bacterium
TCGACGCAAACAAATCCCGCGTCCTTTGAATATCCCTTGATTGCCCTTTCCTTAACCCTCTCTGCTTCAGGCCTTTGAAAAAGAACGCTTCTTACGCGCAAAATCCTGAAACCGATTTCCCCGAGAAACCCCTCGATTTCCCCGAAAGAATAAAAATCGGCGTTCTTGTAAACCGGATGCCCTTTTTCCTTTTTTTCTTCATAAAGCCTGCCCCACGAAGAATCCTTGGAAATAAAGCATATCACCACGCGTCCGTTATCCTTTAAAACCCTCTTCGCCTCTTTAATCACAGTAAGGGGATCTTTCACGAAGCATAAGGTGAGAACGAAAAGAACGCAATCGAAAACACTGCTTTTAAACGGAAGGCTTTCTCCGATGCCGCAAACAACCTTGACTCCCCTGTGTTTCGCGATATTCAAGGCGCCAAGCGAAGGGTCGAGGCCTATCGCGCCCTTAAAATGCATGGCGAACCTTCCGGTGCCGGCTCCGACTTCGAGCGTTCTATCGCCGTCTTTTATGAAAGGCCTTACGCAATCGAGTTCGCTCTCGTATAAGAGTTTGCCCTCCGTGTCGTACCAGAGGTCGTAGGATTGCGCGAGGGAGTCGAAGATGTCTTTGGTTTCGCTCATGATAAGCCGTTACCTAAACCTTAAACTCCGCCACAAGAGGCGTGTGGTCCGATGGTTTTTCCGCGAGCCGCGGACCCGTGTCTATCCAAGCCTTAACGGATTTTTTCGCCAGAGCGGGCGTCGCGAAAAGATGGTCAACCCTCCAGCCCAGATTTCTTTTAACCCCTTCTTTTGCCCTGTAATCCCAAAAGGTATATTTGCCGGGTGATTTATCATGGAGACGATACACGTCCACAAACCCCCAATCTTTAAATCTTTTCAATTCCCTCCTTTCGTCAGGATGAAACCCCACTTGTCCGTCTAACCTTTTCGGGTCGTGCACGTCAATCGCCTCGGGCGCGACATTGAAATCCCCGGCCCAAAGAAGAAGCGAATTCGCATTGAAGTCAGAGTCGAAGTAATCGTAGAGTTTCCTAAGCCACTCCAACTTGTATTTGAATTTAGCGGAAAGAGGATGCTCGCCCTGCGGCACGTAGGTGTTGACTATGGTTATTCCGGCTATCTCGACCTTTATTACGCGGGTCTTTTCGCTCCCGTCCGGAAAACCCTTTACGATATTTTTCATGGGAAGAGCGCTCAATACCGCGACCCCGTTATAAGACTTCTCGCCCGAAAAAACGCTCTCATAGCCGAGTTCCTTGAAAGCGGCTGCGGGAAAATCCTTGTCCCTTGCCTTTGTCTCCTGCATGCAAAGCACGTCGGGCGCGGCCTTAGCGAGCCACTCGACGAGTATCGGAAGCCTAGCCCTCACGGAATTAACGTTGAACGTGGCGACCTTCATACCGGGTCTATGTCTCCTGCATGCAAAGCACGTCCGGAGCGGCTTTTTTAAGCCACTCGGAAAGCACGGGAAACCCCGCCGTCATCAAATTAACATTGAACGTGGCGACCTTCATACCGGGTCTATGTGGACAAAGGCCTTTTCAATGGCGTTTATTCTGCCGATAGCCCTTTCGACCTCTTTCGAGATGGCGTGCGAGTCGAAGGTGGAGAGGTATTTCGGCACCTCTATGTGTATCTCCACGTGTATGAACGGGCCTATGTAATGGGCCCTCGCGGTATTTATGTTCTTTACTCCGGGGACGCCGAGGGCCGCGGCCTTTATCTCCTCCATCATGGCCTTATCCGGAGATTTGCCCATGAGGTAATCTATGTTCTCGATGCCAATCCTGTATCCGGCGTAGATTATCCAGACGCTTATCGCGAGCCCGGCCACGGGGTCGAGATACGTATAGCCGAACTTCGCTCCGACTATGCCGATAAGCGCGGCGAGGGCCACGAACACGTCGCTCAGGGAATCCACCGCCGTGGCGGTAATTGCGGGGCTTCTCGCGGCCTTTCCCACGCGGGAAAAATAAAACGCCATCACGACCTTGACTAAGATTGTTATGACAGGCACAAGGAGGGCGAACCACGTTATCGAAAGAGCGTCTCCGCCCTTAAGAATCCGTTCGACCGAACTCTTTATTATCTGGAATCCCAATACCGCCGCGAAGACCGCTACGGTTATTCCGGCAACCGGCTCGGCCCTTTTGTGCCCGAACGGATGCCCCTCGTCCGCCTCTTTGTCGGATATCTTCACGCAAACGAATATGGCTATTGACGAAACCATGTCCGTAAGAGAGTTGAAGGCCTCCGATAAAAGCGCGATGCTTCCGGAGACGAGGGCCGCGTAAAGTTTAAGGAAAAATAAGCCGCCGTTGCAAAAGATGTTTATGATCGTGGCGCGAAAGGCCGTTGGATTTAATTTGGACGGCTTCCCGCCTTCGCGGGCAGGCCCTTCGGCTGTGCTCAGGGCGGGCTTTTCAACCGGATTAGCCATATTTCAGCTCCTGAACCGTCCGCCCGGCAAGGTTACGCACCGGGGGTTCTCTTCGAAACGATACTCTCGACGTGAGAGAAACTCTGGTGCGCCACTATGTACAAACTCTGCGCCCACGCAAGAGGAGTGTTCCAGTTCATCTTGCCGCCCGAGTAGAGTTCCGGAACCTCGCCCGAAGGGGTCATGACCGCCTCGCACCTTTCAAGGTAAAATCGCGCCTTCTCCACCAGTTCCTTCGGAACCGGGAACATGTCTCCCGTATTAAGCGCCCTCATCGCGAGTTTGGAATAGGCGATTGAGAGCCACGCGAACCCGAGCGGCCACTCGGCCTCGTTGCCGAAGGGATTTTCCGGGTTGGAATTATAGTAACGGTCGCCCGGGTATCTCGCGAGGCCGTTTTCTCTCACGAGGTTATGCTCTATGTTTTTTATTATGGCCACGGCCTGAACCTCGCTGACTATGTTATACGGCCATATAAGACTGAGTTGGGCCATGTCGTACGGCCTCGATTCCGACTCGGCCGGAAGCATCCTGTCGAGCGAGGCCCTGCCCGTTTCTATGAATTCCTGCGGCACCGGCACGTAATCGTAAAGGTCTATCTTCTGGGAATACTTGTGATGATAATACCCGTCGTCGTGCCACATGGTAAGGCCGGCCAAAACGCTCCCCACGCTCGACGAGTGCGCCTCGGGCCCCTCCTCCCACATTCCGAAGTCCGGGTTCGAGTGCCACCTGACGGTCGTAAGATAAAGCACGATGTCCCTGAAGAGCAAAAGGGACTCCGCCCTGTCCGTGCCCGGCACGTTATGGCCTTTTTTAATGAGGTCCCCCGTCTTGTAGAGAAAAAGCCCGAATATGTCCAGCTGATGATGCCCCCACTGGTGGGTCAGCTCTTCGAGCGTTATGGGGTGCACGCGGGCGTGTATGACCTCGGCGGCGCAGCTTCCGAGGTAATGGCGCTTTCTCGCGCCGCTCGAGATCTTATGCCTGTATTTCTGGAATATCCTCAGGATGAGACCGTAACTCTCTATCATCTTGTCGTAGGAGCCGACGTACTCGTTCGCGTAGGTGGCGTACATTATGTCGCGAAGCCAGAAGACGTCATAGCGGTCGCCGCCGTTTTGCCCCCTGTAAGGAGAGGCGATATAGCCGCCGTTAAGGCTGCGGAGGTCTTCCAGATGCTTGTAGGCGATTGCCAATTTTTGCCTCTCCGGAAGCCCGGTAAAAGGCGTTCCGGATACCACACTTTCGGCCTTGTCGCCGAGTATTATGCCTTTTTTGGTCATCGCTAAGAGACCCACACCTTCAATGCCTTGGGCCTCATGCTGAACGTTACCTTCTCGCCGCATCCGAGCGGCTCGCCGTCTATCTGCATGACGCCGGGCGATTTTTTGACGACCTCGACGTTTTTTGTCCGGATAGTCCTATAATTTTTCATTGTAGCCACCTTGCCGTTAAAAAGCCTCCGCGCGAAAGACAGGGCGTTAAAAAACCCCCTATCCTCGACCACGCATAAATCAAAATACCCGTCGTCGGGCAAGGCCCCGGGCGAGATGACGGCCTTGGCGCCGTATTCGCCGGTATTCACGACAGTGAGCAAGAGCGGCGAAACCTTCATGTGCCCTTCGTCGTGCTTTATAAAAACCTCACCCGAATCGTACCTAAAATACTCAATTGCCGCGAGAGGCAGGTAAGGAAGGATACCGCGCCTGAAACTCCTCCGCGCTCTTTCGTCGTAACTCTTGGATATCGAGGCGTCGAGCCCCATGCCCGCGGTCGAAAAGAAAAACCTGTCGCACACCTGCCCGGCGTCAATCTCCTTAACCCTGCCCTTCAGAGGAAGGCCGAACGCCTCAAGCGTTCCGAAGGGTATGCCGAGAGCCACGG
>DASRUI010000131.1:0-7559 GCA_035655515.1 Thermodesulfobacteriota bacterium
GAAAAAAAGAGAGGAGTTCACTTTTCTCCCCTCCCCACCAAATTCAAGACAGGCCTGAACCATGCCGCGGATTTACCAAAGGCTTCAGCGGCGCCAATCCCTCACGCCCTGAGAAAACTCTCGTCAGGGCTTTCCTCGTCAACGAACTCGAACTTGCGCCAGCACTCTTTTTCTTCCAATATCTTTTTCACAAGGGCCTGATTCAAAGAATGTCCCGACCTAAACGCCGACACCCTTCCGATAATCGGCATGCCTACAAGGGAAATATCGCCTATGAGATCCAAAATCTTGTGCCTCACGAACTCGTCCGAAAACCTGAGGCCGTCCTTGTTGAGGATTTCGTCGTCACCGATTACGACGGCGTTTTCAAGGGAGCCGCCCTTGGCGAGGCCGTGCTCCTTAAGGGTCTTTATTTCCTTGAGAAATCCGAACGTCCTCGCCCTTGTAACCTCTTTTTTGAAAAGATCCATGGAGAGCGAAAACACCATGGACTGCCTGTTGAGGGAAGGATGCGAAAAATCAATCGTGTAGTCTATCGTGAATCTCAGGTCCTTGGACGGCTCGAGATATATGAACTTGTCTTTCTCAACAACCTTTATCGGCTTTTTGATGAAGATGTATTTTTTCGGCGCGTTCAGCCTCTCGACGCCGGTTTCATCCAGCATCTTCACGAAGGCATCGGCGCTCCCGTCCATTATCGGTATCTCCGGGCCGAAGACCTCTATAACGGCGTTATCAATGCCCATTCCGTAGAATGCCGCAAGAAGGTGCTCGACCGTTGAAACTGTCGCGCCGTTTTGGCCGAGCGTCGTGGCGTAACTCGTGGCAACGACGTTCTCCGCGCTGACCTTTATACTCGGAGAACCGGGGAGGTCTTTTCTTATAAAAGATATGCCTGAGTCTTTCTCGGAGGGAACTATCCTTATCTTTACCTCTATTCCGGTGTGAAGCCCTATGCCGGAAAACTCGATTATGTTTTTTACTGTCTTCTGATACATGGATACCATTATAACATAAGCAATAATAATGCCAATAAGCTAAATGTCATAAAATCAAATAATTATAAGACGGGCAAGGTCTTTTTGTGGCATTTTAGACACGGTTCCGGCCTTTGATTGTCTTTTTTGCAACACTAAGGAATTTAGAGGCGCATTTTATTAATACGCCACATACGTTCCGTTCACCCTTCGAGAGCCTCAGGGTGAACGGGCATCAGATATTATTCTGCTTTCTTTACCGTTCGTCCTGAGCCTGTCGAAGGACGAATTAAATACTAAACAATGACGAGCGACGAAGACAACCGGGGTACACATACGAAGTATGGGTCGGGCGGACTTTTTCAACAGCCTGCTACTTCCTGAAAAAGAAATAAAGAATAAGGCTCAAGATTACGCTTATGAGGATGGATGTGGCGATGGGAAAATAGATTGTGAAGTTGTCCTTTTTGTAATACAGGTCGCCCGGAAGACGGCCGATGTATGGTATTTTCTGGCCGAAGGCGAGGATGACGCCGATGACAACGATTGCTATGCCTATTATAATGAGAAGTTTGCCGATGGGTTGAAAGGATTCCATGAAGGGATTTTACCGCGGGGGATGGAGAGGGTCAAGGGGGCCTATGCGTGTTTGTCGCAACACCTTTTGTATTTTTTGCCAGAACCACAGGGGCAGAGAGCACTTCTGCTAATATCGAGACCCCCAGCTTTTAGATTAACAAAATCAATTTTGCCAATAGATGGGTTTCGATAAGAAAACAACGTTTTCCCATCATTGTGAGTTAGGGCAAAATCTCCTTTATTTATAATATCCATGCCGATAAGCATATCCAACCCTTCAGTCAGCAACCCCTTTGTTACATGCGAATTCATAAAACCAACGCCATTAGGAAGTCCAATATTTACGATATAAACAGGACTCTCGTCTTTTCCATGCACACCATGAACCTGCCTCATGCCAACAGGTTTTAAAGAACATTCGTTAATAACCTTTTCGGTTATAACGCAGTTTGTGGCTCCTGTATCCCATATCGCTTTATACGTTTTGAACGGTTGTGAATTGATCGCAGACTGTATATGGGCATCAACGACAAGGATATTGACAAGCTCATTAAAGTGTGTCGAAAAACTATGGACAGTTTGTTTCTTGATGTTAGACAATGGTTACCCGAAAGATACCCTGGAATGAAATGTTTGCGTATAGCCCTCGGAGCCGGGGGTGCACTTCTGGACAAGGAACGTCCCGAGTTCATGCTTTTTAGAGGTCTCGGTTATAGCTTCCAATTCATCATTGTAGGCGCCGATAACAGCACTATCCTTGATAACTATGAACTTGCCATTATACTTCGCAACCAATTCATTCTGGTGGTCTATGTAATACCTGAATTGTTCCTTGAGATAGTCGTTCATAGCCATCCCCCTACGATAAGTTATGCAGTATACAGAAAATTTAATATTTGTCAAACAAATTATAGCAAAAACAATCGAGGTCCGCAACCTACCTCCCCCAAACCGCCCCGCCCACCTTCTCTATCGTCCGTCCGCCGAAGTAGAAGATTATGACCGTCTGCATCACGTCCTTATGGATGTCAGTCAGAGGGATCTGGGGAAAGCCGAGATACGGGGCAAGGATAGTCCATGCGAATACGGCGAGTATCAAAAAACTCCATACCGGGCGGTGCGTAACTGTCAGTACCTTTGTCCACCCGGGCGCGCCTTCGCTTTCCTTGCCGGCCAATTCCCTCGCGGTCTGGACGTCGGCAATCGCGGTCTTGTATTCTTCAAGCGCGAGCCTTTCGGCCTCAAGGCGCATCTCCGCCTTTTCCTTCTCGCTCATGGAGGCGGGCAGGAACTTGTCGGCGATTTTATCAACCACCTTGCCGACCGTATTTTTTATTAAATCGCCTATGATTGGCGTCATGGTCAATCCCTCTCCTCACCCTCACCCCACCCTTGTCCCTCCGCCTGAGGCGGAAAGGGAGAGGGAGATATAAGAAATCTATCCCGCGTACTCGAAGTGTCCGCTGTCCCAACCCTCTATCTTTTCGGTCGCAAGATTATCGCCGAAGCGTCCGCCCCAACGTCCGCCCAAATTCTCCCAGTATTCGCCGAGCGATTTGTATTTTTCCGGAGAGTAATTTATCTTGCCGTCGTCTTTCAGGTCTTCAAGAAACACGAGGTCAACAGCAAGGCCTTCAAGGTGCTTGCTATTCAAGGTCTTTGACGCGCCGCGCGCCACGTAGGCTTTTTGCGTTTCAAGGCTCCGGTGCATCTCGAGGATAAGAACGGGTGTGCCGAGTTCCGGCGCTTTGCAAAGGAGTTTCCCGAGCATCGCGGCGAAAGCGGTTTGTTTTTCGCGAAGCGTCATATAGTCCCCCTCACCCCTTCGACTTCGCTCAGGGCAGGCTCTACCCTCTCCCTCAAGGGGAGAGGAGAAAAAAGCAAACTACTATTTCTTAAACCCGAAGATGGCAAAGCCAACCCCTCACTTATTCCCTTTCAAAAAAAGAAACCCGTAAAAAATAAGCGTTCCTGCCGCGACCACCATAACGCCGACGACTGCCTTTAGTGTCGCGCTTTTGATTGTTGACTGCCATTCCCGCCACTCCGTAATAAAGAGGTGGTCGAGGTAATGCTGTTCTTTCGGGATTTTATACGCACCGAGGTTTTCGTGGACGGCCTCTTTTATATCCTCCCTGATTTCTCGTTTGAATTCCGCGCGTTCTTCCGGCGTCATTTTTTATTCCTTCCATGCAGGGACGACCCGCTCTATGGAGCGGGTGCCCGCCCTGCGCTACGTCTGCCTTTTTATCCCCTTGTCTTATCGCCGAACACGAGGAAGTTGCCGTCGAAGTGGTTTTGCACCTCGACGAGTTGAAGCGGCGTGCCGCCGTCTTTGTCAAAGGCGTTCTCTGCCTTGAGCCTATCCATGTCCGCTTCTGTTCCGTCCCAAACGAATTTTCTTTCCATAAAAACCTCCTTACTATGGTTTCGGTGTGAGGACACACCGAAACATCACGTAAACCCCCGTTAGTAATTAAGCAACGCGCCCGCTATCGGCGGGGCGGCTGTGTAGATTAGGAAATCTTTTACATACGCATAATAATTAACATTTACCTTCGCATATATTTGGATTAAATCACCGGGAGACCAGCCGCCTATATCCTCGGAATATTCAATGTATGTATCAGATGAGTTTGAGCGTTCTGTTCCGACCGCGACGCCATTGCGGTATACTCTTCCATAAGCGTTGTTAGCATCACCCGGCTCGAAATGTAGGCTGAATTTTATCCTGAAAGTTCCTCCAACGCCAATTTTTATTTCTTTCAATTTCATATATGTTGTTTGGGCAACAGGCGATGTAATTCTTTCATCACGATTTTCGACAAGCAGATAATTCCCCGCGGTCTGGCTCGCCAGCACCACGAGTTTGCTGTTTGTGCCGTCATGGTCGTGTCCCCATACAGGGGTATGGAAAGACGGGTCAGTCGAGCCGTAAAGAGCCTGCCTTATATGGTCTATGTCTTTACGCAGGCCGTCCATAAGAGTCGTGTCTAACGGGCTATCCGCGTCGGTCTGGCTTGCCGTTCTTCCGTTCCATGTTTCGAGAGCCATGATTTATTCCTCCTCTGTATAAAAATTATCGCTGTGGCTATGTTTGCATTTATGCGGGAAAATTTTACGATTACACCCGCAATTATTTAATGTTTCTAAAGCAGTAATTATGTCCTTCAATATTGACCTACCAGATTGAACTTCCTTCGACATAACTGCTTCCGTCATAAGTTTTGTTGTCGCTTGCCCTGCCGATAAAGGCGTATTCCCTCTGCGCCGCGCTCGCGCTCGCGTAATCAGGATACCCCGCCGGGGCGATAAAACCATACTTCCGATACATCTTGGTCTGCACTGCCTCGATTGAAACCTTCGACGCCTGAAAATCAGGCCTTACGCTCGTTAACATGAGCCTCTCAACGCTCCAGGTATCCTTGCCCTTGACGCAAGCCTCGTCGGTCGTGAGGTCTTTCAAGTCCGTGGGCTTTATGAAGGCTCCATTGTAGGCCACGTTGTTCGTGTCTATGGTAAATGATACCAGCGCCACAGGGTCGCGGTAACGGTTCAGGAGTTTGCCCGCCGTATAGGCCGCGAAGTTCTCTCCGTTAAGGGTTGATATGACAATCGTGTCCGTCTGATTGGACGACGGAAGGCTCGCGGTCGTAACGATAACCCTTACCCATTTGGTCTTGTCGGCGTCAAAAATCTGATACGTGCCGTCCTTCGAGAGGACTACGGCCTCGCCAACCGCGTCGCCCGCTACCCAACCCGGCCACTTCCACGTAAGGGTGTTGGCGGTATCGTTGTAGGTAAGCGTTCCGCTCCCGGCCCCGTTAATCCTCGATGCGTGATACATGACGACGCCCGTTATGCTCGAGGGCTGTGTGTAGGTGAAAGACCTTATCCACTTGCTCTTTATGCTCTTGGTCTTAACCTCGCTCCACTGCGAAGCGTCCTGACTGCTCGCGTCAGCCACGATGTAGGCGCTCTCGAAGTTCTCCTCTTTGTCGTTTCCGCTCTCGTCATAATCGTAATAAAATACGATGCGGTTAAAGAAGTTGTCCGCGTATCCGGACTTCTCACTGAAAGAGTTATGGAGAAGGTGATTGTTATCCGTCCATTCCTCCACGGTCTGTCCCGGCACGGCAGGGGCAAAATGCTTGAACGTGATTTTTTCGCCGTCATGCACGATGAAGGAGTTCGTCTCGATTTGAAGCTCGTTTAAATATTTATTCGTCTCCTCGGGCTTTGTAAGCACGCGGTCGAACTTCCAGCCCGGGAGCCATACGCCTTTTTCCGAGGTAAACTGCGCCGAGTCAACGAGCCCTGCCGCTATGCCGAGTTGCGTCAAGAGGAGGTTCGTCATTATGTCAACGGGGTTAGTATTCCTGTAATCGAGATACTGGGTCTTGGTAACGTTCTCGACAGGGAGTTTCTTCTTGGCGTCAACCGCGAGGTCATCGCCCACCGTGAGGGTAAGTTCGTCGCCCTTCCTGTTCCAGTCAAGCACCTTGCCGGAAAAGGTAGAGGCGTAATCGGAATAGGCAGTGCCGAGAAATCCGTCTTTGCGGACAATCCTCCGGTTCTTGAGGTAGTTGTCCTTTATGAGGTTCTTGAAGTTGTCTCTGCCCGTTATGACGAGGGTCAATTGCCCTCTCGTGGAGTAGCCGTTCTCCGTGTCGAGCTTGTTCTGGAGCGAGCCTATGGATTTCAGGAGAGGCCGGACGTCCGAGAATCCGCCGGTATGGAAGCCCCACTTGAGCGTGCCCGAGTCAAGCGACACCTCGACGATGACGTTCGGGGCGTTGACGTTCTTCTTGAGTTCGGCAAGATATGCGGCTGTTAAGGTTATAGCCATGTTATTCCTTTCGTCCCGTAAAGGACAGACTTATGTCCCGGAACGCGCTGTTACTTGTGAAGGGGTTAGAAAACTTCTCGTCCGGGCGCATGAGATAAACGTCGTTCGGATTATTCGTTACCTCCCACGCTATGAACAGGTTCTTAAGGCCATGAGCGTCCCACCACGATTTAATCTTTCCATAAAGAGTCGCGTCCGCGTCGTTGAACCTGAGATCTAACTTCCGCTCCGTATATTGAGTGTGAATGCCGGTAACGTATCCGCCGTTGCTTAATCCCATATTCGCCTTTACCTCCTGATGATAAGGGTCGAACGAGGCGGTCGCGTAATCGAGTTCGGTTTTAAGACCCCACACGCATATCGCCATATAAGGAGCGGCAGAGAGCGTGCCTGTTATCTTAAGCCTCCAGTAACGCTTCGCAACCGCCGTGAATTCTTTCAGGATTACGGTATCAGCCGTAGGAGCGAATGCCGTAAAAACATCATTAATATCAGCCGCGAAGTTATCGGTCGAATACTGCAGGACTATGGTTGCGCCGATTGTACTGAGATTATGCCCGAGGATGACAAGATAATCGGCCTGTTTCGTATTCCCGGCGCCGGCGTCATAGGTGATATACATGGGAACGGTGGTGTTGGCCGCCTTCCATGAATTCACCTCGATCCAGTTGTAAAGATAATTGACGGAATAATCCCCTGCGGCAATGGAAGAGGCCGTAAGAGTCGAGCCGAAAGAGCCAAGCATCGTGTCGTAATAAATTTTCGGTTTTGCCCAGGTCATTTATTTAATCTCCTTATTCACTTGCCCGTCATTGCGAGAGGCTTTATCCCGAAGCAATCGCATCTTTACAAGAACGAGATTGCTTCGTCCGTCCGCCTAAGGCGGAGCGGACTCGCAATGACAACATCACGCGTAAACCGTCTTGACGTTCATCATGATATTCATGTCGCTCGCGGACTTCAAAGCGGGCAAAAGATTATTCTCGATTATCTCAGCCCAGTTCTGTTGAGAGAGAGGGTTATATATCTGGAGCGTGATGTTTTGTATCTGTTTCGGCTCTTCTTTCTCGGGCGCGGGATAGGCGGAAAGCGAGCGTCCGCTTGTGGAAACCGCTCCGGATGAAGAATTTTTGGAGTTCCCTAAAAGGGAATTC
>DASRUI010000132.1:0-15959 GCA_035655515.1 Thermodesulfobacteriota bacterium
AAAAGCCAGTCTTCGAGGTCTCTTTCGTGCCCGAGAGAATACGTCCTTCCGAGCATCGCGTATTCGGGCTTGATACAAAGCGATGAGAAGGAACTTTCATTAAGGAATTTTCTGAGTTTCGTCGTGAAGAAATCCGGCTCCTCGCTCATGGTAAGAAGCCCGATTGAAGAAGGGTCGCTTATGTCTTCGTAAAGGACCGATTCGATGCCGCTTTTTTCAAGCTCATTGATAAGAGGTTCACTATCCTTCACGCCGCCGAAGACAAGCAATTGGACAAAAAGCCTTTTATCGAGTAACTGCGGCGCTCCGTCCTTTGGCGCGCCCTTTTCGTTTACGTTGGCAAGTTCTTCCAAGTTGAATTCCATTGCCGCCCTTTACCCGGCTGCCTTTTGTTTCTTGAGGTCGCGCGCTTTTTTGGCGGCCTCCGTCGGTTCGTAAGTGCAAAACGGCTCTTCTTCCATGTAATCGCCGCTGAAGGCAAAGGCCCGCGCCCTGCAACCTCCGCAAACGCTCCTGAACTCGCAGTATCCGCACCTCCCTTTGTAGTCGTCCCACGCGCGCATCTGTTTAAAGACCTTCGAGGTGTTCCATATCACGGAAAACGGCTCTTTCCTTATGTCGCCGCACTCCTCTTCCAGAAACCCGCATATCTGAACCTTGCCCCTGTGGGACACGAAGGCGAAGGTCTGGCCTCCCATGCACCCCTTGCTCATGGCGTCGAGGCCGTGGGTCTCGGGCGTCACGGAAATTCCCTTCTCGTGTTCCTTCTGCCTGAATATCCTGTAATAATGCGGGGCGCAGGTCGGCTTGAACTGAAGCGGAACCTTATCCCTCTTTTCATAGAACCACGTGAGGGTCTTTTCGTAGTCCTCCGGGGATATTTCAAGGTCTTTCAGGTCCGCGCCCCTGCCGGTCGGCACGAGAAGGAACGGGTGGTGCGCCTTGGCGCCTAATTTTATGACGAGGTCGAGTATCTTCGGAAGCTCGTGCAGATTGTGCTTGGATACGGTTGTGTTGACCTGAAAATCCATGCCAACCGCCTTGCAACTCTCTATGGCCTTCATCACCGAATCAAACGCGCCCTCTACGCGCCTGAAGTTGTCGTGGGTTTCCTTGGTCGCGCCGTCTATGGAAAAACTCACCCTCTGGATTCCGGAATCCTTCATCTTTTGCGCTGTCTCGATTGTTACGAGAAACCCGCACGGCGCCATGACCATCCTGAGCCCTATGTCCGTGCCGTGCCGCGCGAGTTCCCATATATCGTCCCGCAACATGGGCTCCCCGCCGGTCATTATCATTATGGGGTCTGAGAACGACTTCACGTCGTCCAGAAACTTAACGCACTCCTCCGTGGTGAGTTCGTTCGGATAAGGACCGAAGCGCGCGGCCGCGCGGCAGTGTATGCAATCGAGGTTGCAGGACCTCGTTAATTCCCACGCGATTAGCCTCGGAAGCCATATCTTTCCGACCTTGCCTTCGGAAGGCTTTGCCTCCGGCTTCGTGCCGTGTCCGTGAGAATGCCCTTGCGCGTGAGGATGACCTTTTTTATGTTCCATGGGATGTTCTCCCCTTATTTATTGTCTTATTTGTTGTTTGACGCGGCTATCTTAAAAGCCCGGCCGCGTCCTTCGCGAAATAGGTTATTATAATGTCCGCTCCGGCGCGCTTTATGGAGGTAAGGCTCTCCATCATTACCTTTTCCCCGTCTATCCAACCCTTTTCCGCCGCCGCCTTTACCATCGAATACTCGCCGCTCACGTTATACGCCGCGGTCGGGTAGCCGAACTCGTCCTTGACCATCCTTATTATATCGAGATACGGGAGCGCGGGCTTTACCATTACTATGTCCGCTCCTTCTTCTATGTCGAGGGCGACCTCTCTTAACGCCTCAAGCATGTTTGCCGGGTCCATTTGATAGCTGCGTCTGTCGCCGAAACTCGGTGTTGACTCGGCCGCCTCCCTGAAAGGCCCGTAAAACGCGCTCGCGTACTTGGCCGCGTAACTCATTATCGGGGTATCAACGAATCCGTTGTTGTCGAGGATATCGCGTATCGCGGCTACGCGTCCGTCCATCATGTCGGACGGCGCGACTATGTCGGCCCCGGCCTCGACGTGAGAAAGAGCCTCTTTGGCGAGAAGCTTTAAGGTCGAGTCGTTATCAACGCCGCCATCTTTTATTATACCACAGTGGCCGTGCGAGGTGTACTCGCACATGCAAACGTCGGTTATGACCAAAAGCTCGGGAACCGCCCTCTTTATGGCCCTTATGGCCTCCTGAACAGGGCCTTTTGCCGCGTAAGCGGCCTTGCCCGCAGGGTCTTTGACTTCGGGTATGCCGAAGAGAATGACCGCCGGTATACCCAAGGCATGAACCTCCTCAGCCTCTTTGGCGATCAAGTCCACTGACATCTGAAAATGCCCGGGCATGGAGCCTATTGGCTTTTTGGTCTTTTTTCCGTGGGTCGCGAAAAGCGGCAATATGAGGTCGGATGCGTTAATCTCCGTCTCGGCTACCATCTTCCTGAGTGTTTCGCCTTTTCTTAGCCTTCTCGGCCTTATCTTCGGAAAACCCATGGGTTACTCCTTGTTATTCCATGATTTAATCAGGGACACATCCGCAAGCGCCACCCTATTTGTCCGGGTTAGCCTTGTAGGGTGGGCAATGCCCACCATTTACAGGAGCGAGTAGAATATTCCGGTGGGCGGTGCCCACCCTACGCAACTATTCCCCCTCAGAACGGACTATCTTCTCAATCTCTATCATAAGCGGCGGAAGGTCTTTCGTTACCGTATCCCAAACAATTTCAAGGTCTATGTCGAAATACGCGTGTATAAGGCGATTGCGCATATTAATTATATCGAGCCAAGGAATTGCAGGATATTTAATTTTCGTTTCCCGGGAAACCTTGTTTGCCGCTTCTCCTATTATCTCGATATCCTTAACCAAAGATAGAGTCAATTGCCTGTTGCCGTCAAGGTCGTTTCTTTTTTTGCCGAATGCGAACGAACTCGCTTCATTAGCCGCATCCAACATATGTTTCAAGCGAATCAAATCATCTTTCCGCATACTCTACCAACGCGGAAGAAACAACCTCGTCCCTGAAATATCTGCTGAGCTCGTTAGGGGTTCGCAGGTCAACCTTCCTACCCAAGATTTCCGAAAGTTCGAGTTCCATATGAGAAAGACCTATTAAACCCGGCCCCATGCCGGAAAAGAACTCCACAAGAAGGTCAACGTCACTATCCGCCCTGAAATCGTCTCTGGTTACCGAGCCAAAGAAAGACAACTTCCGAATATGATTCCTACGGCAAAATTCCGCTATCTTCTCGTGCGGGATATTTATCTGTATTTTGTTATTCATAATAGTTATTAAGGCAATAATTGATTTTATCTTACCTTCTTCCCCCTCACCCCTTCGGCTTCGCTCAGGGCAGGCTCTACCCTCTCCAGACCCATGCTTGGGCATGGGTACCCCGGGAGAGGAGAAAAAAGCAAAAGGAAGTGCCTGCCAACCAAGTATCGTAGGCAATTTTTTTGGGTTAAATCAAGTAAAACAAAAAATTACACATGCAACTCTTCCGGAATATTTTACCTCCTTACAAAATAATCCGCTATGGCCTTCGCAAAATCAGGTATCGTGTATTTTTTGGGCATTATGGAAACCTTTAGCCCCAAACCCTTTGCCGTCTTCGCGGTAACAGGCCCGATGCAGGCAACCTTGACTCCCTTTAAAAGCCTTTTAAGCTCAACCTTCTTGAAAAGAGAGGCGAAGTTTTCGACTGTTGACGACGACGTAAACGTCGCGACGTCTATCTTTCCTTCTTTTAAAAGCCTTTTTACCTTGCCGGCCTCTTTAACCGGCCTCACTGTCTCATACGTTGTAACGACGTCTATTCTGCCTCCGAAACGTCGTATCTCCGTCGGGATTACCTCCCTCGCTTTTAGAGCCCTCGGAAGAAGAAATCTTTTGCCTCTTATGTTTTTCTTTCCGAGTGATTTTATGACGGATTCGGCGACATACTCCTTGGGCGTCAAATCAACCTTTATTCCGGCGTCTAACAGGGCTTTTCCTGTCGCAGGCCCTATGGCGCAAATCTTGACCCCTTTAAGCTCCCTCAAATCAAAACCAAGCGCGTAAAGCCTCTCAAAAAAATACTTTACACCATTTACGCTCGTAAATATAGCCCAATCATAGGAAGAAACGCCTTTTATGGCGGCATCCAACGCAAAGGTGTTTTTCAAAGGCGCGAGTTTTATCACCGGAAAACTCATTGGCTCGCCGCCTAATTCTTCTATAAGGCGCGAAAAAACGCCTGCCTGTTCCGTGGTCCTCGTGATAAGAATCTTCTTGCCGAAAAGAGGTTTTGTCTCGAACCAATTAAGTTCTTTCCTCAAGGCCACGACCTCGCCTATTATTGTCACAACCGGCGGCTTGACGCCCTTTTTTTTAACGAGAGCCGCTATATTATCGAGCCTTCCCGTAACGCACGTCTGGGAGGGAAGCGTGCCCCACCTTATTACTGCTACCGGGGTTTTCGGGTCGCGGCCGTTCTCAATGAGTTTATTTGCTATTGCTTCGAGGTTTTTCCAGCCCATGAGAATAACGAGTGTCGAGCCTTTGGAACTTAATTTGTCCCACCTTATCGACGAGACGCCCTTGCCGGGCTTTTCCTGACCCGTAAGAAAAGTTACCGAGGAACTCATGTCCCTGTGAGTAAGAGGTATGCCGGCGTACGCCGGAACGGAAATAGCCGAGGTTACGCCCGGTATGACCTCAAACAATATCCCGGCCTTTACGAGGGCAAGGGCTTCCTCTCCGCCCCTCCCGAACACGAAAGGGTCGCCGCCTTTGAGCCTTACGACTACTTTGCCTTTTTTCGCGTGTTTTACAATAAGGCGGTTTATGGCGTCCTGAGAGATGTGGCGGAATCTGCCTTTTTTGCCGACATAGACGCATTCCGCGCCAAGAGGGACGTGTTCGAGGAGTTTTTCGTTGGCTAAAAAATCATAGATTACGACCCCGGCCTTTTTAAGAGCCTCAAGGCCTTTTATCGTCATAAGTCCGGCGTCTCCGGGACCGGCTCCAACAAGATAAACTTTGGTTTCAGGCATTTTCAAACCGCCATGCAACGATTGAGACTTTACGCAAGCAGGAGTCTTTCGAACCGGTATCACCCCTCGGCTCTTCCGGCCCTGAAGGTCATCTTCTGATTCCCTATCTCTATCACGTCCCCGTCCTTCAAGGCAACCTCGTCAACCTTTTCGCCGTTGACCTTGATGGAAGAAAGCGCACCCTTCTTTATGAGCTTGTAAACGTCCTTACCCCTCACGATGACCGCGTGCCTTTTGGCGACAAGCATGCCCTCGACTAAAATGTCCACGTTGTCGTCCTTGCCTATGGTGGTGATGCTCGCGAGCCGGTGCGTAGCCCCGCCCTCCATCTCCAGCACGGCGCCCCTTATTGGGGCGGCCTTTTGGGCGGCCGCGGCCTCCTTCGCCTCTTCGGCGTAAACGGTTTGGGCCGCGAGGTCTTCCATGGGTTTTTCTCGTTTTTCAGACGCTTGCGAAACGGCCGGGCCGTGAAACCTTAAAACGTATTTCCTTATGTTTATCTCGTCGCCGTCATGCAAATCCTTTGTCTCAAAGCGAACGCCTTTGAAGAACGTCCCGTTCGCGCTCTTCAAATCATGCAACACGAACTTCCCGTTAAGGAACTTTATCACGGCGTGATGGCGCGACACTCCCGCCTCCGCGAGATGCACATCGCTTGTGGTCTCCCTGCCTATCGTAAGATTTCCGTTTACAGGAAAAGTCCCCTTAACAATGCCTTCCTCGACGAGTTCCACGTAGGCCGCGGCAATCAACTTCACGAAGCGCGACGCAAGCCCCTCTTCGGGAAATGTAACGGCATCCTCTGCCGGGCTAACCTTGATGTCGAAGTGCATGTCAATTGTGAGGGGTTTATCGCGCGACAGGCCGTAACAGTAAGAGATTAACTCGTCCGCCGGGGATTCTCCGGGGTTAAGGGCTTTTTTGCCGGGAATAAAGACATAAACCGGCCTTCCCTTGATGAATAGCGCGAAACCCCGGTTGCCTTCGGCCTGAAACGCCCATACGCAGTCCTTTTTTTGGCTCTCGAGTTTTTTCATGACGTCTTCGAGGTTCGCGGCGTCAGCGGAAAAACTCTCCGAAGCGCCGCTTTTGAGATTAACCAGTACGCACAGCAAAAACTTCCTGTCGGCCTTAAACACAGTAACGTCGGCCTTGCCCGCGCCTTTATACCATAAAAAAAAATCGCCGAGTTTCGTGAGCCTCTTCCCCTCGCTGTCAATCGCGGCGGCGGCGTACGGTTTGCCGTCTATCACGAAAAGATACCTTATCGCGCCTTTTTCGTCCTTCACGAGCGCGTAGCCGTCCGGAATCCCTGCGATAAATTTTTTGAAAAGCCCGTCGAGCTCGGAAAAAGGCATGGCCTTTTCATGAAAAATCAAGGTAGATGTCGCCGCTTCCATTATCTCCCCGTAACGCGCGTTTACTTGACCGGCGCCGACCGCTATTTTTTGCCAAAAAACGCCTTTATTCCGTTTTTTTCCGGAAAATCAAACCCCCGGAGCGTTTTGCCTCTCGCTTTCGCTCTCCACGCGATAGAGTTCGTCGAGTATCTCTTTCGCGCCGGCCTTAAGAAGCCTCTCGGCCAAGGTTACTCCGAGCGTCTCGGCGTCAATTGTGTTGCCTGAAATAACGTCCTTTATTATCCGTAATCCGTCAACCGAAGCCACAAGCCCGGTAAGCCTTAACTCCTCTCCCTTTACAATGCCGTAAGCCGCTATGGGCACCTGACATCCTCCGTCGAGCCTTTTAAGCATGGCCCTCTCGGCGCGCACCGCAACGCTCGTGTCTCTGTGGTCGAAAAACTCGGTAAGCCCGTTTACGTAATCATCTTCAGTCCTTGTCTCTATGCCCAACGCGCCCTGCCCTATGGCCGGAAGCATGACGTCAGGCTCGATTAATTCGGTTATCTTGTCAGCCCAACCGAGCCTTTTTATGCCTGCGCCGGCTAATATTATGGCGTCATAAACGCCCTCTTCGAGTTTTCTCAAGCGGGTGTCGAGATTTCCTCTTAATTGCGAGATATTCAAATCACTCCTTGCTTTAAGTAGCTGGGATTGCCTGCGAAGGCTCGAAGTGCCTATGTTCGCGCCTTTGGGAAGTTCGGAGAGTTTTTCCCCGTGCCTCGATATGAGAGCGTCCCTCGGGTCTTCCCTCTTTGTAATGGCCTTCAAGTGAAGCCCGTTCGGGAACACTGTCGGAACGTCCTTCATGGAATGAACCGCGAGGTCAACCTCTTTCGATAGAAGCGCCTCTTCTATCTCCTTCACGAAAAGCCCCTTGCCTCCAACCTTCGCAAGAGGCACGTCGGTTATCTTGTCTCCTGTTGTTTTTATCTTCACGAGCTCGACCGTAAGGCCGTGCCTCTTCTCGATTTCGCTCTTTACCCAGTTAGCCTGCCACAGGGCGAGCATCGAGGCCCTCGTGCCGATTTTAAGTAGATTTTTGGTCAAGTTGAATTATCCTTCCTTTGTTTATTGACACAATCGCCTAACTCTTCTCCCTGCCTCTCCTTTAAAAATCCCCTTACTCGACCTCGCCCGCCCCATTGCAAACCGGACAAGGAATCTCGGCGAGCCCGTCGCAGTAATTGCACTCGGGCGCGTCAAGCCCTTCTCTCGTAGAGGCGTTCGGGTCAAGCCCTGTCCCTTCGCACATGGGGCAACTTATCGCTCCGGAACCCTGGCATTTCAGGCACTGCCTGCCCATCTTACTCCTCCCCGCCCTCGGCCTTCTTGACAGGTTCTTCTATCTTAAGATCAAAGAGTTTTCTCGATGCGTCTATGAAGAAATCCCCGTCCACCTTGTTGGATTCCTTCTTAAGATGCGTTACGGGATTGTGCAGGAGTTTCTTCACGATTGATTGAGTCATTGTCTCCAAGGTCTTACGGTCTTCTTCCGAAAGATTCGGCATCATCTGAACGGCCTTTTCGAGTTCCGCTTTCCTTACCTCCTCGAACGTCCTCTGGAGCGCGATTATCGTCGGCACCACATCAAGGGATTTCACCCATCTGTAGAATGTCTCTATCTCCGAGCCTACTATGGCCTCGGCCTCCTCGGCCTCCTTGGACCTTTCCTTTATATTGGCCTCGACGACTCCCTGAAGGCTGTCTATGTCGTAAACGTAGGCGTTATCTATGTTATTAACCGACGGGTCGATGTTCCGGGGAACGGATATGTCTATGAAAAACATGGGCCTGTGCCTGCGCTCTTTCATCACTCCGATAACGTGCTCGGGCTTTATGACGAAGGTCGGGGAACCGGTCGAGGCTATGACTATGTCAACGTCTTTCAGATGATGCTCGAACTCCCGGAATACCACCGGCCTTCCGTTGAATTCGCGGGCCAATTCCACCGCCCTCTCGAAAGTCCTGTTGGTTACGACTATGTCCTTCACCCCCGAGTTAAGAAGGTGCTTGGCGGCAAGCTCGGCCATCTCTCCGGCTCCGATGAGCATCACGCTTTTACCCGTCAAGTCCCCGAATATCTTTCTCGCCAATTCCACGGCGACGTAGCTTATGCTTACGGCCGAGGCGCCTATCCTCGTCTCGGTCCTTACCCTCTTCGCGACCGAAAACGTCTTGTGGAAGAGTTTATTCACCACCGCGCCGGCGGTATTATTGTGCACGGCGTAACTGTAAGCGTCCTTCACCTGCCCTAATATCTGCGGCTCTCCGAGGCACATGGAATCCAGCCCCGCCGAGACCCTGAAGATATGCCTCACCGCGTCTTCTCCGGTGTGCGCGTAGAGGTGCTCGTCTAAGTCTTCAAGCGGGATATTATGGTATTCCGAAAGAAATCTCTTTATCTCCCAGACCCCTTTTTCAATCGAGGGGGCTATGCCCGCCACCTCGACCCTGTTGCAGGTGGAGAGTATCACTCCCTCGTTAATGCCATAGTTGGTAACGAGTTTTTTAAGGGCCTCGCCGATCGAGTCAACGGGGAAAGAAAGTTTTTCCCTTATGTCAACCGGAGCGGTCCTGTGGTTAAGCCCTACTATTATGAGGTTCATGGATTAGCCCCCATCGAGTTTCAAAAGCCCGTGCCCCTCTCCGAGAAGCACGTATATTATGAGCGAAAACGCTAATAAAACGCAAAACGCTATGACCGAATACCTTGCCGCCTTCCTTCCGCGCCAGTCGGTGGTGAGACGACCGTGCAAAAGCGCGGCGTAAAGGAGCCACGTTACGAGAGACCCCACCTGACGGTGTTTCCACATCCAGTAGGTGCCGAACGTGTATTCGCTCCATATGGCTCCGGTGATGATGCCTAAGGTGAGGAGCGGAAACCCGTAGGTAAGGCACCTGTAATTCAACTCGTCCAAAACGTCGAGCGAAGGCAAAATAAAATACAACCCGTTGAACTTCCGGTTCTTGAGATGCCTTTCCTGAATAAGATACATGGCTCCGAACGCGCTCGCCAAAGCGAAAAAGGCGTTCCCGAGTATGGCCAGAGTTACGTGAACGGGAAGCCACCAGCTCTTGAAAAGAGGAGACAAGGGCACTATTTCGCCCGGCAAAAAAGACGCCGTCACCACGAGGAAAAGCGCGAACGGCGCGACAAAAAGCCCCAATACCGCCATCCCGTAACGGTAAAGAAATACCATGAATATCCCGACCGAAAGCCACGCGAAAAAACTCATGACCTCGTGGAGATTAGTGGCCGGGAACCTTCCCCCCTCGGCCCACCTTACGAGAATCGTCAAGGTGTGCGCGACGAAACCCGCGATTGCGACGTACTTTCCGGCGTTAAGTAAAGCGTCCCGCCGCGACACAAGATACGCTATATACGCAAGCGTGGACGCCAGATAAAGAAACGCGGTTATGTAAAAAAAGGTCTTGAGCAAAAGTTATGCCGCCCTCCTGATGGCGCATTTTCTCCCTCTCCACTTGTAGGACAGGCGTCTCGCCTGTCAATTGTGGGAAGAGGATTTTCCCTTTTAATCCCCTCCTTGCCAAGGAGGGGTTGGGGAGGTTAGCGGGTTCCCCGGTGGATTTTTTTCTCCTCACCTTTACAAAGGGAGGCCGGGTGGGGGTTTTTCCCCTCTCCCCTTAGTGGGAGAGGGTCGGGGTGAGGGGGATTAAATCTTTATCCCCAAAGAGGAAAGGCCGTAACCCCTGCCCAAAAGCCCCTTAAGAAAATGGTCTATCCCCTGCCTGTCCTTTTTCCTCAAAAGCGCGAAAAAGACCGGATTCAGGAATTTCGCGTATATCCTTAATTTATTATCATTTTTCGAGCCTTTTTTCAATAACTTATTCCTTGCCGCGCCTATTATGTTCACGAGAACTCCGAACTCGCGGGGGATCATTTCATCGAGAAAAAGCCGGAGTGTCTTGGCGAGATACGGGCTTTTACCCGAGGTTGATATCGCTATCCTGAGGTCCCCCCTTTTTACAATCGAAGGAACGATGAACGTGCAAAGCGCCGGATTATCAACCACGTTAAGAGGGATATCGAGTTTTTTGGCCTCTTTACCGACTTCTTTATTGACCTTTAGCGAGGAGGTCGCGCTTATGGCGAGAAAAAAGCCTTTGAGGTCTCCTTCTTTGTAAACCCTCTTTATATGGCGGATTTTTTTGGTTTTAACGAGTTTTCTTAGCGCGTCCGTAATGACAGGGCTTATGACAGTAACCTTGGCCTTGGCCTCGATAAGGCTCAAGACCTTTCTTTCGGCCACGTCCCCGCCGCCTATGACAAGGCAGGGGGTTTTCTCTATATTGAGGAATATGGGATATAAGGACATGAAAAGACCATAGCACTGACTTCAGCGGGTGTCAAAGCGTTTTTGGGGAATTCTTTCTCCCCTCCTTACCAAGGAGGGGCGGGGGAGGTGGTATCTTTGCGGGAGCAGATTTGCAACCTGCTCCTACAAGTTCGTGATTGCTCTATGCGAAATATTTGGTTCAGGTTATAAACCTGAACCCGCGGGGAGGAACAGAACGCCGTTCGCCCTGAGCTTCCGCCTGAGGCGGACGAAGGGTCGAACTTTCATTGGTGTCAAAACGTTTTTGGGGAATTCTTTTTCTCCTCCCCTTTACAAGGGGAGGCCGGGTGGGGTGTCAATTGCCTCCTCTCCCCTATCCCCTTTTTTTCTCCTCTCCCCATTCGATAGCCTCTGTCATTTCGAGCGAGTGAGCCGAAGCCCCCGTGAAAACGGGGGGAGAAATCTTTATCATAGAGACAGGACTTCTCCCTAAACTCTGTCATTTCGAGCGAAGCGAGAAATCTTTATCTTAGAGGCAGGATTTCTCCCTCAGGTCGAAATGACAAATATTTATCGTTCCCACGCTCAGGCGTGGGAACGCATCTATGGACGCTCCTGCGTCCGGTGGGTCTTATAGAATGCGCTCAGCCCGCCATACCATACTGTCATGCTTAACCCTGCCCTGAGCAAAGCCGAAGGAGTGAGGGGGATGTTGTTACCCTCTCCCCTTGTGGGAGAGGGTAGGGTGAGGGGGATAGAATCCCTCGTTTACTTCAACAACGCGGAGGAAGACCCCGAGCCGAAATACCCGGGCAAAGTCAAACCCGAATGGAAGGCCGTAAAAAAATTCTTTATCGGATACGTAAAACAGATGGCGCTGGATATGGAGACGGGGCGGGGGAACTGACGGACGCTATCTGCTCAAAAACCATAGGGGAAGTTTTAGGTTAGGGTGAAGTGAAACTAAACCCAACAATCCAATGCACTCTGTTGTGTTGGGTTATTAAACATAACCCAACCTACAAATCTACCTGTACTCGACGCTCGGTTACAAGACGCCGGAGCGGTTCGAGGCGGAATACAATACAAGCCGCGCTACACAGTTAGATGCCGCTTGACAAACGGGGAGCAGTACACCGTTTTCTTTTAAACCCTCTTTTCTGTCTTGACAAATGGGATAACTTTAGATATATTTTAGACATATAGTAATGGAACGATAAAAATTTTAAAAATAAGGGGGCTTATGTATAAAAACACTAAAATGAAAGGATTATTGTTAATTTCTGTTTTTATATTTATTGGTTGTGCTGGTCTGAATATTGCGTATTGGGATATTGGTCAAGATTTTTCTTCCATTATTCCTCTAGAATACTATAAAAAAAATTACAACAAAATGTTTGATGCCGCTATTCAATCAGGCGTAAAAGAAGGCTTTAATGTGGCATATCAAGATAAACAGAATGGCTTAATCTCTTTAGAAAAGCTGAAGGGTAGTGGCACTTGCGATGCTGATGGCTGGCATATACAAATTCAGTTTGGCAAAGTAGACGGATACAAGGCTTGGGACATAAAGACGAAAACAATGCGCAAAGCTGGGATAGACGATAAGGGGTATGTATTGACTGGTAAAACAATATGCACTCCTGTAATTGGTCTTGATCACAGTATATCTAGGATAGAGAATGCCATATTGAAAGTTTCGGATCAATAACCGTAAGGGAATCTTGTTTGGTGGGCTCCGCCCGCCAAAATACCTACGACTCAATCCTATAAACGGCAGGCACAGCCCACCCTACTTCCTAAATATAAATGCAAATCAACCGCCTTATCAATCAAATGTTACCTTTCTTTTCCCCCTGCCCGTGCCATGGTATTTCTTTCGACTCCGAGTCGAAACAGGTTTCAGTTTTGTTTTCGTAGGGCAGACCTTTAGAGCCTGCCCCCGCAATCTTAAGCGGGGGGTTGCATCAATTAAGCAGGGCTAAAGCCCTGCCCTACATGTTCTATTACCGTCGCTTTTTTACTTTATGCCTTAATGCGTGCTATAATACCTTTTTTACGATGTCCTTTTTATCGCAAGCAGAGAAGCATTCCATAAAAGACGCCGTGGAAGGCATAGTCTCGACCGGCTCGGGGGAGAGGTTTGTCCTCTCCGGCCTCACAGGCTCTTCAAAGGCATACATCCTCGCCAAGTCTTTCCTCTCATCGAAAAAACCTTTTCTTGTAGTCCTTCCCGATAACGAAATTGCCGAAGAGTTCGCTCATGATTTGGAATTCTTTTTAAAAAAAGAAAACATCAGATTCTACCCGGCCACGGAACTCCTTCCTTTTGAAAGGCAGGAGACCCACCCTGAAATCGCGGCAAAGAGGATGGAGTTTCTCCATTCCCTCGCAATAATAGGCCGTTCCTTCGACTCTACTTCCTTCGACCCTTCGTCCGCCTCAGGCGGAGGCTCAGGGCGAACGGATTCTTTTGATTTCGCTCAGGGCAGGCCTTTTATTGCCGTAACCTCGGCCGCGAACCTCGTCGAAAAACTACCTCCCCGCGAGGCAATTAAGAATAAAATAATAAAACTCTCAAAAGGCGCGGAACATCCGAGGGAAACGCTTATCTTGACGCTCCTTGACATGGGCTACAGAAAAATGACCATGGTCGAGGAGCGCGGAGAATTCAGCGTAAGGGGCGGCATAGTTGACATATTCCCTCCTTCGGAAAAATACCCCTTAAGGCTGGAATTATCCGGCGACGAAGTGGAAACAATCCGCACGTTCGACCCGATAACCCAGAGGTCTCAAAGAGAACTCGCGGAAGTCTCCATACTTCCGGCCAAGGCCGTTGACCTCTCGATTGAGGCGAGAAACCTCGCCAAGAATAAACTCCTCGAAAGAGTGGAAGAACTATCCCTAAAACGCGGGGAATGGGAGCCTCTTTATAACAGCCTGCGTGAAGGAGAAAACCTCGCCGAGGCCGAATTCCTCCTCCCTCTATTTTACGAAAAACTCGAAACCATCTTCGACTATCTGCCGCAGGATACGGTTATCGCCCTCATAGACCCCTCCAAGATATTTGAGGAAACGGACGGCATTTTCATTGAGGCGAAAGAAAGAGCCGCTTCGGAAAAATCCATTATAAGGCCCGATGAACTCTTTCTCGACAGAAACTCCCTCGATAAACTTCTCGAAAAAAAATCTCTCATCGCTATCGAACCTTTTAAAAGCGAAGGAGTTATAGTCGAGACGGAGTCAAACCTTGATTTAAGGCAGGACATCGCCTTGAAAAAAGACCTCTCCCCTTTGAAAAAAATGCTCAAAGACCGGCTCGACGAAGGGTTTTCGGTCTTTGTTACCGCCCATAATAAGGCTCAGGCCGAAAGATTCGCCTCGCTTCTCGAAGATTTCAGAATCATAAACGTAAGCGGCCAATCCGTCATTGAAAACATAAAATCAACCGAAACCCCCGCAATTCAGGTTTGCGAAGGCGCAGTCTCAACCGGCTTCAGGCTTCCTTCGGAAAAATTAATTCTTCTGGCGGAGGAGGAAATCTTCGGAGAGCGCGTCAAAAGACGCCCGCCGAAGAGCGGTAAACCGATCGAGAGTTTCATCTCGCAATTAAAAGACCTCTCGGAAGACGACTTTGTCGTGCACTCGCTCCACGGCATAGGACAATACAAAGGGCTTAAGAGGATCTCCGTCCCATCCGACACGGGCGCAGGCGGCGGCATAATCGAGAGCGATTTTCTCCTCCTCGAGTATAAAGATAAAGACAGGCTCTACGTGCCTGTGGGGAGGCTCGACCTTATAACCAAATACCACGGGGCCGAGGGCGCGGAGCCTGAAACCGACAAACTCGGCGGCGTCGGCTGGGAAAAGAAGAAGGGCAAGGTCAAAAAGGCGGTAAACCTCCTCGCCGTGGAACTAATAAAACTCTACGCCGAAAGAAGCCTCGCAAAGGGATACGCCTTCAACCCTCCGAATCATCTGTTTACCGAGTTCGAAATGAACTTCGAATACGACGAAACGCCCGACCAGATGCGGGCCATCGAAGACGTGATGAAAGACATGGGAAATGAGACGCCCATGGACAGGCTCATCTGCGGGGACGTTGGCTACGGAAAAACAGAGGTAGCCATGAGGGCCGCCTTCAGGGCGGTCTCGGACTCAAAGCAGGCATGCGTGCTCGTGCCTACGACAATCCTCGCGCAACAGCACTATCTTACGTTCAAAAAAAGGTTCGCGCCGTTTCCCGTCTCCATAGAGGTCTTGAGCAGATTTCGCTCCAAGAAAGAGCAAATGGAAACCCTCGACAAACTCAGCGCGGGAAAAGTGGACATAGTCATAGGCACTCACAGGCTTCTTCAGAAAGACGTTTCTTTTAAAGACTTGGGGCTTCTCGTCATAGACGAGGAGCATAGATTCGGAGTGAAGCACAAGGAAAAACTCAAAAACCTTAAAAAAGGCGTGGACGTGCTTACCTTGACGGCAACTCCGATTCCGAGGACCCTGCACATGGCCTTCGCCGACCTAAGAGCCATGAGCATCATAAACACCCCTCCCGAAGACAGGCTCGCCATAACGACCCGCGTCATAAGGCTTGACGACACTGTCATAAGGGAGGCCATAGAAAGGGAACTTAAAAGGGGCGGACAGGTGTTCTTCGTTCATAACAGAGTCGAGGGCATCGAGGCCATGCGCGAATATCTCTTGAGAATAACATCCGGCATAAAAGAGGCCATAAAGATAGGCGTCGGGCACGGGCAGATGAAGGAAGATTCCCTCGAAAAAGTCATGCTCGGCTTTACCGAGAAAAAATACGACATACTCCTCACCACGACCATAATCGAGTCCGGCCTCGACATACCCTCGGCCAACACGATAATCATAAATCGCGCCGACCGGTTCGGCCTCGCGGAACTTTACCAGTTGAGGGGCCGCGTGGGCCGAAGCTCGCACAGGGCCTACGCCTATCTCGTGTGTCCGGAAGATTCGAGCCTCGCCCCTGACGCCATAAAGAGGATGGACGTCATAAGGGAACTCTCGGAACTCGGCGGGGGATTCCGGCTCGCGGCCTACGACCTCGAGATAAGAGGGGCGGGAGAACTGCTCGGACAGGCCCAATCCGGCCACATAGCCGAGGTCGGATTCGAC
>DASRUI010000133.1:0-6567 GCA_035655515.1 Thermodesulfobacteriota bacterium
ACGACTCGCTTTGCCTCGCGGCCATAAAAGAGGTGCTCACCAAGAAAACGACGGCAAAACATCTTCTCAATGACCCTACGGGAAAAGAAGCCCTGCTACACGCCAAGGTCATGGCTAAAAAACTAAGGGACATGAAAAGAAGCGGCAAGAACTGGAAAAAACCGCTCGATGAATGCCTTAAAGACATAAAGCGGAATAAACTCCCGGCAATCCATTAGGTAAACGCGCAATACAGAGCGTCCCGGCTACTCCTTAAGCAAACGTGCGTTACAGAGCGTCAGAACAAAGCAGACCAAGGCGCCGGGGCACCCGCGCCAAGCGGGTCGGGTGAGGAGTGAGGCGTATTCTTATATACGCCGCAACGACGAGCCGAGGCGCAACGCCGGGGTACCCACGCAAAAAGCGTGGGTCGCGCGAAGTTATGACGCTCTGTATACCCATCTACTCCTTAAGCCGCTCCACCACCTTATCCAGTATCATCTCGGCCAACTCGTCCTTGGCAATCAACGGCAGGCACACCGTCTTCCCCGAACTGTCTATTATCGTAACCTCGTTGACTTCGCTGCTGAGCCCCAAAGGCGGGTTGGCTATCACCATGTCGAGATTTTTATCGCGGAGTTTCTGTTTCGCGTTTTCTATGAGGTTGTCGGTCTCGAGGGCGAAGCCGACAAGCAGTTGCCCTTTTTTAACGGAACCCATCTCCTTCAATATGTCCGGGGTTCTTTCAAGCTCTATGGTCAATACCTCGCCCTTCTTGACCTTTTTGGGATAGCTCTTCTTAGGCTTGAAATCCGACACCGCGGCGGCCATTATGACGACGGTGCTTCTCTCGAAGTATTTTATCGCCGCCTCTCTCATCTCCTCCGCGCTTTCCGTCTTTATGAGGGTTATTCCGGGAGGGGCCGGAAGATACGAAGGCCCGGACACGAGCGCCACCTCGGCGCCGCGCCTTTTCGCGGCCCGGGCTATGGCGTATCCCATCTTCCCGCTTGAGGCGTTGGAGACGAACCTCACCGGGTCTATGGGCTCGCGGGTCGCTCCGGCGGTCACCAAAACCTTCTCTCCCAAGAGGTCCTTTTTGCTGAGCGCTTCCTTAATCGCCTCTACTATGTCGCTCACATTGGCGAGACGCCCCTTGCCTTCCCATCCGCAGGCAAGCGGGCCCTCCTCCGGCTCGACAAAGAAATAACCCGATGCCTTAAGCTTTTCCACGTTGGCTCTTACGAGCCTGTTTTCGTACATATTGGAATTCATGGCCGGAGCGAAGACCTTCGGGACTCGAGTCGCCATAATTATGGTGGTCAAGAGATTATCGGCTATGCCTCCGGCGACCTTGCCGATTGTGTTCGCGGTAATCGGCGCCACCACGACTATGTCGGCCTTTTCCGCGAGTTCAATGTGGCTTATACCCGCGGATTCGGCGAACATGTCCCTTGCGACGGGATTGCAGGCAAGGGTCGAAAGGCTTAAGGGGGTCACGAACTCGGCGGCGCAATCCGTCATGACCGGGAACACGTTACTCCCTTCTTTTTTTAAAAGCCTTATCAGTTCCAGAGCCTTATAAGCGGCAATGCCGCCGGTAACGCCGAGTATTACGTTTTTATTGTTTAACATCATGTCTCTTACTCCTCCGCTTCCGCTTGCGCGAGGAAGGGGTTGGTGCGTCTTTCCTCGCCGATTGTAGTGTGCGGCCCGTGACCCGGAAAAACCATAACCTCGTCATCCAGCGTCAATATGGAATTGTTGATGGAACCGATAAGGTCGTCATACGAACCGCCCGGCAGGTCGGTCCTTCCGATTGAGCCCGCGAAAAGAGTGTCTCCCGTAAAGAGCACCCCCTCGTCTTCGATGTATATGGATATTCCGCCTCTGGTGTGGCCGGGCGTATGGATTATGCTCACCTCTATCGCGCCGGCGTTGACGGTCTCCCCGTCCTCGAACGCTATGTCCGGTTCCGGCTGGGAATCCACGTTCAAACCGAAGAAACTGCCCTGCACCGAGGCTGTCTGAAGAAGCGGCGCGTCGAGGCCGTGTATGGCGATGGCCGCGCCGGTAATGGCCTTTATCTCGGCGTTAGCCCCTATGTGGTCGAAATGCCCGTGCGTGTTTATGACGTACTTGACGTTGAGCCCGCGCCTTTTAACTTCGTCGGCTATCACCTGTGCATCTCCTCCGGGGTCAACGACAAAAGCGGAAAGCGTCTCCTTGTCCCACACCACGTAGCAATTCACGTCCAACGGGCCAACGACAAGCCTTAAGACCTCGCAATTGTCGAAACTGAAGATGTCCTCGTCTTCGGTGAACACCCTTTACCTCTCGGCCTGCCACGCGCGTATCTTGCCCGCGTAGGCGGAAACGAGTTCCCGCGCCTTTTCCTCGGTTCCGGCCTCGGCGACGATGTGAAAATAGGGATGGCTCTGGCTCGGATACGCGAGTATCCAGTCGTCTCCGAAGTTTATCCTTATGCCGTCTATGAGGGTGGTGTCTTTGCCGCGGGAATCCTCCGCGAGCCGCCTCATGACGGCGCCCTTATTTTCCCAGTTGCACATGACCCTGTCTTTTATCATGACGCTCGCCGGTATCTCGCGCACGAGCTTATGGAGGTCGGTCTTCTCGCGGGCTATCATCTCAAGTATCTTCGCTATGGCGTACATGCCGTCGAAAATAGGCTGGAACTTCGGGAATATGAACCCGCCCGTATCTTCGCCGACGAAAACCACGTCCTTTCCGGTGGCGGCCTCCATGATGCCCCTCGACGTCGTCCTCGTCCGTACGACGCTAAAACCGTAGGATTCGGCCATCTCTTCTATGGCCCTCGACGCGGTCACGGGAACGGCTACGGCGCCCTTTTCCTTCTTCGATTTACCGCTCTTTAAAACAAGAAGCGTTATCAGATTAAGCGCCGTCTCTCCGTCTATTATATCGCCTGCGTTGTCGACCAGGAAAACCTTTTCGCCTCCGGCGTCGAGCAAAAACCCCATGTCCGCGTCGAGCGACCTGACTATGGTCGAGAGTTGAGAAAGCGCCCGGCCGAACTCCTCCCCGGTTCTCGTCAACTTCGTTCCGTCGATGTTGGCGCTAAGCGCTATGACCTCGCAATTAAGCTTTCCGAGTATCGAGGGAAATATCCGGGACGAACTCCCGTATGAGTAATCGAGCACTATCTTAAAGCCCGCCTTATTGATGGCCTCAAAATCTATGGCGGACAAAAAGCCGCCCTGATAGGTCTCGAAGGCGTGTATAGGGAACACCACGTCGCCAGTCTCGTCCATGGGGACGCGCCTGAAGTCCTCCCTGAAGAAAAGCCTCTCTACCGACTTCTCGTGCCCGGGATGAAGGTCCATGCCGGCCGTGTCGAAGAATTTAAGATCAATAAGTTCGTTTTCGAACGGCGACCTTCTCGTGTGCACCCCTCCGGCCTCATGCCCGTCCCTCGCCAAGAACCTGACGACCGGCATCGGCGTAACGCCGTAATCGTGCACGTTCACTCCCGTGGAGAGTATCCCCGTCATTATCGCCCTGTTTATCATGCGGGAGGTCTTGTGGGAGTCCCTACTCGTGGATACGGCCGCGCCCTTTTTCAAAGACGCCCCGTAAGCGGCGCCGAGCTTGGCGGCGAACTCGGGGCTAAGCTCGATGTTGGCGAGCCCGGTGACGCCGTAACTCGAGAATATGTTCTTGCTCCACCTGTCTCCCCATATGAGGCTCGAGGCGAGGGTGGCTTCGTCTTCAACCTCTTTATGAGGCCACACCTTCACGTCCGGTTTTACCGTGGCGTTCCTGCCTATCTTACAGTGGTCGCTCACGACCGCCCCTATTCCGAGATGCGCGCCGTTGCCGATTTGAGTGTCGTTTTGCACTATGTTTTCCTGAAGGCTCGCCCCTCTTCCTATGCGCGCGCCGTTCCATACGACCGAGCCTATCACGATAGAGTCTTCTTCTATCACCGCGTTGTCGCCTATGACCGAATCCGCTATCCTCGCGCCGCGGCCTATCGAGGCGTTGACTCCGACGACTACCGAACCCTCGATCTTCGCGGTAGAATCTATTCTGGCGCCGGCCCCCGCGCGAACGCCCTTAACTTTACCCTCCGTGCCCGCTATATTCACCTTGACCTTGCCTTGAAGCGCGTCCATGTTGGCGAGCCTGTACTCGCTCAGGTTGCCGACGTCTTTCCAATAACCGTCCGCTATGTAGCCGTAAAGAGGCTTCCCGTCCCTTAGAAGAGCGGGAAAGAGGTCGTTGCTGAAATCGAACTCCTTGCCTTCGGGAAGGTAATCGAGCACCGAAGGCTCGAGTATGTATATGCCGGTATTTATCGTATCGCTGAAGACCTCTCCCCATGACGGCTTTTCGAGAAATCTCGCTATCCTGCCTGATTCGTCGGTTATGACTATGCCGTAGGAAAGGGGGTCTTGCACCCTCGTTAAAATAATCGTCGCGAGGGATTTTTTCTTTTTATGGAACTTGACCGCCTCGGAGAGGTTTATGTCGGTAAGCACGTCCCCGCTTATTACCAGCACCGTCGAGCCGCCGTCCCTCCTCATGGCGTTGGCGACGCTTCCGGCCGTGCCGAGGTCCTCGGTAAGGGCCACGTATTTCAGGTTTACTCCGAAGCGCGAGCCGTCGGCAAGATGTTTTTCGATGATTTCGGGATAAAAGAAAAGGAGCGCGGTAAGGTCGATAAAAGAATGCGCCTTCAGGAGTTCGACGATATGGTCTATTATCGGCTTATTAGCGACAGGCACCATGGGCTTCGGAAGACTGTTAGTCAAAGGCCTTAACCTCGTGCCGAACCCCCCCGCCATAATGATGGCTTTCACGTTAGCCTCCGGAATCTGATGTTTTCGTTTCTAACAATTCTACCAATAGCGCGTCAGGCGGACGCGGAAGCGTCAACCGTTCAGGGAATGTTGAGATGCTTTCTGACGGCCGAGATGAGCGACACCGCGTTTATGGGCTTGGTTATATATGAATTCGCCCCGAGGGCAAGCCCTTTATCCCTCTCCGCCTCTCCGCCTTCGGTGGTTATTATTATTATCGGAATACCCTTGTTTTCGTTTGCCGCGTCGTTACGCAAAAGACCCACGAACTTAAGCCCGTCCATGACCGGCATATTGATGTCCGTAAGGATAAGGTCGAACTTGGCCGCGCTGAGCTTCTTGAATCCCTCTACGCCGTCTCCGGCCTGCTCTATCTCGAGCTCCCTCACGCGCTTCAAGGTAAACACGAGGAGTTGCCTCATGGTCGGCGAATCCTCGATTATAAGCACTCTATAAGCCATGGCGCCTACTTAGCCTCCTGTTTCGTCAAAAGGTCTATGAATCCCTGTATGGTCGAGAGTTTTCTTTCGGATTCGGTATAAAGCTTGGAGCTGAATATGGCGGTCGCGGAATGACCGGCGAGCATGTTGAAGAGCTCGAAGTCGAGGGTCGTAAAAGCGTCCTTTTGCTGAAGGAGGCTGTATATCACGAGCACCCCTATCACCCTCTCCTTTATCTTCAGCGGTATGCAGACCATCGGTAAAAGCGGGTTGATCCGGGCCGGCGCGCTTATGTCCTTGTTGAAGTAATCCTCCCCGGTCTTCGCTACGGTCCCTATTATGCCTTCGCCGAGCTTTACCGGCGGAATATCGTTCTTGGATATGCCCTCCGTGGCGACGGCCTTAAGCTCATGCGACCTCTCGTCCAAAAGCACGAGGCCGAACTGCTCCGCGCCGACCAGATTTATCACTATCTCTATTATTACGCGAAGGACCTCGCTCAGGTCAAGCGTCGAGTGGAGCTGGTAGGTCGCTATGTAGAGATTGGCGAGGACGTTATTTTCCTGCTCGATTTCGATGTAGCGGTTCGCGAAGTCGGCGTTTTCCTTTTCGACTTCCTGAAAGCGCGCCGCTATCTTCGTCTTTTCCTCCTCCACGGTCTTGAGTTTCTTCTTGAGTTCCTCCACCAACGCGTTTTCGCCGCCCCCGCCTTTGGCAAAGGAATCCCTCTCCTGCTCCATCTGGGCCACCCGGAATCTCAACCTCTCGTTCTCCTTAAGGAGTTCGCGGGTGAAATCGGCGCTCTTTCTCAAAACCTGGAGTATCTCTTCGCCCTTCTTTGCCGGGCCTTCCGGCGCCTCCTGCGCCTTGCCGGCTCCCCGGTCTTTCTCGTCTTTCTCGTTCATTGCGTTATCCTCCCTCACGCGTGCAGACCCTGTTATTATAGTCTCAGATTATACCCAATTCTTTTCTTTTCTTCGAGAGAAACTCCTCAAAGGCGTCCTTCAGATACTTTTCGGCGGCGCCCGGCGTCGGCACCTTTTTCTTGAAATACCTTATGCCTTCCCTTATTTCTTCTTTCAAAGTTTCGTAAAACCTGCCTTTTTTAATGGCGTCTTCCACCTCTGCGTCGGTATAGAGTATTATGTCGGACACTATGAGTCTCGCGAGTCTCCTTGCGTGAGCCTCTTCGTTGCCTGTTGCCGCGGACTGCTCAACGGCTTCGACCTTTTCGGCTTGCCGTTCCTTGACCCCGGCCCGGCCCGCGCTTTGCGCGGGCAACCCGGCGCCGCGGCCGGAAACTG
>DASRUI010000134.1:0-11746 GCA_035655515.1 Thermodesulfobacteriota bacterium
ATTCAGAAATTACGGACAAGAGGAACGTAAACAATGAAGATAATGGTAACGGGCGGAGCCGGTTTCATAGGGTCTCACGTCGTGGACGCCTATATAGAAGAAGGACACGAGGTCGCGGTCATGGACGACCTTTCTTCGGGCAAGGAGGAAAACCTTAATTCAAAGGCGCGTTTTTTTAAGGCCGACATACGCTCAGAAAAGGCAAGAGAGGTAATTCTTGCGGAGAAGCCGGATATTATAAACCATCACGCGGCGCAGATATCGGTTCCGGCTTCGGTCGAAGACCCGTTCCTTGACGCCGATATAAACGTAAAAGGATTCTTGAACGTCCTCGAGGCGGGAAGGGTTTCAAGGGTTAAGAAAGTCATCTTCATATCCTCGGGCGGAGCGGTTTACGGAGAGGCTAAAGAATGTCCTACTACGGAACGCTGTGAACCCACACCGCTTTCTCCTTATGCCGTAACAAAGTTGGCCGGGGAAAAGTATCTCGCCTTCTATTGCAATCAGTACGGGCTCGACTATACGGTTCTGCGGTATTCCAACGTCTACGGCCCGAGGCAGATTCCTCACGGCGAGGCCGGGGTCGTGGCGATTTTCATGGAGCGGCTTATTTCCGGAAAACCGTGCGCGGTGTATGCTTTTCCCGAAGAATCCCGCGGCATGACGAGGGACTATTGCTACGTGAAAGACGTTGCGGCCGCGAACGTGCTCGCCCTTGAAAAAGGCGGCCGCGAGACATTCAACATCGGCACAGGCGTTGAGACGCATACGCTCGATTTATTCAAAACGGTATATTCTGTTTTAAAGGATAAAATAAAACTTCCTGATTTTCTTGAGACGCCGATTGCCGGTCCGGCAAGGCCGGGCGATTTGAGACGCAGTTGCCTCGACGCTAAAAAGGCCGAAAAGGTTCTCGGCTGGAAGGCCGCGGTAGCGATAGCGGAAGGCATCAGGAAGACCATCGAGTGGCGATTGGCGGAACGGGGGAAGTAGTATGCTGAAACACAGAAAGGTATGAATATGAAGATACTCCTTGTAAATTGCATAAATCTGGATGAAGGGCTTCGTGCGCAGGAAGATTCGGCGGAGCATCTGGGAATCCTTTACATAGCATCCTCCTTGAGAAGGCATTTTACCGAGAATGAACTTGAATTAAAGGTTATCTACGGGCCGGTATTCGGCTCGACCCTCGACGACATCAAACCTGACGTGGTTGGTCTTTCGTCCGTTTCTCAAAACTACCACATAGCCCAGAGATACGCGAAAATTTGCAAAGAGAAAAACATCCCCGTCATAGTAGGGGGCGTTCACATATCCACGCTTCCCCACACCCTTACCGGGGACATGGACGTCGGGATTATAAACGAGGGCGAAGACGCCATAGTCGAACTCATGCGCATCTTCATGGAAGATAAGGCTTTTGTGAGGCAAAAACTCGCCTGTGTAGAGGGCATCGTTTATCATGACGGCAACGAGCTTGTAAAAACGCAGTTTCGCGAGCGTATAAAAGACCTCGACACCCTGCCAATCCCCGATAGGGAATTCTACGACCATCCGCGCCGCGGGATTTTTACCTCCCGCGGCTGCCCGTACGATTGCGTCTTTTGTTTTTCAAAGCCCTTTTGGGGGCCGAAGGCGCGGTTCTTTTCCCCTGAGTACGTTGTGAAAGAAATGGCCGATATAGTCGAAAGATTCAACGTGTCCCAGATCTCCATCTATGACGACCTTTTTATAGCCCCGAGGGTGAGATTCAAAAAAATGGTCGAGCTTATAAGAGCGGCGGGACTTCATAAAAAGATAACCTTCAACTGCAATGTCCGCCCGAACGAGATAACGGACGAAGTCGCCGAACTTCTTAAGAGCATGAGCATAACGCACGTGTTCCTCGGCATAGAATCCGGCAATCAGAGGGTTTTAAAATACCTCAAAAAACAGGCCTGCAGCGTCGAGCAGAATCGTAATGCCATAAGGATACTCAAAAAACACGGCATTCTTACCCACGGAGGTTTCATCATAGGAAGTCCGGACGAGACCAGGGAAGAGATAATGGACACCTATAGGTTCATCCGGAAATCCGGTATAGACAGTTTTTCCCCGCTTATGCTGACCCCGCTTCCCGGAACCCCGGTGTGGGATATTGCTAAAAAAAAGGGGCTTGTCTCGGACTTTATGGACTGGAACATCTTGAGGGAGGAGTTCAACGAGGTCGAAAGCCGCCATATCGTAATGTCCGAGGTGCTTTCGAGAGAGGAATTGGCGAGGCTTTACAGAAAGTTCAAAAGACTTCAGAAAAGGAAGTACTTTTATCTTGCCTTGAAACATCCGCTTATGGGCATGAGAGAGGCCGGCAGACTCGCAAAGAGGCAGTTTCACTATATGAGCCTTCTCCTTTCGAAATACAAAGGCGGCAATTCGGGAGAAAAGGGGTTGTGAGAATCGGCATAAACGCGCTATATCTTCTTCCGGGCAGGGTCGGTGGCACGGAGGTCTATATAAGGAATCTCGTAAGAGAACTCGTCAAAAGGGATTCGGAAAGCGAGTACGTCATATTCGTAAACAGGGAAAGCGCGGGCGTATTCGAGGGCGTCGCGCCGTCGGCTGAAATAGTCGCGTGCCCGGTGCGCGCTTCCTCGAGGCCTTTAAGGATACTCTACGAGCAGTTTATTCTTCCGTTTCAGGCAAGACGCCGCAAGATAGACGTTCTTTTTTCGGCTGGCATGACTTCGCCGTTTTTTTGTTCCGCGGCTTCGGTCCTTGTGATATACGACCTTCAGCACGTAAATCAGCCGGAGAATTTTTCTCCGGCGTACAGATTTTTCCTGAACGCCATCATACGCCTGAGCGCGAAAACGTCGGACGGGGTCATCACGATATCCGGCAAGGTGAAAGAAGACATAGTAAGGCATTACGGAATATCTCCCGAAAGAGTGCATGTAACCCACATAGGAATGGACCCGGGTTCTTTTTCGAGGGCCGGCTCCGGGAAAATACTCGCCGTGAGAAAAAAATATTCCCTTCCCGAGAGATTTATCTTTTATCCGGCATCGTCTCTGCCGCATAAAAACCATAAAAGGCTTCTTGAGGCATTAAAGATTATAAAAGATGCGGGCGAAGACCTAAAACTCCTTTTGACCGGCGCGAGGGACTACGGATACGGCGAGGTCGAAAAAAAGATAAAGGAACTCGGCCTTGAAAAGGACGTTATTTTTTTAGGCTGGCTCCCGTATGAGGATATTCCCGCCATTTACAGCGCGTCTCTTGCCCTCGTGTATCCGTCTTTGCACGAAGGGTTCGGGATGCCTCTTATAGAGGCGATGGCGACCGGAACGCCGGTTGTGTGTTCGTGGATCGAGCCGTTAAAAGAAGTCGCCGGAGAGGCCGCTTTATTCGTCGACCCGTTCAACGCCGCGGCCATTGCCCAAGGTATTTTAAAAGTCATTAAGGAAAAAGAAACATCGGAAAGGCTTGTCAAAAAAGGCTTAGAGCGCGCGAGAGAGTTCACGTGGGGCCGCACCGCCGAGGCAACCATCGCGCTTCTTAAATCTTACGCTTATGCGGGGAAAAGAGCGTAGGCATATGGTAATATTAAGACGTGGGAGAACATTCGCGTGAATATCTGTTTTGTCGACCCTAAGGGCATACACTTCGGACTGAACACCGGCATAGGCTATTTGGTCTCGTATTTGAAGGCTTATTACGTGGAAAAACCATGAAAAATCCAGTGTCGCGGGCCTTATATTTTGCATATAGCTATGTCTACTTCCTCGCAGTCTTTATTAGAAACAAAAAAAGGACGGCTGTCGTGGATTATCCTTTTAGAATTTTCAACATAGAACTTACGAACAAATGCCCCATGAAATGCATCATGTGCTCCAGAACATACGGCATGACGAGGGAACAGGGGTTCATGGATTTTCAGGTTTTCAAGAAAGCAATAGATGAGTTGATGCAATACAATCGCGACTACGCCAGCGGCAAAAAAGATTTATGGCTGCATCATTTCGGGGAGAGTTTGCTGCATCCGGAATTCGATAAATTCATTGCTTATGCATCCGGCAAAGGTATCTCGGTCTGTTTGTCGGTAAACCCGATCATGCTTACTGCGGAGAGAACTTCAAGACTCATCGGTTCAAAACCTCGCCTTTTATATCTATCGTTGGACGGGCATGACGATGAGTCCTTCTTTAAAATAAGGGGGATGAGGAACGCCTATGAGAGGTCGAAAGAAAACATCTTGAATTTTCTGGAATTGAAGAACCGTTGCGGCTCGGGCATGGAAACGATTCTGTCGATGATAAATTTTAGGGCAAACGAGGAGGCCATCAGGAAAGTCAAAAGGTTTTGGGAGAAACAGCCTTATCTCGACGGGTTCCTCATTAAAAAGTTTGCAAACTGGGACGGAAGCGTAGCTGAAGTAAATGCGCTCGATACCGGTGACAGCCCGTACACTTACAGGGCAAAGATTTTAAACAGGCTTACAACCTGCAATATTCCGTGGGAAACGTTGACTATCGCATGGGACGGAGACGTCATACCATGTTGCTTGGATTATAATAAAAAATATGTCCTCGGGAACATAAAAGATTCTTCTCTCTCTGATATATGGAATAATGAAAGAATGGTCGGTCTGAGAAATCAGTTTATCAGCAACGAGGTCGGAAACCCGCTTTGCGTCGTATGCAGGGAGTTGCGTGGCCCGCATCCGCTGTGGAGCACAAGAATCAGCCTGGTGGTTGTAAAATGGCTAATGTTTTTAAAATCGCGCTTTTTCAGGACGTGAAATCAAGTAGAAAAGAAAATTGGGCTTTTACAGCGGATTAAATATCTTGTCGCAGGCATAGCCACCGTATTTAAGACATTTATATGCGCCGGTTCATAGCGCGCCCGGCCATATGTTGTGGTGTTTCAGGCACGCGGGAAGAATCATGGCGAGGATATTCAAGAAAAACGTATGATTACGTCAACGGTAAAGGAGTTTTTTGCCCGTGCCGGCCGCGATAGTATCCGTAATCATAGTTAATTTTAACGGCAAAAGATTTTTAAAAGATTGCCTTGAATCCGTTCGCGCGCAGAACCTTCGCCGTCTCGAGGTTATATTCGTGGACAACGGCTCGACGGACGGCTCCGCGGATTTCGTAAAAGAGAATTTTCCTGAAGTCGTCGTAATAGAAAACAGGGGAAACACGGGATTTGCCGCGGGGAATAACAGCGGCATCAACATCGCGAAAGGAAAATACATACTGACCCTGAATAACGATACTGTCGCGGAAAAGGATTTTCTCGAAAGGCTGGTCGCGGCGGCCGAGGCGTCAGGCGAAAAGACGGGCATGTGGGCGCCGAAGATATTGTCCATGGCAAGGCCCGGCGTAATAGATTCTGTCGGAGGGCTTCTCGTGTCAAAAGACTGCCTCGCGAAGGGAAGGGGCAGAAACGAAATTGACGCGGGCCAATACGACGCGGCCGGAGAGGTATTCATTCCGAGCGCGTGCGCCGCTCTTTACAGGAAAAAGATGCTCGACGACATAGGGCTTTTTGACGAGGATTTTTTCGCGTATTGCGAGGACACGGACATGGGCCTTAGGGCAAGGCTTTCCGGATGGGAAACCGTTTCGGTTCCGGCCTCCGTTATTTATCATTATTATTCCGGGACAACGGGAAGATACACGCCTTTAAAGGCGTATCTTGTCGAAAGAAACCGCCTGTGGGTGGCAATAAAAAATCTCCCGCCATGCATGTTGCTCTTAAGCCCTTTTTACACCCTCGTTCGTTATTTTACGCAGCTCTATGGCGTTATTTCGGGTAAAGGGGCCGGAGGCAAGGCAAAGGAGGAATATCCCGTGTCGAGCCTGTTCATTGCCGTATTAAAGGCGTATTATGACGGCATAAAAAAACTTCCGATAATGCTTTCCAAAAGAAAGGCCGTTCAAAGTAAAAGGGTAGTGTCCGCAAGAGACGTAAAAAAGTGGTTTTCAGGATACGGGATAAGCGTAACCGAGATTGCGTTAAAAGATTAGGAGATGCGATAATGGCGAAAAATACGCTCCATGCCGTGATTTTGGCCGGCGGAATCGGGAGCCGATTCTGGCCTCTTTCGAGGGTCACGAGCCCGAAGCAACTTTTGAGAATAGCCGGCGACGAAAGTCTTCTCAAAGAAACAATTAAGAGGCTTTCGCCTCTTGTTCCGCGGTCGCACGTTTCAATCGTCACAAATTCCTCTCAGGCCGAGATAATAAGGTTGCATCTCTCGCAGGGGAAAAAGGTGTCCGCGACTAAAATCATTGCCGAGCCTGCGGGTAAAAACACCGCCCCCGCCATCGCGCTCGCGGCAGTGAAACTTTTTCGTAAAGACCCTGATGCGATGATGGTTGTGCTTCCCTCCGACCATATCATAGGCGACGGCGCGGCCTTTAGAAAAACGCTTAAGGCCGCGGTAGAACTCGCGGAATCCGGTGCGCTCGTTACATTCGGCGTAAAGCCCAAAAGCCCGCACACGGGATACGGCTACATAAAGGCGAAGCGCGGGGTATATAAAAAAGCAGGAGCGTTCAAGGCGAGGTTGGTCGAGAGGTTCGTTGAAAAGCCGAAACTCGAAAAGGCGAAAAAGTTTTTAAAGGAAGGCGGTTATTTTTGGAACAGCGGCATATTTGTTTGGAAGGCCCGAACAATACTCGAAGAGATGAAAACGCATCTTCCCTCTCTTTATAAAAACATCATGGCGATAAAAGGTGACGGGGACGTTATCTCGGCTTATTCGAAGATAGAGGCGATATCCATAGATAACGGGGTTCTTGAAAAATCCAAAAACGTCGTTGTAATCGAGGCGGATTTTTCGTGGTCTGACATGGGAAGTTGGAGTTCGATGTCAGAGGTGTTTAAGCCGGACGCAAAAGGCAACATCACGAAGGGCAGGGTCGTTGACATAGGAAGCGTTGATTCTCTTATAATCGGGAGCGACAGGCTTGTCGCGACTATCGGGCTTAAAGACATGATTATAGTCGATACCCCGGACGCCACGCTCGTCTGCCCAAAGACCCGGGCGCAGGAGGTAAAGGACATAGTCGGCATCCTCAGGAAAAAGGGCTACGTCGAGCACGAAACTCACGTGACCGTGGAGAGGCCATGGGGCGCTTACACGGTTCTTGAAACAGGCGATTGTTATAAGATTAAAAAAATCAGGGTCTTTCCCGGAAGACGCCTGAGCCTCCAACTCCACAACAAAAGGAGCGAGCACTGGGTCGTCATAGCAGGAGAGGCCAAGGTGCAAAGAGGCGAAGAATCCGTAACAGTGGCCGTGAACGAAAGCACCTATATTCCGAGAGGGGTGAAGCACAGGCTTGAAAACACCTCACCCGATACGGCGCTTGAAATAATAGAGGTTTCAAACGGAGACTATATCGGAGAGGACGACATAGTGAGATTCGACGACGATTATGAAAGGCAGGGGCTAAAGTAGCAGGGCTAAAGCCCTGCCCTACGTCAAGGCATTGTAAAAACAAAGTAGGCGGTTTTTGAAAAGGGTGAATATGACGGGCATAGACATAGTGTCAATCGAGAGGGTCAGGAAGGCCTGTCGCAGGCCGGGAATCCTCGAAAGATTATTCACGGAGAACGAACTGGCCTACGCCTTTTCAAGAAGAGACCCTTTTAAACGCCTCGCCGGCCGTTTTGCCGCGAAGGAGGCTTTTTTAAAGGCGCTCGGCACGGGACTTTCAAGAGGCATAAGGTGGAAGGACGTGGAGATCGTAAAAGACCTCGCGGGAAGGCCTCTTGTGAAAGCAGTCTTCGCGGCCGGAAAAATCCTCGGCAAAAGAATTCCTCACGCGAGCATAGCCTATGCCAAAGAGTACGCGATAGCGACGGTAAAAATAGAATAACGTTACAAAAGGCGCGTTATTTCCTTAAGGGAGTTAACAACGACGGTTATCGCGTTTTTTTCTCCGAGTTTAAGATTGGCCGTAATTATCTTTCCGACGCTACCCCTGTTGACGACCCCGGTAACGCAAGCGCCTTTAAGCCCCATGGAGGCCGTCACGGTGAGAAGCGTGGCGCTTTCCATCTCGTAGTTAAGGGCGTGGAGATTTCGCCATTCCTCTGTCGCTCCCCGGAGGGTTTTTATGATGTATTTTCTGTAAGAGTCCCCTCTTTCCTCTCCCGGATAAAATGTGTCGGACGATACCGTAACGCCGGTATGGTACTTCACGCGGGATTTCTTCGCTCCCTCGACGAGCAATGTTACGAGCGAAAAATCGGCGATTGCCGGGTATTCAATTGGCGCGTAATGGCGAGACGCGCCGTCGAGCCGAACCGACCCCGTGGTTATTATTACGTCTCCCGCGTTTATGTTCTTTTGAATCGAGCCTGTGGTGCCGACGCGTATGAAGGATTTTATTCCGAGCCGGGCGAGTTCGTCAATCGCTATCGCGGTCGAGGGGCCTCCTATGCCGGTCGAGGTTACTATGACCGGAGTTTTGCCCACGGCAGAGAGGTGCGTTACGAACTCCCTTTTCGAGGCGAGTTTTTTTACGCCGCCGCCGTAAGCCTTTGCTATTGCTTCGGCTATGGGGCCGCTTCTTGCCGGGTCGCCGGGCAAAAGCGCGACCTTGGCCCCTTTGAGAGCCTTTTTATCGAGGTCGAGATGATATACTTTTCCCATGGGATTTCAACCGTTGTTTTTTTGGTGTATAATACGCTCATGAAGAAGATATTATTGTTAGTTCTTATAATCGCCGTTTCAGGCTGCGCGTCCGTCATATCAAAGCCGGTAATGGATAAGGTCGACAAAAGCGTGACTGCCGAAGAATTATTCAAAGACCCGCAAAAGTATTACGGTAAAACAATCGTTATCGGAGGCGTCATCATCGAGACTGAAAACCTTGAAACAAAGACCCGCGTCGAAGTGCTTGAATCCCCTCTGTCGTCTTCTTTGAAGCCCGAAAAAGAACTTGAAAAAAGCAGGGGCAGATTTTTCGCTTATATCGAAGGCTTTTCCGACCCCGCGTTATGGGCGCCGGGAAGGTTCATAACAATCGCGGGCCCTGTCTCGGGCGTTGAGACAAATACGATAGACAAGCATTTATACGCCTATCCCGTCATATCGGTCGAAGAATATCACCTCTGGAAACCTTACTCAGGGCCTTCCTTAAGCATCGGCGTTGGAGTAGGCACGAGTTTCTAATACAAAGCGTCATAACTTCGCGCGACCCACGCTTTTTGCGTGGGTACTCCGGCGTTGCTCCTCGGCTCGTCGCTGCGGCGTATATAAAAATACGCCGACCCATCCGTTGCGCCTCACCTTCGTCGCGCCCGACCCACGTCCGCCTAAGGCGGACGCGGGTACCCCCTGCTTTGTTCTGACGCTTTGTAATGTGCATCTCATGGGGCCTATCCTTGCATCTCTTTTCTCATCGCCTCTATGGTCTTTTTGTAATCACCGCTTCCGAACACCGCGCTTCCGGCCACGAACATATCCGCGCCTGCCTTAGAAACTTCTTTTATGTTCGAGACCTTTATGCCTCCGTCAACTTCGAGGATTGCCTTGAGGCCCCGTTCGTCGAGCATTTTTCTCAATCTTTTTATCTTACCGATGCTTGCCGGTATGAACCGTTGTCCGCCGAAGCCCGGATTTACGCTCATTACAAGAACGAGGTCAACGCAGTCCAATACCTCTTCCGTTGCCTCGACCGGTGTTCCGGGGTTTATGGAGACCCCCGCCTTTGCCCCGAGTTCTTTTACGGACTGAACGAGTCCGTGGAGGTGAACGGTCGCTTCCGCGTGAACCGTTATTATGTCCGCTCCCGCGCTTCTGAAGGATTTTATATGGTCCTCCGGCCTCTCTATCATGAGATGCACGTCAAGGGGGATTTTGGTCGAGCGTTTTATCGCCTCCACTATGAACGGGCCTATGGTTATGTTGGGCACGAAATGCCCGTCCATGACGTCAACGTGTATGTAGTCGGCTCCGGCCGCTTCCACTGAGGCGAGTTCTTCTTTGAGCCTTGAAAAATCAGCCGATAGTATGGAAGGGGCGATTAGTTTTTTCACCAAGGTCTCCTTTTTGATTGTATGGTTATTTTTAACATGATTTCGCGGCAAGTTCAAGGGCAGGGCTGAGCCCTGCACCCTTAATGTTTTAACTTGTGTTTGGGTATGCCGGCCACCGGAACTTATTGATTCATCCGCCTCAGGCGGACCGTCCGCCCATTCTGTCATTCCCGCGGTCTTTTGAGCGGGAATCCGGAAAAATCATTTATATATAAAAAACCGGATTCCCGTTTTCACGGGAATGACAAAGTAAAACCAAGTTCCGCAAGGACTCGTCCCCGCCCCTCCTCAGCAATAAAGCGTGTTCCTGCAAGAAAGAACCTGCTTTTCGCGCGTGCCGCTCCTGTAAACCGTTACGCCTTTGCATCCTAATTCATAGGCGAGCAGGTACGCTTTCCTTACGTCGTTTTCGGTCGCCTCATGCGGCAGGTTTATGGTTTTCGACACCGCGTTGTCGGTGTGTTTTTGGAACGCGGCCTGAACCCTTACGTGGTTTTCGGGGGATATATCGAAAGACGTGGAAAAGATCCTTTTGAATTTTTCCGGCACGTCGTTTCTTTTCTTTATGTCCCCTCCCCTTTCTATGTATTTCATGAGGTCTTTGCCGAAAAATCTTTCTTCTTTCGAGACCTCCTCCAAAACAGGATTCAGCTCGGGCAGTTCCGTGCCGTCAAGCGCCCGGCGGGTGAAGCTCAGCGAGTAAAAAGGCTCTATGCCCGAAGAGCATCCCGCTATGAGACTCAAGGTGCCGGTCGGAGCGATGGTGGTCGTGGTGGAGTTCCTTATTGATTTCTTGAATACGCTTTTTTTGATATTTGGGAAAGCCCCTCTTTCTTTAGCGAGTTCGATTGACGCCTCGCGCGCCGTTTTGTTTATGAATCCCATTACGTCTTCCGCAATCTTCAGGCTTTCCTTGCCGCCGTAAACTATCCGGAGGCGCGCCAGCATGTCGGCGAAGCCCATCACGCCGAGCCCGATTTTTCTGTTTCCCTTTGCCATGAGTTCGATTTCGGGAACAGGGTATTTATTCACGTCTATCACGTTGTCGAGAAACCTGACGCTTGTTTTTACGGTCTTTCTTAATTTTTCGTAATCAATCGAGCGGCCGTTGCCGGTCTTTTTGAGCATCTTGCCGAGGTTTATGGAGCCCAGGTTGCACGGCTCGTAAGGGAGAAGCGGCTGCTCGCCGCACGGGTTCGTCGCCTCTATTGCTCCGAGTTTCGGGCACGGGTTTTTTTCGTTAACCCTGTCCATGAATATGATTCCGGGTTCCCCGCTCTCCCACGCGCATCTTATGATGAGGTCGAATATCTTTTTCGCGCTTTCTTTTCTTACGATTGTTCCGTCCCTCGGATTTACGAGAGGATAATCGGAGTTTTTCTTGAGGGCCTTCATGAATCCTTCCGTTATCGCCACGGAGAGATTGAAGTTCAGGAACTCTTCCGGGTTTTTCTTTGCTTCCACGAATTCTATTATGTCCGGATGGTCTATGCGCAAGACCCCCATGTTCGCGCCGCGCCTCGTGCCGCCTTGTTTAATGGCCTCTGTAGCCGCGTTAAAGACCCTCATGAAGGAGACAGGACCGCTCGCGAGCCCTCCGGTCGAGCCTACGATGTCGTTGGAGGGGCGGAGCCTCGAGAAGGAAAAGCCGGTGCCGCCGCCGGATTGATGTATTATGGCGGTGTTTTTAATTGCTTCGAATATG
>DASRUI010000135.1:0-5671 GCA_035655515.1 Thermodesulfobacteriota bacterium
GAGAAGCGCCAAGAGCACGGAAGAGATATCGGAACTCATACACGCCATACAGAAAGAGACCGCGGACGCCGTTAAAAACGTCGAGAAAAACGTCGAGGTTGTGGACAGGGCGATACGCCTTTCCCATGAAGTCGAGGGCGCCTTGAAGCGCATAGAGGAGAGCGTAGCCGAGGTCGTCAGGTATTCGCAGGAGATAGGGGTGGCCACGTCGGAGCAGGCCGGCGGTTGCGGCCAGATATCCAGGGCCGTTACCAAGCTCAACGACATTACTCAGGAGATAACGTCTTCGGCGGACGAGCAGGCAAGCGGCGTGGAGGAGATAGTCAAGGGCGCCGAGAAACTCAGGGAGATGATACAGCAGAACGCGGCGAGTTCCGAGGAGTTGGCCGCGTCGGCCGAGGAATTGTCGCGCCACGCGGACAGCTTTAACGAAGTCTCCGCAAAGTTCAAGATAGGCGGCGAAAAAGGCGTCTTGCCGGGTAAGAAGGCAAGTAAGGATTTTCGATGTTGATATGCGGGACACATCCCAATTTTCTAATTAATAATTAAAGGAAAAATTGTTGTGTGCCCCCGGCCGCGCCATTCGATAATCGGAAGCGCGGGACACGCCGGCAGGGGATGGATGACGACAGAGATTGAGAAAAAGGACGTCTTCGGGGTTTTACGGCAGGACGCCGCGCTTCACATGAGCGACGACGAGTTCAGGCTCCTGCGTAACCTCGTGTACGAAGAGTGCGGCATATGGCTCAAGGATGAAAAGAAGTTCTTCCTCCAGAACAGGGCGTTCCAGAGGATGAAGGCTTTGAATCTCAAGAGCTGTTACCGCTATTATAAGCATATCGCCGACCCCGTTGCCGGAAAAGAAGAGTTGTTGAGTTTCCTCGACGCCCTCACGATAAACGAGACCTGTTTTTTCAGGAACAGGCCGCAGCTGGATCTTTTTTCCTCTCACGTCGTTTCCGACATCGTCGCGAGGAAGCGCGAAAAGCAGGACTTCAACATAAAGATATGGAGCGCCGGCTGTTCGACCGGGCAGGAGCCCTACACCATAGGCATGATACTCCACGAGCAGATACTCGACCTGAGGCAGTGGAAGATTACCATACTCGCGTCGGATTTGAGCATGACCGCGCTCGAGACGGCGCAGAGGGGCGTTTACCCCATGGAGAAGCTCGACGGCATAGAAGAGCGTTTGATAGAGAGGTATTTCAAAAAAACTCCCGAAGGGTACGGGATAACCGACGAAATCAAGAGGCATATAGTGTTCGACTTTCATAACCTCATGCACGAAGGCGGGTACAAGGACTTCGACGCGGTATTTTGCAGGAACGTCCTCATATACTTCGACGACGAAACTCAGAAAAAGGTCATAGACAAGTTCCGGAGGGCTCTCGTTCCGCAGGGATACCTTGTCCTCGGGCACGCGGAGACCCTTCAGGGAAGAAACGACAATTTTGTTTTCATACACAAGAATAAAGGGACGGTTTATCAGAAAAAGTAGGGGCGATGATTCCGTTACCGGAACCCGGCTCGGCATTCGTCTTTTACTGATTACTTATCGGGAATTTTGGTTTATATGGCGCTCGGCAGAAAAATAAGGGTTCTCGTGGTGGACGATTCCGCCCTCATGCGGAAGCTCATTCCCATTATCCTCCAGAAAGACGAGGATATAGAGGTGGTGGCTACGGCCGTAAACGGAATATTCGCGCTCCAGAAGGCGGAAAAGTTGAGGCCCGACGTCATAACGCTCGACATGGACATGCCGGGCATGGACGGCCTTACCACGCTTAAGCACGTCGTGGAGCGTTTCGGGATACCGGTGGTGGTGGTAAGCTCCCTTACCACGGAGGGCGCGGAGCATACCATGAAGGCGCTGGAGTTAGGCGCCATGGATTTCGTCGCCAAGCCGCACCACGAGATATCCGTGCACATAATCGACATAGCGCAGTCTCTTATTGCGAAGGTTAAGGCCGTGGCGGGGTCTTCGCCGGAAAAGCTTCATGTCTCGCCGGCGGTTCCGGAATTTAGCGCGGATGTCATGAAAAGGGCCGCGGAAAGAGCGGCAAAGGCGACCTCGGAGTTAAGGCCGTATGGCGCCGGAAAGTCCGCCAGGAACGTGGTGGCGATAGGCATCTCAACCGGCGGGCCTAACGCCTTGAGTTACTTTTTGCCGAAGATACCCGCCGACTTTCAGGCAGGGATACTCATAGTGCAACACATGCCGGCCGGTTTTACCGAGGTCTTCGCCAACAGGCTCAATAAGATATGCCGGATAGAGGTCAAGGAGGCGCGCGACGGCGACATCGTTATCCACGGCAGGGCGCTTGTGGCGCCGGGGGGAAAGCACCTGAAGGTAAAGAAGACCGCCATAGGCGCAATAGCGATGTTGAGCGAAAGTTCTCCGGTGAACGGGCACAGGCCCTCGGCGGACGTGCTTTTTCGTTCGGTGGCGAGGGAATACGGGAAAAGAGCGGTCGGCGTCATAATGACGGGGATGGGCGAGGACGGGGCCGAAGGCATAGGCGAGATGAAACGCGCCGGGGCGCGCACCATCGCGCAGGATGAATCGAGTTCCGTCGTATTCGGCATGCCGAGGGTGGCGATAGAGAGGGGATACGCCGAAAAGGTCGTATCCCTCGACAACATTGCCGAGGAGATAGTCGGCGCCATGGGAGACATGGCGAAAGATAACGGAGGTGGCGAATATGCCGCAGCAAAGTGAAGCGTTGACGCCTCTTGCCAAGGCATACAGATTTCTCATAGTGGACGATTCTCTTTTCGCGAGAAAGAACCTCGCGAGGCTCGTGGAGGGGATGGGCGGGGCCGTCATAGGAGAAGCGGCTAACGGCAGGGAGGCGCTTGAGAGGTATTTCGAACTCCGTCCGGACATGGTCCTGATGGACGTGTCCATGCCGGAGATGGGCGGGCTTGAGGCGCTCGGCATGATACGAGAAAAGGACGCGGGGGCCAAGGTCGTGATAGTGAGTTCCCTGGGGTACGAGGATATCGTAAAGAAGGCCATAGCGCTCGGCGCCGCGCACTATATCTCCAAGCCGTTCAAGACGCGCAACGCGGCCGATATAATTAAATTCGTGCTTGAGAAGGAAAAAGCCCAAAAATAGACTTTGATTTTTGGGGGAAACCGGCCAAATCGCCGGTTTGTAAAATAGCGCGATTTTCAATCGCTATTTTACGGAAAGACCCGGCAAATGAGATTCGACTATATAAACGCCTTTGTTCAGGCCACGGCGGAAGTTTTAAACGAGATGCTCGACGACAAGGTCGAAAGGTCAAGGCCCGCCCTTCACGGCGGCATAACGCCCAAGGGCGGCGTTATAGCGGCGTTAAGTCTCACGGGAGACGTCCTGGGCGACGTTGTGTTCGACATGGACGAAGACACGGCCTTGAATATCGCGGGGAGGATGAACAAAGAAGAATTCGCCAAAACGGAACCAATGGTTTTGGACAGCATCGGGGAACTGATGAACATTATCGTGGGTCGGAGCATTACGATACTTAACGATAAGGGGTATAAATTTTATTTGACGCCGCCGGTCATATCAGCCGGAAAGGACGTTAATTTCAGTTTCGCCTCCATGGAGACGCTCGTCGTCAAGGTTACGACGGGCCTCGGCGTCATAACGGTCAACGTGGCGTTGGCCCCGGAAATATAAAAGGAGATAGGGGACTGTCCCAGATTTACGGACGGAGCGAAGCGGAGTCGTAGAATCGGGACTGTCCCCGCAGTTAGAACAGAAGGGCTTACACATGACGCAACTTGCGGGAAACATAGAAGATTTAGGGCTCGGAGAGATACTCCAGATAATATGTTTCAGCCGTAAGTCCGGAGTCTTGACGTTAAACAGCGGCGGACGCGAGGGGCGTATCGTCTTCGACGACGGCAATATCGTTAAGGCTACCTCGTCGGCCTTGACCATGAATGTCGGCGACGTCTTGGTCAGGAACGGGCTTATAACGGCCGGCGTCCTCGAAAAGGCGAAGGCCGCGCAGAAAACGAACGGCTATAAGGAGACTATCGGAGCAATACTCATAAGGGATTTCAGCGTGCCCGGGAAGCAGGTCGGCTACATAGCGACCAAGCTCATAGAGAGGGTGGTGTATTCGTTCTTTTGCTGGTCTTACGGTTCGTTCGTGTTCGAGCTGGTCAGGTACGACGAGACGCCGGAAATTATAAAGAATGACCCTTTGCAACACGCCCTTGCGAACGGATTGAACCCCCAGTTCTTGGCCATGGAGGGTTCAAGGCTTTTGGACGAGTCAAAAAAGGCCGGGGCTTCGGCCTTGGACGAGGAAGGTCTCGGAGAAGAGTCCATAGCGATAGAGCCGGTAACCGAGGAAAAAGAAAAAGACATAGCCTTCGATTTGGTGGAATACGAAGCCAAGCCCGAACCGGAGCCTGTGACGCAACCTGAACCGGGTTTAAGCTTGAGGGACGATTATTTTCATGACATACTTAAAGAGGTGGAGGGGGAGGAGTACTTTGAGAGGCTCAGGTCCAAGGCCCCTAAGGTAGTGGAAAGCAGGGGGCTTTCGCTTCTGAAGGAGATGCTTAACGAACTCGGCAAGCCTCTTACCTTAAACGAGATAGTGCTTCTTATCCTGAGGTTTTCGAGCGAGCTTATAAGCAGGGCCGTCGTGTTCGCGGTAAAGAAGGGTAAAATAATAGGACTCGGGCAGTTCGGCGTGGAGATAAAGGGCGAGGCGGCGGATAAGAGGATAAAGAACATAAATCTGCCGCTTGCCGAGGACTCCATCCTTGTCGAGGCCATACACGCGAAGACTACCGTCATCAGGGATGAAATGGATTCCGTTCCGGGTAACGCTTACCTGACGGAACAGCTCGGCGGACAGCGTCCCGACGGGGCGTTCGCGGCGCCGATAGTCGTGCAGGACAAGGTCGCCATGATATTTTACGGCGATAACGCCGCGACAGGCGAGAAGCTCGGCGACATATCGACGCTCGAGATATTCCTCGCCCAGACAAGCATCGCGCTCGAGAGGATTGTGCTTCGAAAGGGCATGGGTAAAGACAGGGGCGCCGGGAATTAAAAGGTTGACGGTTTGTCATTGCGAACCCTTCGGCTTCGCTCAGGGCAGGCTCCGCGAAGCAATCCCGATATTGTAAAGATGAGATTGCTTCGGGGTAAAACTCCTCGCAATGACGACAATTTTGACATTTGATTTCTTCCTATAAATAACAGGCAACCGATTGACGGAAAGGCGGGGGAGATGACCGGAAAGAAAATCAGGGTTGTCATCGCGAACGAGAACGCCGCGCTTTGCGATACAATGGAAGGCCTTATAAAGGATGTCGGCGCCGAAGTGGTAAAGGTGTTTGACGGCGTGAAGGCCGTCGAGGCGGTGGAGACGTGGAGGCCGGACCTTTTGATAGTGGACGTGGCGCTTCCGAAACTTTACGGGTTCGCCGTGTGCGATTACGTAAAGAAAAAATCCGAACTTAAAAGCACCAAGGTGCTTCTTTTGACCACGCTCTTCGACCAGAGGAGATACACGAGGGACCCCGCCTCTCTTTACGGAGCCGATGATTACGTGGAGACGCATGCGCTTGCCGCGGAACTGTTGCCCAAGGTTAAGCATGTTCTTAATATAGGGGGGACGTATGTTAACGCGCCAGTTGCGGCGGCGCCTG
>DASRUI010000136.1:0-2207 GCA_035655515.1 Thermodesulfobacteriota bacterium
TTGAAGAACAGGTCTTTTACCTCTATCGAGGTTCCTTCGGGACACCCGTCGTCTTGTATCACGGGCTTTTTTATCCCCTCGGCGATTATCCTCGTCCCGATGATAGAGCCCTTTTGTTTTGTCCGTAATATTACTTTACTTACGGACGCGACGCTCGGAAGCGCCTCGCCTCTAAAACCCAAGGTAGAGATGTTCAAGAGGTCTTTTTCGTCAATAATCTTGCTTGTCGCGTGGCGGCAAAAAATAAATCCGCTGTCGTCCCTCGACACGCCGCATCCGTTGTCAACAACCTTTATGAGGCTCATCCCGCCGTTCTCGACGCTTACGCTTATCTCGTTTGCCCCGGCGTCTATGGAATTTTCGATTAACTCCTTCACGACGGAGGCGGGCCTCTCGACGACCTCTCCGGCCGCTATCTTGGTCCAAAGGCTTTCGGGAAGAAGGATTATTTTTCTTTGCATGGGCATAAGTTTAACATATATACGGGTTATTTCTCATTATAAATCAGGCAAAAGCCGGATTTGTCATTCCCGCGGTCTACCCCTTCTGTCATTGCGAGGGGGCTTCCCGTTGCATTGCTTCGCGGCAACGGGATCCCAGCCCGAAGCAATCTCGTCTCTATAACCACGAGATTGCTTCACGGAGCCTGCCCTGAGCGAAGCCGAAGGGTTCACAATGACAAACAAATAAAAGGGTAAGGGGGAGTAGAATCTACAAAAACCTCCCTAACGGGCATCTCGAACAAAGAGGCTCTTTTGTTTTGCAGAAGTCCTTGCCTGTTTTTACTATGAGGGCGTGGTATTCGTTGAACATAGGAGAATCGTGCACGAGGTTTTCCATGAAAAGCCTCTGCATCTCGTGATAATCGGTGTGTTTCTTTATCATGCAATGCCTGAGGAGAATCCTCTTGGTGTAAGCGTCAATGACGAAGATAGGACGATTCGCGGCGTAAAGAAGAATGGAGTCGGCCGTTTCAGGGCCTATGCCGTTTATATTAAGGAGTTCTTCCCTTAAAACATCAGTCCTTCTTTTAAAAAACCCATCGAGGTTGCCACTGTAATTATCGAAAAGATGATTCAGAAAGTGCTTAAGCCTCTTTGCCTTGACGTTGAAATAACCGGCCGGACGGATAAGTGCCGCGAGTTCATGGACGCTCAAGTCGTGCATGCCTTGCGGATTCAAAAGCCTGCGCGCTCTAAGATTCTTTATGGCCTTTTCGACGTTTTTCCAGTTGGTGTTCTGGGTAAGTATAGCGCCGACCACTACCTCGAACTTGGTCCTCCCCGGCCACCACCCCTGCGGCCCGAAGGAAGAAAAGAGGGCTTTATAAAACCCCTTTAGGACTTCGCGCTGTTTTTTCGAGGATAAAACCATGAGTGCATTATATCTTGAAGGGCGGGTTATTTCAAAAGAGAAGCGTCCGTGTCCGCCTGTGTTACGCGTCTTTCTTCTTGTCATGCTGAACTTGTTTCAGCATCTCGTTTATCATCTCCGCTTTCGCCCTCACCCCTGCCCTCTCCCCAAAGGGGAGAGGGAGATTCATTATTACAAATAGTCTCTTTAAATACTATTTGTAAGAATTTATACTTGAAGCCGTATGTCTAAAGAGCGGACAAATGACTCACGCCAAAAAACCCTCGGCCTATCCGTAAAACGGATAAGAGAACAAAAAAAACTCTCGCAGGAAAAACTCGCCGAGGCGGCGGACATCCATACAAGCTATATCGGACAGATCGAACGCGGCCTTAGACACCCGTCTCTTAAGGTTTTATTCAGGATAGCCGACGCCCTGAATATAAAAATCTCCGAACTGTTTAAGGACATGGATGCCAAGAAAATCAAATAAGAAGAAACCGGGCGCAATCTACGAGATACCTGAAGACAATCTTTCTTTTTATGTCTCCGAGGAGCCGGCTTCTTACGGCAAGGTTGCGCCGTATTCCGTGTATTACGACGACCCTGCGCGTAACGCGCGTCTCCTGAAAGGCGACTGCGTTGAGATATTGAACCGCGCCAGAGAAAACTCGGTTGACATGATATTCGCCGACCCGCCTTACTTCCTATCAAACGGCGGAATAACCTGCCACGCGGGAAAGATGGTCTCTGTCAATAAAGGCAAATGGGACAAGTCAAAAGGCGTTACGGAAAACCACAAATTCAACCTCGAATGGCTTAAGGCTTGCCAGCGCGTATTGAAGCCGAACGGG
>DASRUI010000137.1:0-24662 GCA_035655515.1 Thermodesulfobacteriota bacterium
CCAAAAGCGCACACCTTATTCAGGACAAGAATTGTCCTAAATAAAATACCTTTATATATCAAACAGTTGCAGTCCTCTTCCTCTTGGCACGATTCTTCCAATAGTATATAGCCGAGAGAGGGGTGAGGACAATGAAAACTCTAAAATACATGACAATCGCGACAATGATAATGATAAGCGGACTCCTCACAAATAACGCATTCGCAGGCTCGGTAAGCGCGTCCATGACCGTGAGGGCGAACGTTTTGGCTGTCGCTAAAAAGACGGTTATGCATCAAACTCCGGTCGTTAACGTTACGGATGAAGATTTGGCGAGGGGTTATGTCGAGGTGGCTAAGGCTACTCTGGTGGAGGTTAAGACTAACAGCAGAAACGGGTACTTACTCTCTTTTGAAAGTTCCGGCGGGCCGTTCGGCGAGGTATGGGTGGTCGAGGGGGAAAGAGTCACCGTCATCACCGGAAACGGAGGATTCGTGAACGAGGCGAACCGTTCCGGCGGGGTTATGACGGAGATGAAAGAACTCGGCTACAGGATATATCTCGCGGAAGGCGCGAAGGCAGGTTCCTACGCGTGGCCTCTTACGATGGAGGTGATAGCGAACTGAGCATGCCGGCTTTAAACGATCCTGACCCGGCCCATAGAATGACGGCCGGGTTTTTTATTGATTGTGCCACTTCCTCGAATCCCGCGTTATCAATTCGTCGGCTTCCTTCGGGCCCCACGAGCCGGGTTCGTAAGCCGGGAGCACGGGCGGGGTTTCGTCGTTCCAGGCGGAAAGTATCTTTGTTATGAAGTTCCACGAGACCTCTATGTTTTTTATGTTCGGGAAAAGAGTCGAATCCCCGGCCATGCAGTCATAGAGGAGCCTTTCATACGCCTCGGGCAGTTCCACGCCGTAGGCCTTTTTATACGAAAAATCCATGTTGACCGTGTCGAGCTCGTTCGAGGTGCCGGGGTATTTTATGTTGAAGCAAAAACTTATTCCCTCGTCAGGCTGTATCTTAAGTATCAATATGTTGCCCTCGGGGTAGCATTTCATCGAACTCGTGAACAGGCAGTGGGGAACGGTCTTGAAGTGCACGGCTATTTCGGTGGAGCGTTTCTTGAGCCTTTTTCCAGTCCTTATGTAAAACGGCACCCCGGACCACCGCCAGTTGTCTATGAAGAGTTTCATGGCCACGAACGTCTCGACCTTTGACGAAGGGGATACGTATTTTTCTTCTTTATAGGGCGCTATCTTTTCCTTGTTTATAACTCCCCCGGCGTATTGGCCTCTCACGAGGTTTTCTTTCACGTATTCGTTTGTTATAGGCTTTATGCTCTGGAGGAGTTCTATCTTTTTCGCTTTGATTTTGTCGGCGTCCATGTTTATGGGCGGCTCCATGCCGACGAGCGCGAGGAGTTCCATTATGTGGTTTTGCACCATGTCTCTCAATGTGCCGGTATCCTCGAAAAATTTTCCCCTGTCTCCGACGCCGCCTTTTTCCGCGACCGTTATCTGCACGTGGTCAACGTAGCGCCTGTTCCATATTGGCTCGTATATGCCGTTCGCGAACCTGAAAAAAAGTATGTTCTGGACAGTGTCTTTTCCGAGGTAGTGGTCAATCCTGAAGACCTGCTCCTCGGTGAAATATTTCGAGATAAGAGAGTTGAGTTCCCTTGCCGAAGAGATGTCTCTTCCGAAGGGTTTTTCTATTATGATCTTCGGAGGGGTTTTTTCCCACTCTCTTTTTTTGGCAAGCCCGCTCCTGCCGAGCATCTCGATTATGACGGAAAAGTGGGCCGGAGGCGTGGCGAGGTAAAATATCCTCGGAGTTTCCGTTTTTCCGGCCGCGTCCATGGCCGAAAGTTTCGCCGCAAGCGCGTGGTATCCGTCGAACGAGTCGAAAGGCGACGACACGAAGCAGGAGTTTTCAAGAAGCCCCTCTGTAGCGGCCTTGTCAACCGGCTTGTATGTCGAGAATTCCTCTATTGCCGAGGCCGCGTAGGCTCTGAAGGATTCGTCCGTAAGAGGCCTCGTTGAGAAGCCCGCTATGTTGAAAGGCTTTGGCAGAAGCCGGAGAATCTTAAGCCTGTGGAGCGCGGGAAGGAGCTTTCTCCTGGAGAGGTCTCCTGTCGCGCCGAATATTACCATTGTGGCCGGATTCGGCCTTGCGCCGTTCATATATAGAATTTAACAGATGAGGGGAGGAAGTCAACGGGGAAAGAGGAAGCCTTGGGTAGATTGAAATGCGCGGATTAATCCACCGTCCGTACGCGCAACATAAAACAAGTTAAAGCATGGCGGGTGCATGGGTCACCCCTGCTGTCAAAACCCCTTTTATTCCACGAGGTTGCTGTGCTATAATTATTATTCGTATTTATTGCGCGAGGAGGTTTTCAATGTCTTCGAATCAAGATGTTTGCGAGGCCTGCGGAAGGCCTTACGCTAAAAAGAATAAGTTCGTCGCGCCCGTAATTGTCGGCGCGGTTATAGGGTTCTTGGCGGGCGCGGGGTTTGTTGTTTACTGGTTCGGAGCGGACGCCGGTTTTACCCATAACATGGCTTTAATCCATGAGATCGCCGGGATTATACTCGGAATCCTCGGCGGACTCATCGCAGGGAGCCTGAGGAAGTAATGGTATTTTCGTTCCCTCTCCTCCGCCTAAGGCGGAGGGAGAGGGTAGAGCCTGTCCTGAGCCTCCGCCCGCCTCAGGCGGAGCGGACGAAGGAGTGAGGGGGTATGCATAGATGAAGTCAAAAGTCCTTTTCATAACTCCTCCTTACCACGCGGGAGTGGTGGAGGTGGCCGGAAGGTGGGTGCCGCTTAACTGCGTCTATTTAGCGGGTGCGGCGCGAGAGGCAGGTTTTGAGAGCGTCGTCTATGACGCAATGACCAAGAACGTCGGGCATAAGGAAATCGAGGGCAAGATAAGAGAGGTAAAGCCCCGCTTTGTCGCCACGAGCGCCATAACCTGCACCCTTCCCGATGCCATAAAAGTGCTCGAAACCGCGAAGGCGATAGACCCTTCAATTACGACAATCCTGGGCGGCATACATCCGACCTTCATGTACAAAGAGGTGTTCTCCCTCTCGAAATCGGTTGACTTTATAGTAAGGGGAGAGGGAGAGGAGACCCTCGGGGAACTCCTCATTGCGTTAGATTCATCCGCCTTAGGCGGAAAGGATATATCGGGAGTAAAGGGTCTTGCCTACAGGAAAGACGATTCCATCGTTGTAACAACAGACAGGCCGCTTATGGCGCCGGAATCCCTCGATAAACTCAAAAAGGCGTGGGATTTGCTCGATTGGAACGATTATCATTACTTTGTCATACCGGGCTCGAGGCTCGGCGCTCTGGATACATCCAGAGGGTGCGACAAGGAATGCCGCTTCTGCTCGCAGCGCATATTCTGGCAAAAGAGCTGGAGGCCGAGAAGCCCGGAAAGCCTGATAAAAGACATTCGCGTCCAAAAGGAAAAATTCGGCGTAAACGTAGTGCTTCTAACCGACGACTATCCGACTCAGGACAGGGCGCGCTGGGAGAGATTTTTAGACCTCTTGATAGAGGCGAACATGGGAGTCTATATCCTCATGGAGACGAGGGTAGAGGACATCTTGAGGGATAAAGACATCCTCCCCAAATACAGATTGGCCGGCATAATACACATATACGTCGGCATTGAGGCGACCACCCCGGAAACCCTCGAACTCCTTAAAAAAGACATAAGCGTAGAGGACAGCAAGACGGCCTTGCGGCTTCTTAACGATAACGGCATAATAACGGAAACCTCCATGATACTCGGCCTTCCGTCCGAAACAAAGGACTCGATTGAAAAAACCCTTGGCCTCGCCATGGAGTATAATCCGGATTTTTGCCACTTTTTAGCCATCGCCCCGTGGCCCTACGCCGACATGTATGAGGATTTGAAGTCCGGCATAAGGGTTTTCGATTACAAAAAATACAATCTCATAGACCCGATAGTCGAGCCTGACGCCATGACGCTTCAGGAGATTGACAAGGCGATAGTGGACTGTTACCGGAGGTTTTACATGGGTAAACTTAAGGAAGTTCTCTCTCTCAAGGACGAGTTCAAGAAAAACTATATGTTAGAAGCCATGAGGCTTATGATGACGAATTCTTTCCTCATAAATAAAATCGGCGACCTCGGCAGAATCCCCGAAGAGGTCGAGAGATACATGAACTCTCTCAAGACCGACAGAAAAAAGGCCGCAGTCTGAGAGTCTTCCCTCGATGAAAATAACCCTCATATCGCCGCCCTTCGGAGAGTACGTTGAAAAAGGCGGCGCCTTAAGGAAACTCACGCGCCTGGACGAGATACAAAAGAGCGAGGGGCTTCCGATAGCGCCTCCGGTGTTGGAGTATCTTGCCGCCCTGACCGAAAAGGCCGCGCCCGACGTGGAAGTGGAACTCATAGACGCGAACAGGGAAGGCCTTGACGTAAATTCCGTCGAGGCCGACCTCGTGGGCCTGACGGTTCTTACTCCTCAGTCGCCTTGGGTTTACAGGACAGCCGACCGTTTGAGGCAAAGGGGGCTTAAGGTTATTTTGGGAGGCATGCACGTTACCGTGCTTCCCGAAGAGGGAAAGGCCCACGCCGACGCGGTCGTCACGGGCGAGGCCGAGGGCGTTTGGCCGGAGGTCATTAAAGACCTTAAAAACGGCTCGCTAAAACCATTTTATAACGGAGAGCAACTCGCTCTTTCCGGCCTTCCGAGCCCCAAGAAAGGGCTCCTCAAAACTAAATACCCCATGGGCTCTTTTTTTACCGCCAGAGGATGTCCTTATAAATGCGGGTATTGTTCGGTTTATAAATTCTTCGGCACGAACATACGCCACCGTCCCGTAGAAGACGTCGTGAGGGAGGTTTCCGAAAGCCCCTACCGGATGTTCTGGAATGTTGACGACAACATCTGGGGCGCGGGTCTGGAGCGCTCGATAAAACTCTACACAGAACTCTACCGCGAGCTTTCCGGTTCGCGGAAGTGGTGGATAGGCTCGGGCGATTTGGTCAGCGTTCAGGGGAAAAGAGGCATTGAGCTCTTAAAGTGGGCCAAAAGGAGCGGCCTGACGCTCGTCATGGTGGGGTGGGAGTCCGAGAACGTCGAGAGCCTTAAGGAGTGGAACGCCCTCGTAAAGCAGGGAGGCGACAGGAGCGAGGCCATAAAGAAGATAAAAGACCACGGCATAGACGTGATGATGTTCCTCATGCTCGGCGGAAGAAAAGACACGCCCGACGATTATAAAAGGGCGCTGGACGCCTGCGACAGGCTTAAGATAATGCCGCACCCCATGCAGGTAACGCCTTTTCCCGGAACAGACCTCTATGAAATCTACAAGCCCTACCTCATACCCGAAAGGGGCTGGGAGTATTATAACGGCAACAGGGCGGTATTCACGCACGACGATCCCGCGATGAGCGTGGAGAAAAGGGAGCAGGCTCTTTTTTGGCTCCGCGCCGAGGGGTTTTCTTTGAAGAGGGTTTTAAGCCGGCTTTTGAGTTTGAGGCTCAAAGGTTTTCCCATGACTCACGTGACGAGCGCCATGATACAGATACCGATGGGAAGGGCGTTCAGGGAGATAGGCGCGGGGAATCCATGGGGACTTGGGGACTGTCCCTGATTTACGGACGGAGCGAAGCGGAGTCGTAGAATCGGGACTGTCCCCTGAATTCAGGCGGAGTCGTCGGGGTACCCACCCGAAGGGTGGGTCGGGGACTGTCCCCTGAATTCTTACGGATGGAGCGAGATGTTTAAAGAAGCCTTCGATTACATAGGCTCGAAGCGGTTTTCCATGACGCTCCTTAAAATCGGCGTCGGTTATTTTTTGTATCTCGCGATCATGTGGATAACCGGCATAAGGCCGCCCGGCGGATACATGCTCTGGTTTCCTCTTTCGGTTTGGGCCGCGTTTTTCTTCGTAAACATTGGAATAAGCCTCGTAACCCAGAAATACGTCCACAAAGGCAATATCGTTTTTCACGCGGCCTTCATTGTGGTCGCGATAGGGATTATAACGAGCGCGATGTTTCGCTTCGAAGGGGAAGTCATGGTTGTCGAGGGGGAGAGTTTTTTCGGGGACGAAAAGGAGTACGCCGGGCATAACGCGGGGAAATCCTTTGATAAGTTTTCCCCGGACGTCTCGTTCAAGGTCTTTGGCATAGAGCCCGTGTTCTGGAAGGATGCTCTTTATTTCACCGGACTCAGGGCTGTGCTGAAGTATCCGGCCGAAACTCTCGAAAATACAGGAGAAGTTTGGCTTAACGACGGGGTCGGGATAAACGGCGCGAGGATTAGGCTTACCGGGTTCGGTTACTTTCCCGAATTGCATATCGAGAATAACGGGGCGCTTTTGCATAAGGGTTATGTCAATGCCATGGTCTTTCCGCCCGGCAATGTTGATTCAATGGAGATTAAAGGTTATAAGATTTTCATGCGATTTTATCCCGATGCCGTCGTAAAAGACGGAAAGATTTCAAACAGGACTCTTTATTTAAAGGAGCCCGTTCTCGCGATAAGGGTCGAGTGGCTTGGCAACGCGATAGGAGACGGCATTTTAAAGAAGGGCGAGAGCGTCAGGTTCGGAGGCGCGACTCTTGCGTTCACCGGAGCACGGCGTTTCGTCAGCATAGGCATCGTGAAGGACCCGGGCGAGCAAGTCGTGTTCGTTGGTTTCGTTATCGGGTTGATAGGCCTTGCTCTCAGGCTTTTTTACGGGAGGAAGAGGGATACGTAACTCAACCCTTCAGAGTTGATGTCTCAAGGCTAAAGCCTTGAGTTACGGAGGAGTGCTTTGGAAGGTCTTGAGAAAATCCTGTATTTCGCGTGTCTTTTTCTTTATGCCGCCGCGGCAATTGCGGCTTTTTCGGGTTTTCTTGCCGCAAGGCGCTATCGCGTTTCTTACGTTCTCTCAATCGCTTTGCTCGGCGCGCTCATAGGCGTAAGGTGGTATCACGCGGGGCATCCGCCGATATTCGGCACTTACGAAGAGACCCTTTCGGCCTCTTTTGCCGTTACGCTCTTTTCTCTATTCCTCGACAGGGAAGGGAGGTTCGCTCGTTTTACCGCCTCCTTCGCCTTTTTTACGCTTCTCTACGGGAGTTTCTTCGACTCGTCCCTTAAGCCGCTTGTCATATCGGAGCAGAGCCTGTGGGTGGAGTTTCACGCGCTTTTCGCGTGGATAGCGTACGGATTTTACGCGCTTGTCTTTGCCGCCGCGATGGGTGTCTTGATAAAAAAGGTTACCCCCCGACCCACGCCGCTGGGCGTGAGTGCCCCGAAAGGAGGGGGTACCAATCCGGAGGATGGGTCGGGGGGGATTAAGAAGGAAACGGTCGAAGCCCCTTCGGCTTCGCTTCCTTCGGCTTCGCTCAGGACAGGCAGGACAGGCAGGGCAGGGCTTTCCGATTGGCTCATGCATAAAGGGCTTCTCTACGGCTTTATCGGCCAGACCGTTTTTTTCGTCATTGGCGCCTATTACTCCGCGCGGCTCCACGGAAGGTGGTGGACGTGGGACACGGTCGAGTATCTCTTCGTCGCGTCATGGCTTATCTACGCCGTCGCGATGCACGGAAGGATTCTTTCGGGCTGGAGCGATAAGAGAACGGCCGCGTGGGTCGCGGCGGGTTTCGCGGCGCTCCTGTTTCTTTACTGGGGCCTTGTTTATTTCCCTCACTCGACGTACCACATATTCGACATTGAATTCAAAACCCATTTTCCCTGACCCGGCCCGTCCTTTCGGCCGGACGGCAAGAAAAGGGTTGCAATATCGTTTGCGTAATGATAAATTTTTTAAGGTTGTTTTTAGAGGTGTCGCGCGCCTCATGTGGAACATTCCGGATGAGGTTTTTTATTTTACGCATTACGCGCCCAGCACCACTTTGTTGAACAACATTGGTTGCTAAAACTAACGCGTGCTATGGAAAAATTCTTTTGCGCTCCACTGGCGTTTTATTTCTAAAGTGGTGCTGGGCGCGGGGGTCGGGCTGACGTGAGAGTAAACGGCCTTTCAATGTTTATGTTGTCGCTCCTTCTCGTCGTCTCGTGCGAAGTTTTGCCCGGGGCGCGCGGCACATCCTCCGGACCGGCGCCGCGGCCCGTTTATCCGCCCGGAGCCGCGCGGCTCCTCGTTTACATCCATTTGACCGCGTATTCTCCGCCGGACGTGGCCTTTACGCTGGAAGGCATGGAATTTGAGTCTTTTGGCGGAAAGAAAGCCGCCGTAAAGTTCGCTCCGATCGAAATAAGCGCCGTTGACCTCGTAAACAGTCAGATGTTCCTCGCCGAGGCGTTTGTCGAGCCCGGCGCGTATAACGGCGTAAATCTCAACATCGTCAAGGCCTCGATGAGAAGCGGCGAGGGCCGCGCGAGCCTCACCCTTCCCGAACAGGGAGGAGCCTCATTGCCGTTCAACGCGGTGTTAGGGGCAGGGGAAAGTTCGGTTGTGTCGCTTGCGTGGAATCCGAACGAATCCGTCGAAAAAAGACACATGTTCCGCCCGGACATAAAGGCGGAGCCGCAGGCCCCTTCGCCAAAGAACCTGCTTCTTTTCGTGTCCAACAGGGGTTCAAACTACATATCAATAATAGACAAAAGCCTTGAGAGGGTGATTGCCGCGGTGACTGTGGGCAATATGCCTTCCGGCATGGCGATAAATCAGGTAAAAGAAGCCCTCTACGTCCTGAACTCGAAAGGAGGCACGGTGTCCGAGGTGGACGCGGTCAACTTCAGGGTGAGGGATACCATAAGGCTTCCCTTGGGCATAGAGCCGACGGATATCGCGTATGTGCCGGCTTATGCCGGCGCCATGGACGGAAAACTCTATGTGGTAAACCGCCTTTCGAACGACGTCCTCGTCATGGACACGCTTACGACGAGGCTTGTGAAAACCATAACCGTGGGAACTACGCCGTCTTTCATGGCCGTTGACGCGCTCCGCCGCGAATTGTACGTTACAAACGAGATGTCGAACAACATAAGCGTCATAAGCGCGGACGCCAACGCCGTCGTCGCGACAATAAAAACCGACGCGAGGCCGAGCGGGCTCGCGACAGGCGACGGCAAGATTTACGTGTTCAGCGCGGCTTTGAATTCCATAACCGTAATCTCCCAGTCCACGCGGGAAGTCCTTGACAGGGTAAGCGTCGGACAGTCACCCGAAAGGGGATTAAAGGCCTTTAACGGCAGGCTTATGACGGCTAACGCCAAGTCCGGCAGCGTTTCGTTCTTCAATCGCGAACACGCCTTCCAGAGAAGCGTTCCCGCGGGCAAGTCCCCGGTGGCGATAGCCGCCGATGAAAAGAGAAATCGCATCTACGTGGCCGATTACGGCGGTAACGAGGTTATATTGTTTGATCCTGTCGGAGAAAGATATATCAAGACTCTGACAGTGGGGCCAAACCCGTATGGAGTCGCGCAGCCGGACAGTACGCAATGAGGAAGAGCGCGGTTTTTTTCATCGTGATTTTTTTTGCGGCGCTTATTGGGGAAAGGGCGTCTTTTGCCTCGTCTCTCGGAGCGCGCGCCGATTATAGTTATTCCAGGACGGACAGTTCTTCCGCCGGCTTAACGACGACGTCCAAGTCGAGCACGCAGCAGTACAGCCTGAATTTTACGAAGGATTTCACGAACACAGTAAGTTTGAGCGGAGACATGAGGTGGACCATAACGGAAGTCAACGGCGAGAAACAAGAGAACGCCTACCCTTTTTTCGTGCTTCACTTTTCTCCGCCCGCCCTCTATAACCTGACATTCAGCCATTTGAGGACCGAGACCGACCCTTCGGAAAGCGGACGGATTACGACTACGACCACAAGCGCCGCATTCCATCTGCCGGAGACGAGGTGGCCGAATGTCAGTATTTCTTACAATATCTCCACGATGGAAGACCATGAAAGTCCTAAGACGCTGGATAGCGTAACTTCCAATGTCGGGTTAGGGTTGAGCAAGAGTTTTTATTTTCTTGACACCGACGCGCGCGCCGGGTACTCCTTCGTTCAGAATATGAACGAGGACAAGATTGCCGAAACCAAATTGGAGAGCCCTTCGCATTCCGTAAACGGCGACTTGTCGAGGTCTTTTTTGGATAACAAACTTAGAGCCTCGGCAAACCTCGGGTATCGGATAGCGGAGTCCACCACGGAAAGCACCGGCGCGGCGTCTCGCTTCGACGTCGGGATTTCGGGCAATGCGGGGCTTGCGTTTTTTAATCCGGCGCTTCCGACGAGCGTTGCGCTTACCAACGAACCTGAATTGATAGACAACCCCCCCCCCGGCATCGACACAACCCCCGTTACATTCGTCAGCGCCTGCGGCGGCGGCAGCACTACCATAGATTTGAACTGCGCCGACTGGAACATAGGTCTGGGATTTCCGTCTTCCCGGAGCATACACTTGATATACGTCTATATCACCACAACGGCATTCGAGGAAACAAACATAGCGAGCATCTACAGTTTCGGGTGGCAGGTGTACACGAGTCCCAACAATATCACGTGGACGCTCGTTGCTTCTCCGGCGCAGACGTACAACGCGACCCTCAACAGGTTTGAATTGAATTTTACGGAAACAAACGCCTTGTATTTTAAGGTCGTGAATACCGCCGGCAACGGAACAACCGACATAAACGTGACGGAAATACAGGCGGTGGGTTTCCTGCTTTCGTCGCCAAGGCAGTCCGTGACGCAGGATTCTACGAGCCAGTCCGGCGGTTTGAGTCTTTCATACAGGCCCACGAACAGGCTTTCTTTGGGGTTCAGCCTTAATTATGACAAGAGCGAGCAGGGGACGGTGGGGGCGGGAGGGACAGATAGCGAATCCGTCAGTAATAGTTACGGCGCGAACGCGAACTACATTGCCATACCAAGGTATCTTAACATTTTCGCCAACTTTAGCGCCACATCGAGCGAATACAGTTCCGTCACTGATACGGAGAATACGACAAGTTCTTACGCGCTTTCGTTGTCGTCGAGTCCGCTTGATACGGTAAACCTCGGGCTTACGTTCAACCACTCGGAGTCCGATGCCGACGGCGAACGCGTTTCGGAGGCCGAAAGCGCGAATTTCAGTTCGTCCGTTATGGTTTACAGAGGCGTTGATTTAGGTTTTTCGACGGTAATGAGTTCAAGCGAAAGTTTTCAGTCCGATACTCAATCCGATTCCACGAGTTATAATACGAATCTCCGGCTTGTTCCGTGGAAGTCTCTGACCATTATGCTGAATAACAGCCGCACAAGCGCCACGACGGACGCGCCATCAGGAAAGACCTCTTCGGAAACCACCGCCACTTCCGTTGATTTCTCTTTTACCCCCACAAGGAGGCTCTACCTGTCGGGACGTTTTAATATCGAGCCGACCGAATCGCAGAGTTACGCCTTGACCTTTTCGCCGACGAGCAAGATATATGTTTCTTTGAATTATCATAATGACAACTCGAGCGGTATGGTATCCATGGGAGGCAACTTGAACTGGCAAGTGTTGGGAAGGCTTTCCGTGGGGGCAGTTTATAACACCACCAGCGTGGACAACGCGACCAATGATAAGACGGAAACGGTGTTTGCGAGGGCATCGGTCAGCTTTTAAAGGGTTTTTAATCCGGCCGGATAAAAAAAGTTGCATAAAGGAGAGCCATAATGTATAATAAAATCAGAATGAAGCTGAGTGTCTTTAGAAATTTCTTTATGTTTGCGGCGATATTCCTTGTTATTGCGGGTTGCGCGTCGAGCACAGTTAGATACATAAACCCCGATGCCAACTTCTCGTATATAAGGAAAGTGGCGGTGTTGCCGTTCAATAACCTGACATCCGACCGTTACGCCGGCGAGAAGATACGCAGCATAGTGACGGTGGATATTCTCTCGAGGGGGGCATTCGAGGTTCTCGAGCAAGGAGAGGTAAGTAAGACGCTCGGCGCGGTCTTGAGAGCGGCCGGCGCTTCGGAAGGAATGGTTCTTGACCCGGATAAGGAGACCTTGAAGCTTCTTGGCGAGAAGCTCGGCGCTCAGGCCGTTATAATAGGGAGCGTCGATGAGTACGAAGGCGCTTCGGGGGGCGCGGTGGTTTCAATATCCATGCGCATGCTTGACGCGAGCTCGGGCATCATACTCTGGCAGGCGAATTCTACGGCTTCAGGCAAGAGTGTTTGGAGAAGGATCTTGGGCATAGAAGAGGTGGATAGGACCGTTCTTACGCGGAAGGCGGTAGGGAAAGCGATAGATACGTTGTTGTAGCCGGAAGAGCCCGGCGCCACTTTCCGGCACGAACGCTTATGAATAAAATTTACGTCAGTAACGGAAAGTGGTGCCGGGGACGATTTGCCTAAATCTTACCGTAAGGTGCGTTTATGAAGCGTTGCGAGAAAAAAGTCTTTGAATTGCAGGTTACGATAAAAAGGTTCTCCCCTTTTACAAAGGGGAGGCAGAGGGGATTAAGAATGCTCCTCCTGAGCCTCTTTTTCGCGGGCATGTTTACGCCGGCGCTTTCTTTTTCGGCCACCGGAAACGGCAACGGAAACGGAAACAACGGAGCCGCGCAGACAGTCGTAATAAAAAGCATAGCCATTTTGCCTCTCGAAAACCTTACGGTAGACCGCGTAGCCGCCTTCATAATAAAGGAAAACATAAAGACCGAACTTAAAGGCAAGGGATGGGTTTTCATAGTAAAAGACGACCTTGTGGAGGATTTCCTCGCGAAAAGGAGGATTCGTTACACCGGCGCGATAACGAGGCTGGCCGTGAGGGAGATGGGCAAGGCGCTCGGCGTGGATGCGGTATTGGTAGGCTCGGTTAATCAGTATTCCGGCGACAACGGCAAGATTACCGTCGGGATAGGTTTGAGGCTTTTGAGCGCCGTTAACGGCAGCATATTGTGGTCGGATAACATTACGTATACAGGACGGGATTTCGAAGGGTTCTTGGGACTCGGCGTCGTGACGTCCATCGATGAATTAACCTCCATGGTGGTAAGGGATATAGTCCAGGGGGTGGCCGACAGGTTTTTCATAAGGGATGTGGCGTCTTCTCCGTTTGAGATAGAGAGGGTCATAATACACCCGACTATCGGCAATAGAGAAGGCAGAAGAAATATCAGAGTGAAGATAGTGCCGATAGGAGAGGCGCCGAGCGAGGTGTCCGCCGTGCTGGGCGGCGAGGAGATTATTCTTACCAATGTCGGGGGCGATGAATACGAAGGCAGCGTGTCGACGCCCGCGGAGGAGGGAGCGTATCTTCTGGACATTATCCTCACCGACAAGATGATGGTGCCTTACGTCTTCGAGGCCGCCGGAAGCATGGTGGTTGACAGCATTCCCCCCAAGATAGGCGTCACGGTGGAGCATAGGGTTTTTGCCTCCAAGAAAAGGGGGATGGTAATTTTCGAGCCGAGGCTTATGACGTATGACGATATCGAGGGTTGGCGCATAGAGGTGAAGGACGGCGCCGGCAATGTCGTAAGAAGCGAGAGGGGTTTCGGAGGCGTTCCCCGGAAGTTGGCATGGAAGGGAGAAGGAGACAAGTACGGGTATGTCCCGGACGGCAATTATACGATGAATCTCGCGGTGAGAGACCTGGCTGGCAATGAAACCGTCGTATCGGAGGCGGTTCGCGTCAAGAACGCCCCGCCGGTCGTAAGCGTAAACGTGGACGTCCTCGACGGCATGTTGTTCTTTTCTTTCAGCCACGCCCCGGAGGAGTCCCTGAAGAAGTGGAGAATTCTTATATCGGACCGGGAAGGGAATACCCTTAAGTCGTTGGCCGGCGACGGCGGCGATATCCCGAATAAGGTGGAATATCCCATAGGCCCCAACGTGGACATGAAGTCGCTTCGTTTTACGGTTTTCGCCGAAGACACGGCCGGCAACACCTCGGAACTCACCAAGACACTTCCGTCTCTTTTTGCCAAGAGCGTGCCGTTCGCGAAATTGAGAGAAAAATCCGGGTTTTTGGAGGATTTTTAAGTCAGGCGTAAAACATACCGAATATGCGCAAACTTTCCTTGTCAGTCGGGGTGATTGTTTGCGGAGTGTTAATTGCCTTGGTTTCGCAATTATACGTCAACAGGGGAGAGGGTCAATCGGAGAGAGATTGCAAAGGCTGTCATTCCGGCAAGAAAGCGGGCAGCTTCGGGCTGAAGGACGTATACGCGCTCATAGCCGGCCATAGAGTTTCGCACGAAGGAGTTGAAGAAAATTGCGCGGGGTGTCATCTCCTGCGGAAGGGGTTGAACGCCGGTACGGTCAGGGAGTCGGGGGATTCCGATTATCAGACTAAATCGGTGTTTTTTTTGAGAGGATTGTCCCGTGACGGGCATTACGAACTCGTTTTAAGATTTGAGGACAGGGCCGGACGGAAGAGCGCGTCTTCTCTCGAATTCAGGCCGTATAAAGCGGTTTTGCGGAGGGGAAACGACGACGAAATCCCTCCTTCGGCGAGTAACGTCAGGGTGGCGGAAGTGACGAGAAAGGTCTTCCTTAATGCGTTGGTGCGGTGGGAGACCGATAAGCCGTCGGCCGGATTAGTTGAATACGGAAGCGGAGGCGTTTACCCGGAAAAGGTATCTTTCGAGGATGTGTTCGAAACGAGGCATTCGGCAAACCTCTCCGGATTGAGGAGCGGGGCGTACCGTTTTCGCATAATCTCAAGGGATATTTTCGGCAATACGTCTATTCCCGGCGAATACAAGTTAGACTCGTCAAAGACTTTCTTCGAGAGCCGCGCCGCGAAAGCGGAGGACGCGGTCTTCGAGAGGCCTGAGGCGAGGATTTTCAGGCTTGATTCGACAGGGGATGTTTATGTCGAAGTTTTATCGTCTTTGCCCGTAAAGGCGTCTTTGAAGTTGGCCGAACAAATAGAGTTCGGAAACCACGGTATCGGTCTTACTCCGGGAAGATTTTCAAGGATAGAGGCGTGCAGGGCGTGCCATCCTCAAAACGCCTCTCATCCTGTCGCGATAAGGAGCGCGGGCCCGCCCGTTGTGGTGCCCTTCGAGATGCCGACGATAGAGGGAGGTCTTATTACCTGCGTTACCTGTCATCATCCTCACGGGGGCGGCGCGGATTATTTTCTAAGGTTCGACAAGGACGGCGAATTGTGCGAGAAATGCCATAGGGGCGGAGTTCCGTCCTAAAAAACATTCGCGGGGAGAGAATCATCAATGGTTTCGTTCATCCGTGATCCCGCGTAAACGGAGGGGAAAATGAGCAACGTAAACAGGCGGAGGTTTATAAATTTTTCCATAAAAAAACGGATGCAGGCAAGGCTTCTCGTCGGGTTGATGCTCGTAGTGCTTATATCGGTAGGCTTGACGAGCGCTTTCTTTTATTTCTTCTCGAGCCATGAGGTCGGCGAGACATACAAGCAGTTTCACGTGAACGCGAAGAATTTTCTGGAATTTTTGCTGCCCGGGGTTATAATAGCTTTCACGATAGGGTTGGTTTCGGCCATCGCGGTGGGTGTTTTCATTCCACACAGGATAGCCGGCCCGTTATACAGGATTGAGCGCGACATAAAGGACAAGGTCGGAGAGGGAAACTTCAAGGCGAAGTTTTCGGTAAGAAGCGGCGACGAGGTCGGGGAATTGGCCGAGGCGCTTAATATCATGGTCGAAAAACTCAGGCTCAAGGTCGAGAGGGTGAAGGCGGCCTCCGGGGAGGTCGCGCGGACGTCCAAACAAAACGAAGGCAACAAGGAAGCAAGGCGGGCCGCGGAAAAGCTGGAGGAGGCCGTTAAAGAGTTTACGGTATGAGGAAGGCGTTGGGAATGGTTGTTGCCGGCTTGGCTATTTTAGCCGCATCCGGTTGCTCGTCTCTTCACGGCGAAAGGGATCCCGGAATCGCTTACCCGAAAAACGGCAACGCCATGAGGGTGGCGGTGTTGCCGTTTTACAATATAAGCGGCGTGAAGGACGCGGATAAGATAGTTTATAACATTTACGTTACCGAACTTTTCAAGTCAGGCAGATTTAACATAGAAGAGCCGGGCAACGTGCGTCAGTTTCTGATACAGGAGCGCGCGGTGACCGTCGGCGAGATGGAAATCGAAAGACTCCAGATACTCGGCAAACGCCTTAAGGTGGATGCCGTCATAACGGGCACGGTCGAGGAGTTTGACGAGGGAAGAGGCGGCGCGCCGGTTGTGTCCTTGAGCATGAGGATGGTGGAATCAGGCACCGGACGCATCCTTTGGTATTCAAACAATAAAAAGAGAGGGGATGAGTATATTATCGTCTTTGACATAGGCAACGTCAGGTCAGCCGCGGGAGTTGCCCAAAAAGTCATAAAAGAGATGATAGGTACCATTGGCGAGTATAACAATGAGAGGAAAAGCGAATATGTCTTTAGGTCAAGAGGAAGGTATATTTCTTCGACCGGCGCGAAAGAGAAGAATTAGCCCGATTTTTGCGTTCACGGTTTTTCGCATATTTGTTTTAATCGCGTTTATTTCGGTTTTAAGCCCCGGCGACAGCCTTGCGCTTTGGCCTTTCGGCAAGAAGGAGCCGTATGTGGCCAAGGTCGGCGACAGGGTCATTACCGTCAAGGAATTCATGGAGGGCGTCAATAAACTCCACACCGGCCGCCGTGTCGGCGAGGTGCTTAGCAGAGAAAAGAGTTTCGAAAAACAAAGATACCGGAAGTTCCTTGACGAGATGATAGACGCTAAACTCATGCTCATAGAGGCCGAAAGCATGGGTCTCGATAAGGAAGCCGATTACGTAAGCGCGGTAGAGAACTTCTCGCTTAACCTTTTCCTCTCGCGTTTGAGGGAAGACGAGGTGGTAAACAAGGTTAAGGTCGAGGATTCCGAGGTGGAGGCTGTTTACGCCGAAGAATTGAAGAAGAAAGAAGAGCAAAAGCCGGTGAAGGAGAAAAAGGAAGATGTTCTGCCCGCGGACGAAGCCCACGGGCAGGTAAAAGATAAGAGTCAGAGAGAGAAGGAAGTAATAAAAAATCGCATATTGAACGAAAAGATAAAGGCGAGGGAAGCCGCCTACTTCGCCTATCTTCGCGGCAGGGCCGACGTGAAGTTCCTTGATGAGGCCATGAAGAAAGTGTCTTCTTTAGGGCCGGAAGAGCTCGATACGCCGCTTGCTTACGTGGACGGCGAGCCGATTCCGGCCGGAACGATATCGGAAAGCGCGAGGAAGAGCGGCGAAGATAAAAATATCAAAAGCGACGTCGAGAGCGCCGTGCTTTATAAACTCCTTGACAGGGAGGCCGCGAAACACGGTTATAAAAACGAGGAGAATATCGCGAAGGCCATAACGCAGTTCAGGGAGAAGCGCCTCTTGGAGGATTTCAAGAGGAAGGCCGTATCCGCCGCCGTAAAGATAGATGAAGACGAGATTAGCGATTATTACGCCAAAAATACGGCGAAGTACATGATGCAGGACCTGTTTAATCTCGGCCTGATAACCGTGCCGTCCGAGGCCGAGGCCGACTCCGTAATCACGGAGATTAAGAAGGGCGCGTCTTTCGCGCGCCTGGCCGAGAAGAAATCCGGGGATTCTTCTTCCGTAAAGGGAGGGGACATCGGGTGGGTGTCCGCGGAGCGGTTTACCGGCGACATCTTAAGCGCATTCCGTGCCGCCAAAGAAGGCGAAGTTCTCGGTCCGTTCGACGCGTCGGAAGGCAAGGGATATGTCTTTGCCGTTTTCGAGTTCAGAGGCATGAAAAAGGGCGAGGTCATGCCGTTTGAGCAGGTCAAACAAAGCGTCAAAACGGACCTCGGGAGGGGAAAATACGCGGAGTTGTTCGCCACGTATTTGAAACGCTTGAGGGAAAACATACCGATAGAGATAAACGAAGAGGAAATGGCCAAGTTTTAGAGTTTTTGAAACACGGAGGTGTTGATTGGGTTCGGTACGGATTGCGATATTTTTGGTTGTCGCGGTTTTTTTCGCCGCCGGTTGTCAGGGGCCGAAGATAGCGAAAAAGGGTTGCGTTGACTGCCATGCCAAGGAATACGGAGTTTACTCCGAGGGCAGGCTCCACCGGCCTGTGGCCGAGAAGAAGTGCGAAGGTTGCCACATCCCTCACGGACTTCTGGGCGCGCTGAAATTAAAGAAGCAGGACCCGTGGCTTTGTTACGATTGCCACGAAAAGGATAAAGACCTTCTCAAGAAAAGTTTCGTGCACGCCCCTGTAAAAGAGGGCAAGTGCCTGGAGTGTCATAATCCTCATTCTTCCAAATTGAAGGGGCTCGTGAGGGCTTCTTCCGCGGAACTTTGTTATAAGTGCCACGCGAAGGAAAAGTTCGAGAAAAAGACCACTCATAAGGCGTCGGCAAACGACTGCATCTCATGCCATAACCCTCACGCGTCGGATTTTTCCGGAATACTCAGCGACAGCGGCAATAAACTCTGCCTTAACTGCCACGATGCCGCGTCGTCCGCGTCAACAAAGGCGCACGCCGGATACGGCGTTATCGGAAGCGATTGCCTTGCGTGCCACACTCCGCACGCGTCGAGCGGAGACAAACTCGTAAGAAATTTCGAGCATAAGCCTTTTGTCGAGCGGAAGTGCTCGGACTGCCATAACGACCCGGAATCGAAAGAACCGCTGAAGACCGCGCTTCCCGGCGCGAGCCTTTGCTATAGTTGCCATAAAGACAAGGAGTCGGACTTCAAGAAACCGGTCGTCCATTCCCCGGTCGGCGCCGGGCAGTGCGCGAGTTGCCATAATCCGCATGCCTCGGACAGGAAGGCCATTCTTCGGGATTCGGAAAAAAATCTTTGTTACTCATGTCACGTCGAGACCGAAAAGAAGCACTCAAGGAAGACGGTCCACACTCCCGGCAAACGGGGCGAATGCACCGGTTGTCACGACCCCCACGCCTCGGAGAATAAGGACGTGCTTAAATCCACCGGGGCCGGCCTTTGCTACCGTTGCCATAAGAAAGAGAAATTTACCGACGCGGTGACGCACGCGCCGGTAAAAGAAGGAACTTGCCTTAAATGCCATGACGCTCATTCCTCCGACACGGACGGGGTTCTCGTTTCCAAGGAAGACGATTTGTGTTACGGGTGCCACGCGGCAAAGAAAAGCGAGTACGACAAGGTTACGAAGCATTACATGGTCAGAAACGGCAAGTGCAGCGCGTGCCATAATCCGCACGCCTCAGCCGAGCCTAAACTTGTCTCGGCAAAGCAGGAGAAACTCTGTCTTAAATGCCACGATTCGATATTGAGGGGCGTAAACGCCGAGGGCGCTCACGCGGTCGCGAGCGACGGCAAATGCCTCAGTTGCCACGATGCGCACGCCAGCAACAACAGAAGCCAGCTTCTCGCGGAAGGCGCGGGCCTTTGTTACAAGTGCCACGCCGCTGTCGAAAAGAACTCGAAAGCCGTGAAATTCGGCCATGAGCCCGTGATTGAGGGAAAATGCAACGCGTGCCATATGCCTCACGGAGGGAAAGTCAAGTTTACCCTTTCGAGGCCCATGAAGGAGTTGTGTTTGTCGTGCCACGTTGATTTGAGCGCCTTGATGCTTAAGGAGGGCGCGTTCGTTCATAAGCCCGTCCTTGAGGGCGAGTGCGGCGCCTGTCATAAGGCGCACGGCTCGAATGAAAGACGGCTCTTGACTTCTTCGGGTAGCGCGATTTGCGCCGGTTGCCACAAGCCGGGCGACGACAAGAAGTTTTCCGAGGCCCACGGAGGCATCTCCACGAAAGGGGCCGATTGCACGGGGTGCCATCAGTCGCACGCCGGAGACGACAAAAGACTGCTTCACTTGAAAAAGCACGAGCCTTTTGAAAAAGGAGATTGCATGGTCTGTCATAAGAGGCTATGATTGGGTTCTGCGTGGCGGGAGATGCAATCATCATGAATAACGGAGAATGCGTTTATGGGCAGGTTTTTACGCGGGGCGCCCGGGCATAGCCCGGGTCGGGCGGGCAAGGCCATGGTTTTGGCGTTTTTGATGTTTGTCTTTACGCCCGCGGCAGAGGGGGCGTTGAAGGACACAAAGAGTCTTTGCGCGTCATGCCATCTCAAGTCGGCGTCTTTCACTTTAAAAAAGAACGTGCATCAGCCGGTAAGGCTCGGCCTGTGCACGTCCTGCCATAATCCGCACGCCTCGAGCCATGATGCGCTTCTTTCAGGCGACCCGTCGGCCATATGTTATTCGTGCCACGACAAGAGGAAGGGTTTTACGGGCGCGGTCGTCCATAAGCCAGTGGGAGAGGGGAAGTGTCTGGACTGCCACGACCCGCACTCGACCGACGCCAAAGGACTTCTTAAGGCAACCGGCGCCGAGATGTGTTATTCCTGCCATAAGAAGGAAGACGTGATTTCGAAGAAAAACGCGCACCCGGAAGTCGCGAAGGGTAATTGTCTCGTCTGCCACAAGCCGCATGCCTCAAGCGAGGAGGGACTTCTCTCGAAGAAGAAGGCGGATATCTGCAAAGACTGTCACAAACCTGTTGGTGAGAAGTTCTCGGTTGCGCACGGAAATTATCCGATGAGCGGCGGCGGCGATTGCCTTGAATGCCACAATCCGCATTCTTCGGATTCGAAAGGCATGATAAGGGCGTTCCTCCACGCGCCGTTCAAGGAGAAGATGTGCGACAAGTGCCATGTAAAGGGTTCCGATAAGGTCGTCTCGGCCGGGACGGAGTTGTGCATCCAATGCCATAACGACGCGTTGTCGTCGTTTAACGGCATATACAGCCATCTCGTAAGAAGCTCCGAGAGGTTCTGCGACGATTGCCACAGCCCGCACGCCTCCGACCGGAAGGCGCTCTTTAACGGCAGGGAGTCATCCGTCTGTTACGCCTGCCACATGGACAGCAAAGAAAGGTCCAACGCGAGCAAGCACGTCCACAAAAAGATAGGAACTTGTTCCAATTGCCATGTTTCGCACGGCTCAAATAACAGGTATTTCCTCGCCAAGGGGGCGGATACCTGCGCCGCGGAGAATTGTCATGCCACTCAGGGCACGTTCACCCATCCGGTCGGCGAGGCCATAATAGACCCGAGGAATAAGGCTCCGATGGATTGCAATACCTGCCATAACGTGATGGGTTCTCCGGAGAGAATGCTTCTCAGGGCCGACCCCAACGTGGATTTATGCGTGCAATGTCATCAGACATGAGGCCGGAGGATATTATGAAGAAGAACCTTTTCCCTGTTTTAGCGATTGCCGCGCTAACGGCTCTTGCCTTGATTTTCCCGGCGCGCGAGGCGTTTTCCGTAGGCAAGGGAAAATACAAGGTGGTGGCGGTGATAGCGTATGAAGAAATCATGGGCAGGCTCAAGGAGCCCTCGGGGGTGTTTTACGACGCTTCCAAGGAGAGGCTTTACGTCGCGGATACCGGCAATAACCGCCTTGTGTCGTTTGACAAGGATTTTAGTTACCTCTCCGAGCTTATAGACGAGAGGTTTGCGCTGCCTGTTACGGTTTTGAAGACCGAGGAAGGCGATTTTTTGGTTTTCGACGCCAAAGCCGGCGTTATAAAAGTCATAGACATGAAGCAGAAGAAGGTTTCGCTCCTTGACATGAAAGACATTCCCGCCGGCAAGGAGAAGTTCGTGCCCGGACGTTTTACCTCCGACGGGGCGGGAAACCTCTACGTCATAGACAGGCTTAACCGAAGGATTGTCGCGGTGAAAAAGGACGGCTCTTTCGATAAGGTCATTGCCCCCGCTTTGTCGGCTTCTTTTTACGGCTTCAGCGACGTGAAGGCCGGCGGCGGCTTTGTGTACGGCCTCGATACCGTATCCTCGACGGTTTACGTATTTGACGCTAAAGGAAGCGTTGTTTCCAAATTCGGCGTTTCAATCGACCCTTCGGCAAGCTCAGGGGGTCTTTCGTTTCCGGTAAGCCTTGCCGCGTCAGGCGGCTTTATATACGTCCTTTACAGGCATAGCGGCGAGATAGGCGTGTTCGACGGACGCGGCGCCTTGCAGTATGTTTTTTCGGGCAAGGGTTTCAAGGAAGGCGAACTCTATGCTCCATCCTACATATCCATTTCCGCGGACGGCCTCATCTACGTCGTTGACGGCGGAAGGGTGCAGGTCCTTAGAGAGGTAGAGTGATGCCTCTCATTGCGCGGGGCGCTTGGCAACGGTTTTTTATTCTCATTGCCTCTCTGACTGTTTTAGCCCTTGGCGGCTGTGTTAAGGACGTTTCTTCCCCTCCCGCGTCGCGAGGCCTCGCCACCATACCTTTTTACGCGAAAGGCAGTTACGCCTTTTCTACAAGTAGCGCCGAGGCTGACGCGCGGAGGATGAAAGAGGATGAGGAGAGGAGAAAAGAAGAGATATCCGCCGAAGTAAAGAAGAGGGTGGATGTGGCCGGCGCTCCCAAACTGTTCGATCCGTGGGTGCCGCCGGTTGTCAGGAAATCCTATGAACTGCCTTATGCCATAAGAGGGCTTCCAAAGGACAAGTTCGGGTATCCGGATTGGTCGGCGGCGTTCGCCGCCGGACTCATAAAACCGAGCGGCAGCATCGAGCCCGGCGGCGAATGGGACCAATCCGAAGGCGTGCTCGACATGGACGTGGTTTTTGAGATAAACGACAGGCTCATGGCCAATGTCCTGTTTCCGCACAAAACCCACACGCAGATACTGGGTTGCGCGAATTGCCACCCTTCGATATTCAAGGAAAAGAAAGGCGCCAATCAGTTCACCATGTATGACATATGGAACGGCGAATACTGCGGCAGATGCCACGGCAAGGTGGCTTTTCAGCCCAAGGGCTTTGAAAATTGCCAGAGATGCCATAAGGTGAAAAGGAGGTAGCCCGGCGCTTGTATGATTTTTCTCTTCTCCTTACCTTTTCTCTCTCCTCCTTACCCCCCCTTAAAAAATAAAGTTTGCCATTTGATTGGAAATATGTCATAATCATAACATAGTTATGGAAAGCGGGAGGTTTCACGGGAAGAATCAAAGGCTAAAGTTATGATAGTTAGCATTTTTATTTGCGGCATAACGTAATTTAGTTGAAATGCATAATAACGAACGGCATTAGGCGGAGGGCATCGTGATTGAGGGGGGAGTTCTTCCGAAAGAGGAACAACAGAGCGAAAAAACCGTCGTAAACCGCAAACCGGTAGTCCTTGCCGTTGACGACAACATGCAGAACCTCGAACTCCTCGAGGGCCTTCTTTCCGCTCAAGGCTACGACATCATAAAGGCCTATAACGGCAAAGAGGCCTTGCAGAAGGTCGAGACAATAATCCCCGACATAGTGCTTCTCGACGTGCTCATGCCCCAGATGGACGGATACGAGACCTGCAAGCGTCTTAAGGAGAAAAAGGAGACCCAGTTTATCCCCGTCGTCATGCTCACGGCCCTTGACGGCATAGACGACAAGATCCGCGGCATAGAGGCGGGGGCTGACGATTTCTTGACCAAGCCTTTTCAGAAACCCGAACTCTTGGCGAGGGTGAAATCCCTCGTGCGGATGAAGGGTTTAATCTCGGAACTTGAAAACGCCCAGAACGTGCTCTTCAGTCTCGCGCTGGCGCTCGATTATAACGACCCCTATACCCACGGCCATTCGCAGAGGGTCTCGGAACTTTCGACCCGTCTTGCCGCCTACATCGGCCTTTCGGTTCACGAACAGGAATGCATAAGGACCGCCGGAATACTCCATGACATAGGAAAGATTGCCACGGACAAGGGCATTCTGCACAAGCCGGGAAGCCTTAACTCGAACGAGTATAACCACGTGCGGGAGCACCCGGTCGTCGGCGAGAGAATCTGCAAGCCGCTCAGGTTCGCGCAACCGCTTTTGCCGATAATACGCGGCCACCACGAAAAGTATAACGGCACGGGTTATCCGGACGGTCTTTCGTCCGCCGATATTCCGGTCGGCGCGAGAATACTCGCCATAGTGGACGTCTTTGACGCGCTTACCTCTGTGCGGCCTTACCGGAGCGATATCCCCGCCGAGGTGGCGGTCGAGGTCATGAAGGTCGAGGCCATAAAAGGCTACTGGGACAGGGACTTTCTCCTCGCTTTTTCCGATATGCTCCGCTTGGACGCAAAGAAAGACGCTTAGACCCTGCCTTCGTCCGCGGCGTTTAAAATCCGTATGGGGTAGATTGTAGGGGCACGATGCATCGTGCCCCTACGGGATGAATTTGTGGTGATGCCGAATCATGTCCATGGAATAATTATTATTCATAATGGGGTAGATTGTAGGGGCACGATGCATCGTGCCCCTACGGCGGAAAATAATCCATGAAACATAATTCCGATATACACCATCGGCGGTCAATTCGATTAAAAGGGTACGATTATTCGCAAAGCGGCGCATATTTTATTACGATATGCGCACGGAACAAAGAATGTTTGTTCGGCGAAATCGCAGGGGTGAAAATGGTACTGAATGATGCGGGGGCGATGGCGCATGATGAATGGGTGAAAACATCGGAAATGCGGCAAAATATCAAACTGGATGAATTTGTGGTGATGCCGAATCATATCCATGGAATAATTATTATTGGTGATTGTAGGGGCACGATGCATCGTGCCCCTACGGCGGAACAATTTGGCAATCCAACATCAAATTCGATACCGGCGATAATTCGTGGTTTCAAATCCGCCGTAACCAAACAAATTAATGCAATCCGTAATATGCCCGGCATTCCCATATGGCAACGCAATTATTTTGAACACATCATTCGCGATGAGGAATCGTTGTGGAAAATCAGGGAATATA
>DASRUI010000138.1:0-8810 GCA_035655515.1 Thermodesulfobacteriota bacterium
TTCGCCTTTAAGCCCGGCGCTTATGGCCCCGACCGGATGGACGTTAACGCCTGAAACTTCGGCCTGTTTTTTTATGAACCTCGTTATCGCCTCATTGTCGTTCACGGGCTTTGTGTTGGGCATACAAAAAAGAGTGGTAACGCCTCCGGCCGCGGCGGCCTCGCAACCTGTCTTTATCGTTTCTTTATACTCCTCGCCCGGCTCCCTCAGATGCACGTGAAGGTCTATAAGTCCGGGCATTACGATAAGCCCGGTGCAATCAACGACGTCCCAGCCTTCCGTGGTCTCAAGGCTTCCTTCCGACGGCTTTATTGACGCGACGCGGCCTCCCATCACGACAATATCGTAAAGCCCGTCAATGCCCGCTTCCGGGTCCATTACCCTTCCGCCTTTAAGAAGCAGCCTTTTCATTATTCCTTGACCCCGCCCAAGAGAAGATAAAATATACTCATCCTTATCGCCACTCCGTTAGTAACCTGCTCGAGTATGAGGGAGTGCTCCCCGTCAGCCACCTCGGGCGAGATTTCAACGCCTCTATTTACCGGCCCCGGATGCATTATCAAGACGCCTTTTTTTGCCTTCTTTAACCTCTCTTTATTAAGCCCGTAAAGCGATGAATACTCCCTCACGGACGGGAAGAGCCCCTTTTTTTGCCTCTCTAACTGAAGCCTTAACATCATTATTACGTCGGCATGTTTTATCGCCTCGGTCATGTCGTGCGTAACGCGGCAACCTAATGATTCTATGCCCGGTGGTATCATTGTGGGAGGGCCGCAGACAGTAACCTTGGCGCCGAGCTTGGTAAAGCCGTGGATATTGGACCTCGCCACTCGCGAGTGGGCTATATCGCCTATTATCGCGATATTAAGCCCGTTTATTTCTCCCGATTTTTCCTTTATTGTGAACAAATCCAGAAGCGCCTGCGACGGGTGTTCGTGCGCGCCGTCCCCCGCGTTCACCACGCTCGACTTGAGGTGGCGGGCTATCATGTGAGGAGCGCCTGAGGAAGAATGCCGCACCACGACACAGTCGGGATTCATGGCCTCGAGATTCAAGACCGTATCCTTAAGCGTCTCTCCCTTTGAAACGGAACTCGCGGAAACCGAGATGTTTATCGCGTCCGCGCTCATCCTCTTTGCCGCGAGCTCGAAAGACGTGCGCGTCCTCGTCGAGGCCTCGTAAAAGAGGTTTATGACGGTCTTGCCGCGAAGAGTCGGCACCTTCTTTATCTCGCGCGTCGAGACCTCTTTAAACGACTCTGCCGAGGAAAGAATAAGCTCTATCTCGTCTTTTTCGAGTTCCTCGATGCCGAGCAGGTCTTTTCGTTTAAGCCTCATCGCTTCCCCTCATTGTTTCTCTTCGGCAGTAATGGACACTACTTCGTTAACTCCGTCCACCTCGGAAAGATACACTTTAATTTCTTCCTTAAGCGAGGTCGGGACGTTTTTCCCGACGTAATCCGCCCTTATGGGAAGTTCCCTGTGCCCCCTGTCCACAAGAACCGCGAGTTGTATGCAGTTCGGGCGCCCGAAGTCCATGAGGGCGTTCATGGCGGCTCTTATGGTGCGCCCTGTAAAGAGAACGTCGTCAACCATGACGACGACCCTGCCGTCAATCGGTATCGGTATGTCGGTTTTCCGGAGAGGCTTCGTCTCTTTCATGCCTATGTCGTCGCGGTAAAGAGTGGCGTCGATCGCGCCGTAAGGCGTCTTGCCCTTTTCTATCGAGTCTATGACGGAGGCGAGGCGCGAGGCGACGTGATAACCGCGCGTAGGAATCCCCAACAGGACAAGACCTTCCGCGCCCTTATTCTTTTCGAGTATCTCGTGCGCGATTCTCGAAAGAGCCCTGTCTATCGCCTTTTCGTCCAGTATGAGTTTTTTCTTCATGCGACACCCGCCAAAAAAAAACTCCACGCCCTTTTAAGAGCGCGGAGTTCGATTGAATTCGATTGCGAAAACAGTCCTTGTCATTACCTCTCCCTTTCTTAACCTCTCGGGATTAAGTTAAAAGGGGTTTCGGGTTGTAGGGGCACGATGCATCGTGCCCCTACCTGCTTAATTCCGCCTTAATCGGTTCATAGGCATAGATGTCGAAGTATAACGTCTGTTGATATTTGCCGAAAAAATCCACTATTACTTCGTACTTAATCTCTATGACTATGTCTTCCTTTGTTCTTTCGATGCGGACATTGTCCTTGTCTATCGGTATATACCAGAAATGAGCCTTTTCGAGAACGTTCTTGAGTATTTCTTCGTCTCTGTAATGAGCGGCGTTCTTGGCCGCGTTTTCAACCTCGTAATCGAGCATCTTATTGGTAACGTGCGGAACCCCTATAAGAAACCCCGCGTACACGGCGGCCCCGAGGAAGACTATCCAGAAAACAGTGCGTATCGAAGCCTTGCCGCTATTATTCTCGAACATATCGATGACAACACCTCTTTAAAGATATATCACGCAACCGTCATTAGTCAAGTTATTTCTTAAATGCCGGGCCTTTTCGCCTCTTCCGAGGGCCTTTGTCTTTTCCTCGTCCTTATCAACGCACGTTCTTGTTACGCCGAAATTCGCGAAACACGCGCGCGCTCACCGGTTATCTCCCCTTATAGTTCTTTTCATAGTACGCCGTGTATTCCCCGCTCTTTACGCAGTTTATCCAATCCGGGTTCGCGAGATACCACTTCACGGTCTCTTTTAATGCATCCTCGAAAGCATGGGGCGCGGGCGACCAGCCGAGTTCCCTTCTGATTTTAGAGGCGTCTATCGAATACCTTAAATCATGCCCGGGCCTGTCGGTGACGAATTTTATGAGAGACGAATAAGGCTCTTTGGCGGGTTTTAGTTCGTCGAGTATCGAGCAGATGCGCCTCACGAGGTCTATGTTCGTCCACTCGTTGTCTCCACCGATGTTATACGTCTCTCCCTGAATCCCTTTATGAATGACGGCGTCGAGCGCCTTGCAGTGATCATCCACGTAAAGCCAGTCCCTTACGTTCTTGCCCTCTCCGTACACGGGAATAAGCTTGCCCTCGATAGCGTTAAATATGACGACGGGGATGAGTTTTTCGGGAAACTGATAAGGGCCGTAGTTGTTCGAGCAATGGGTCGTTATCGCGGGAAGCCCGTAAGTCTTCCCGTATGCCCGCACAAGATGGTCTGCCCCGGCCTTGGAGGCCGAATAGGGGCTGTTGGGATTATAATTGGAATCCTCGGTAAAACTCTTGCCCTCTATAGAGCCGTAAACCTCGTCCGTTGAAACGTTAAGGAAGACGCGCCGCGTTGCGGAGGGGTTTTCCTTCCAATACTTCCTCGTTGCCTCGAGCACGGCGTGCGTTCCCATGACGTTCGTTTTCAAAAACTCCACGGGGTTCATTATGGAGCGGTCAACGTGGCTTTCGGCGGCAAGGTGCGCCACGCCGTCAATCGAGTATTTACGAAACGTCTCGTCGAGGAGTTTGGAGTCGAGCACGTCTCCTTTCACGAAGACGTAGTTTTTTCTTTTCTCCACGTCTTTTAAACTTTCGAGATTCCCCGCGTAAGTAAGATTGTCGTAATTGACGATTCTGTAATCCGGATACTTGCCCATCATGTAGCGGACGAAGTTAGACCCTATAAAACCGGCCCCGCCCGTTATGAGAAGGTTCATCTTTGACTCCGAAGGATGTTTAATCGAGGATAAAGCCGGACTCGGGCTTATCCTCGTACCTTATCTCGTCCACCGGTTCTTTCCTGCCTTGCCCTTTGTAAAGGCTATTCGGCGCGTTGAAGACAAAACCCGGCGCTCCGCCGATATTCTTGTACGCGTGAACCACCCCGGGCGGGACCATAACGGCCTTAGGCAAGTCCTCTCCCGCGATAAATTCCACCTTTTGCCCGAAGGTTTTCGAGCCGCTCCTCGTATCCCACAGATAAACCTTGAACGAGGAAGGCCCGACGAAACAAAAAAAATCGGTCTGGGTTACGTGCTCGTGCGGCCCCCTCGAAACGCCGGGAAGCGTCATGGAGACGTATCCCATAAGCGGATGCATGTCTTCCGCCGTCTCGTCCGTCCTGAAAAGTTCGGCAAGCCAGCCCCTCGCGTCTTTATGAAAAGAGATGTCTTTTACGACGACGCCTTCAATCACCCCGCTATCTTCCTTTCCGCATACCTCTCGACCGCGTCCAGCCAGTGCGGTATATCCATGCCTGTTATGCTTTTATACTTCGCCTTGTCCAGGACCGAGTACGCGGGCCTTGGGGCACGGGGTACCCGTCCGAAGGACGGGTCGCGGTATTGCCCGGACAGCACCGGCTTTATGGCCTTGAGTTTGAATTCAACCTTTCTTTTCTTGAACGCCTCGATAACGGCGTACGCGAAATCATACCAACTCGCGACCCCTTCGTTGGAAAAATGATACACCCCCGGAGGCGCCGGAAGGAGCCTTTCCACGGCTCGCGCGAGGTCAACCGTGTAAGTGGGGCTTCCGACCTGATCGAACACCACGGAAATGGTTTCGTCCGCTCCGCCTGAGGCGGACGGAGCAGAGGCCTTCGACAGAATCTTTTCCGGGAAACTCTCGCCTTCGTGCCCGTAGAGCCATGATGTCCTCACTATCACGTAGTTTTCCGTTGAAGATCTGACCGCGATTTCGCCTTCTAACTTCGATTTGCCGTAAACCCCGATAGGGTTTACCTCGTCATCCTCTTTGTAAGGGCGCGGCGTTTTACCGTCGAAGACGAAATCGGTTGAGACGTGAACAAGCCTTATTCCGGCCTTATGGCAGGCCTTGGCGAGGATTCCCGGGCCCTTCGCGTTAAGGAGGTACGCCTTTTCCGGCTCGCTCTCGGCCCTATCCACGGCGGTATAAGCGGCGCAGTTTATGAGAACGTCCGGCTTCTCGTTGCCGAGGATTTTTTCGATTTTGGAAAGGTCTGTTATGTCGAGAAATTCTTTCGAAAATTCCAAGACTTCGTGGTTTTCCTCGAGAACCGGGATTATGTCCCTCGCGAGCATTCCTTTAGAACCGGTAACAATCACTCTCATAATCTACACCCTGTTGGCCCCGGTCTCCTCCACCATCTTATTGGCCGAGAGGAGCGAAGAGAACGTCCCCGCGTCGGTCCACCAGCCTTCCAGCTCGCGCCAGACGAGGTTGCCCTTTTGTATGTAACAGTTATTGACGTCGGTTATCTCGAACTCTCCCCTGTCGGAAGGCTTCAAGGTCTTTATGATGTCGAATATCGCGGAGTCGTACATGTAAAGGCCGGTTACCGCGTAATTTGACTTGGGTTCGGCCGGTTTTTCCTCTATCTTTACTATCCTTTTGCCGTCAAACACCGGCACACCGAAACGCTTGGGGTCGGACACCTTCTTTAGAATTATCATTGCGCCGTCTTTTTGCCTTTCAAAGTCGCGCACCGGCTCTATTATGTTCTTTTCTATGATGTTATCGCCGAGCACAACGCAAATTTTCTCCCCCTCGGCGAAATGCTCGGCCAGACCCAGCGCATCGGCAATGCCGCCCTCCCCTTCCTGATAGGTGTAATTCAAGTGCTTCAGGCCGAACTCCTTGCCGTTGCCGAGAAGTTTCAAAAAGTCCCCCGCGTTATTGCCGCCGGTCACTATCAATATGTCCTTTACGCCGGCGTTGACGAGGCATTTTATGGGGTAATATATCATCGGCGCGTCGAATATCGGCAGGAGATGCTTATTGGTAACCTTTGTAAGCGGATAAAGCCTCGTGCCAAGGCCTCCCGCGAGAATGACTCCCTTCACCTTTTAACCTCCGCGCTTTCGAAATATTATAGATTGCGATTTTAGCAGGTAAGGGGTTCTTTATCCAGCACAAAAATAAAGAAGGCGAGCCGATGTCGGGGCACCCATGCGAAGCATGGGTCGGGCTCGCCTTCTCTTCGCGTAATATATGAACGGCGCTACCTACTACGCCGGCGCCTATCCCTTCGACCCTTCGGCAAGCTCGGGGCTTCAGGACAGGCTCTTTTTCACTCCCTGCTGCACCACCCTTTTGTATTCGCTTAACACGCATTTTTCGACCATATCCCTCGTCGGTTTGTCCAGAGGATGAAAAAGGTCCCTGTACGTGCCGTCCTTAAGCTTTTTAGCGGGCATGGCCACAAAAAAACCGGTATCGCCGCTGATGATCTTCATGTCGCGCACCACGAAACAATCGTCAATCTTCATCGAAACAAACGCCTTCAACCTCTCGTCTCCGTCCACTGGCAGGACTTTTACCTCGGTGATATTCATATCTCAAGCCTCCTTTTCAAGGTTTGTCGCGATGATGCCATTACACATCCTTGTATGGCGCAAGACCTCGATGTCTATATTATTTAATGCAACATCAGTGCCAAAGCGAGAGAACTCATAAAAACCCAACTTTTCCGAGAAGTTGAAAGATAAACATGAGATGGAGCGGGTTGAAAAACTGCACAGATTTATATGCATACGCACAATCTTTTGTTGATTGAAAAATACTTTGATCCGATTTCATAAAATCACGACAATATCCCGTATAATCTAATTGACATCGCGCGGGTGTTTGTTTACTCTTAAGAGGTTCTCCCCTTTCTACAAAGGGGAGCCGGAGGGGATTTGCAATGAAGCGCTCTCTCACTTACAAACAATCCGGCGTTTCCATAGACGAAGGCGAAAAACTCGTCCGCTTTATAAAGCCTCTGGCCAAAGCGACCTACACAAAAGGGGTCGTGGCCGGTGTCGGCGGCTTCGGCGCGCCGTTTTCCTTAAAATTCAAAAAACTCAAAGATCCGATACTCGTCTCAGGCACGGACGGCGTGGGCACGAAACTCAAGGTTGCCTTCATGGCCGACAGGCACGACTCCATAGGCATAGACCTCGTGGCCATGTGCGTGAACGACATAGTAACGAGCGGGGCCGAGCCGCTTTTCTTCCTCGACTACTTCGCCACGGGAAGACTCAACGCCGAAAAGGCGTCAATGATAATAAAAAGCATAGCAAAAGGCTGCAAACTCGCCGGATGCGCCCTCGTCGGAGGAGAGACTGCGGAGATGCCGGGCCTTTACAAAAAAGGCGAATATGACCTCGCGGGGTTCGCCGTGGGAGCGGTCGAAAGGCAACGCCTTATAGACGGAAGAGGGATAAAGCCGGGAGACGCGATAATAGGCATAGCATCAAGCGGGCTTCACAGTAACGGATACTCTCTCGCGAGAAAAGTCCTCTTTGAAAAACTCAGACACAAACTGTCGGACAAGCCCAAGAGGTTCAAAAAAACAATCGGCGAAGAACTCCTCACCCCGACTAAAATCTACGTAAAATCAATATTGCGCCTCATTCAACTCTTCGACATAAAAGGCGTGGCGCACATAACCGGAGGCGGCATCACCGAAAACGTGCCGCGCGTTTTGCCGGAGGGAGTAAAGGCCGTAATACGCGAAGGCTCGTGGGACGTTCCACGGATATTCGGCTACATGAAAGAAAAGGGTAACATAAAAGAGACGGAGATGCGCCGCACCTTCAACATGGGAATAGGCATGGTTCTGATCGCGAAGAAAAATCAGGCCGCTTCGATAATAAAAGAACTCAAGCGCGTGGGCGATATAGGGTATATAATAGGAACCATAGAAAAGAAAAAGCCTCGCGAAAAAGAAATCGAGTTCGTAAAATAACCACTTTGGCGGGACTCATAATGCTAAAACTCGGCATCCTCGCGTCGGGAAACGGCTCGAACCTTCAAGCCATAATAGACGCCATAGAAACCAAAAGACTCGACGCGGAGATACGCGTCGTCATAAGCGACAATCCGAACGCCTACGCCCTCGAGCGAGCGAAAAAGCACTCCATAAAAACCGCCTTAATAACCAAGGATAAATTCCCGAAAAAAGAAAACTTCGACGCCGAACTCGCGGCCGCGCTCAAAGAAAGCAAGGTCGAGTTAGTCGTGTTGGCGGGCTTCATGCGAATCCTCTCTCCTGTTGTCATAAAGATGTTTTCCATGCGCGTAATGAACATCCACCCGTCTCTTCTGCCGTCTTTCCCCGGACTCGACGCGCAGAAAAAGGCGCTCGCCTACGGGGTCAGATTTTCCGGTTGTACCGTTCACTTCGTGGACGAGGGCGTGGACACGGGACCGATAATAATACAGGCGGTCGTGCCCGTAAAAGAAGACGACACCGTTGAAACCCTTTCCAAAAGGATACTCTCGGAAGAGCACCGCGTATACCCCGAGACAATAAGGCTTTTCTCGGAAGGAAGGCTCGTTATCCAAGGAAGGCGCGTTTCGATTGTAAACCCCGTGGTTATTGACTCAAATGAGTAAGGTCGTCCTTGTAAGCTCCTGCCTTTTGGGAATAGCGTCCCGCTATGACGGCAGAGACGCGAAAAACGAAAAACTCCTTGAATCCCTGAAAGGCTTTGTCTTGATACCGATATGCCCGGAACAACTCGGAGGGCTTCCCACTCCGAGGCGCTCCGCGGAGATTCAAAAAAGCGGAGGTCAGGCGGCGCTTAAAGGCGCCTCTCAAGTTTTAAACGAGACCGGACAGGACGTTACAAAGCAATTCATGAAAGGCGCGAAAGAAACATTCAAGATAATGCGCCTTAACAAAGCAGACGCCATATATCTCAAGGAAAAAAGCCCCTCCTGCGGCGTAACGTTAATCAAGAGGAACGGCAAAACAGTGCGCGGCATGGGAGTTACTGCCGCGTATTTGAAAAACAAGGGAATCAAGATAAAGGGCGTAAGATAGAGACAGTAAACGGCAGGCACGGCACACCTTACTCTACTGCCCATTTTGTCATTCCCGCGGTCGCCCTTTTTTGTCATTCCCGCGGT
>DASRUI010000139.1:0-13798 GCA_035655515.1 Thermodesulfobacteriota bacterium
TCCCGACGAAACCAAAGCGATGTCCGCCGCCCTCATGACCGTGTACGTTTTTTTCCTGAAAACCGAAACGTCAACGCCGGATTTATCCAAAAATTCCTTAAGAAGCCCGTCGTCTATGCCGTCCGCGGCCGGAAGAATCACATCGACCTTCCGGCCGAGCCTTTTTTCAAAGAGCGCGACGCCTTCAAGCATCAAAGGAAGCAACCGCCTTATCTCCTCGGTCCTGCTGCCGGGCAAAAGCGCCACAACGGGGCTACGTCCGTTAAGCCCGAGTTCCGCCCTGGCCTCGTCCTTGGTAAATTCACACATTGCAACCGAAGTAAGAGGGTGTCCGACATACTCGGCGTTAACGCCGAATTTTTTATAGAGTTCCTCCTCGAACGGAAATATCACGAGCATCTTCGTCACTAACCTCGCGATATCCTTTATCCTGCCGCTCCGCCATGCCCAGACTTGCGGGCTTATGTAATAAACTATGGGCACGTTCCTTTTACCGGCCTCTTTGGCGAAACGGAGGTTGAAGTCGGGATAATCTATGAGCACCACGCAGTCGAATCTTTCGCACTCCAGCATCCCGGCGAGTTCCTTGAACGCGGCCCGTATCGCGGGTAATTTTTTCAAAACCTCGGCTATGCCGACGACGGAAAGGCGCGTCGAGTCGAGCCCGCTGAGGCCGGCCCTTCTCATCCTCTCCCCTCCCATGCCCTTTATCTCGATTGAAGGCGACATCCGTTTCAACGCCTCCATAAGAGAACTGCCGTGGAGGTCTCCGGAGGCCTCACCGCTTATTATAAGGATTTTTTTATTCATTACGCTTGCAAGGGCTGAGCCCTTGACCCATAATGCTTTAACTTACTTTATGCTGTGCTAACAGGCCGTGGTTTATTGATTCATTGCGCAGTCCGCAGGACAGGCGTGACGCCTACACCCGAAATGTTTTAACTTGCCCTACTCCATGCCGGCCGGGATTTATTGATTCATCCGTCCGCAAGGGCTTACCCCTTGCGGCCCTGCCCCTTGCCGATGTAGCGGCTCAAGTTTTCGAGGCTCTTGGCCATGGCGGACTGTATGAGGGTCGCGACCTCCAGCGCCCGCACCCCGTCCCTGCCGCTTACGAGCGGAGGATTCTTTTTGACGACGCAATCCACGAAAGAGACAATCTCCTCTTTGAGCGAATCCCCCTTCTCTATGGGAAGGATGTCCTCGACTATGGACGGAACCATTGAGCCCTCTTCGCGGATAAGCCTCGATATGGATATCTTCTGGTGGGCGTAATCTATGGATATGTAGGAATCGGACTGGAAAAGCCTAATCTTCCTCGTGCGTTCCTTGGATATGCGGCTCGCGGTAAAGTCCGCGACGCAGCCGTTAGTGAATTTTATCCTCGCGTTCGCTATATCCACCTTGCGCGATATGACCGGTATGCCGACCGCGTCAACGCTCTCTATTTCGGCTTTCACCATGTTCAGTATCATGTCTATGTCGTGTATCATCAAATCCAGCACGACGTCCACGTCGAGAGCCCTGTGCGGAAACGGCGAAAGACGGTGCGATTCTATGAATATCGGATTTTCAACCTTTCCCGCGAGGGCGACGACCGCCGGGTTAAAACGCTCGAGATGCCCTACCTGCAAAATCGCGCCGCTGCTTTCGGCCTCGCTTATCAAGGCCTCCGCTTCTTTGACCGTAACCGAGATAGGTTTCTCTATGAGGGTCGAAATGCCCCTTGAAAGAAATTCGAGGCCTATGGCGCAGTGCGTCTCGGTCGGAGTAACGATGCTTACGGCGTCCACCTTGCCGAAGATATCCTCTATCGAAAAAAAGGCCTCTGTCTTTACCTCGCCCGCGACAAGCCTGCTTCTTTCAGCGTTCGTGTCAACCACCCCGACAAGAGTAACGTTTCCGATCTCAGAGTACTTCTGCGCGTGAAATCTCCCCAAATATCCCGCGCCCACGACCCCTACCCTTAACTTCTTCATCGCTTCCATCATCCTTTTTATAATTCGGCCTCTTCTTCGTCGTCCTTGCCCGAAGTCCTTACGCGCGCGACGCCCCTTTTCGAGCCTTCGATGAACTCGAGGTATCTTTTGGCGTGAGGCGACTCCGGAAGCTCCTCCTTAAGCCTTGCCGCGGCATCCTTAAGCGGCATGGAAGACCTGAAAAGTATCTTAAAAGACCTCTTTATCTCGTCAATGTCTCCTTTGGAAAATCCCCTCCTCCTTAACCCTATGAGGTTAAGCCCGAGGACGCGCGCCCTGTTTCCGACCGCCATGACGAAAGGCGGGATGTCTTTACTGACAGCCGAGGCGCCGCCTATTATGCAGTGAGCCCCGAGTTTCACGTGCTGGTGCACGGCCACGAGTCCGCCTACTATCGCGTAATCCTCGACAACGACGTGTCCCGCGAGGGTCGCGGCGTTGGCCATGACGACGTTACTGCCGACAACGCAGTCATGGGCCACGTGGGAATAATTCATGAAAAGATTATTGTCGCCGCAAACGGTTCTTCCTTTATCCTTTACCGTGCCGCGGTGAATGGTGACGAATTCCCTTATTATATTGTTATTCCCTATGACCGCCTCTGTCTTCTCTCCCTTGTACGCTAAATCCTGAGGAGGCGCTCCGACCGAGGCGAACTGGAAAACGACGCAATCTTCTCCGAGGGTCGTATTCTCTCCCACCACGACGTGCGGCCCGACGCGCGTCCCTTTGCCGATTTTCACGTTCTCTCCTATTATCGAATACGGCCCGACGCTTACGCCCGAGTCAAGCTCGGCCGTCGGATGCACTATCGCGGTCAAGTCTATCGAGACTTCTTTTGTCTTTACGGTCATGACTGCTGCCTCTCCACTATGGTGGCCATAAGTTCGGCCTCCGCCGCGAGCTTGCCGTCGGTGTAGGCCTCGCCCTTAAAACTCCATATCGTGCCCCTTGTTTTTATAACCTCCAGATTGAGCGCAAGGACGTCTCCGGGCAATACCGGCTTCCTGAAACGCGCCCTGTCTATGCCCATGAAATACACCACCTTGTTCGTAACGTTCGCGGACTTGAAGGCAAGGATGCCGCCGACCTGCGCCATGGCCTCCAATATCAAAACCCCCGGCATTATCGGATGCCCGGGAAAATGCCCCTGAAAGAACGGCTCGTTTATGGTAACGTTTTTTACGCCCTTCGCGCTTTTCCCCGCCTCGAACCCGACTATCTTGTCGATGAGCAGAAACGGGTACCTGTGAGGCAATATCTTCATTATCTCGGCAATATCAATCGAAACTGTGTCCGCGGCCTTGATGCCCTCGGTCATGGTAACCTCCCTTTCCAATGCCCTTCGTGAAACAAAATAAAAAGCCGTTATGCGCGATACATGAAAAGCGAGATTGCTTCGGGACAAAACCCCTCGCAATGACTGCTTAATTTGTCATTGCGAACCCTTCGGCTTCGTCCGCCTCGGGCGGAGGCAGGCTCCGTGAAGCAATTTCTATCCCCCTCACTCCTTCGACAGGCTCAGGACAGGCCCGCCCTCTCTCCCTCCGCCAATCAGTAAGGCGGAGGGAGAGGAAGTAACCGGCACGCTACCCTTTTTTCTTTTCCGTCTCTTCGAGTTTTTTTTCGAGTTCCCTTACCCTCTTCAAGAGTTCCGGCAGTTTACCGAAAGCCGCCTGCGCCCTAAGCCACTCCATGTGCGGCACGACGGGATACCCCGTGTAAACGCCCTTTTCCTTTATGTCGTTCGTAACGCCCGACTTCGCCCCTATCATAACGTCGTCCGTAATCTCTATGTGCCCGGCCACTCCGGTCTGCCCGGCTAAGGTAACCCTGCTTCCGACCTTGGTCGAGCCGGAAATCCCCGCCTGCGCCACGATAACCGTATCCTCGCCTATCTTGACGTTATGGGCGAGTTGCGCGAGGTTGTCTATCTTAGTGCCTCTGCCTATAACCGTTTGCCCGAGGGTTGCGCGGTCTATGGTGACGGAGGCCCCTATCTCGACGTCGTCTCCTATGATAACCCCTCCGGTCTGGGGTATCTTCGTGTAAGAGACTCCTTCCTTTACGTAGCCGAACCCGTCGGAACCGATGACGCTGTTGCAGTGGATTATGACCCTCTTGCCGAGCCTTACTCCCTCCCTTACGGATACGTTCGAATATATGACGCTCCCGTCTCCGACTATGGAGCCTCTTCCGATATAGACGCCGGGATAAATAACGCAGCCGTCTCCCACCTCCGCCCCCTCTTCCAGCACAACGAACGCCCCGACCGAGACGTCCTTGCCCAGCTTTACCGAGGCGTGAATATCGGCCTTCGCGCTTATGCCTTGCTGAAAACGAATCACGGGCTTAAGGAGCGTCAACGCTTTCGCGAACGCGAGATAAGGGTCTTTAACCGCCACGAAATTTTTGCCCTCCGCGGTCTTTGTCTTAAGCGACACAATGACGGCCGAGGCGCGGGTGGTATCGAGAAACTTCTCGTACTTCGGGTTCGACAGAAACGCGATATCGCCGCGCTTGGCCTCTTCAAGGCCGGCTATGCCGCCTATCTCGACCGAGGCGTCTCCCCTCACCTCGCCGCCGATGGCGTTCGCTATCTCGCTAAGAGTGAACTTGAAAGCCATGGCTTCCTATTCGGACTTCTTCTTGAATTCCTCGTCATACGCCTTTATTACGTCATCGGTTATGTCGGCGTCTTCCGGGGCGTAGAGAACTCCGCCCATGGACGATTCAAGCACGTAGTCGTAGCCTTTATCCTTCGCCGTCTTTTTTATGACGTTCCGAAGACCGTCTATTATGCCGTTTTCCCTCTGCGTTTTCTTTTTGTTAAGTTCGTCGCTGTAATCCACGAACTGCTTCTGCAGACTCTGCGCCTTGGCCTGGAATTCCTTTTCCTTGGCTTCTCTTGTTTCCTTGTTCCAGACCGAACCCTTCTTGTCTATCTCGTCCTTGAGATTTTTAAGCTCTTCCTGCTTTACGTTAAGTTCTTTTTCATGCTCCGTGAATTCTTTTTTCAGGTCGTCTCTCGCGGCCGCGCCCGCCTTGGATTCGTTCAACGCCTTCTGAAGATTTATATGAACTATCTTCGCGCCGGCGGCCGACGCCCCGGAAGAAAACGCCAAAACAAAGAATAACGCCGTGAAAAGAGCCGTCTTTTTCATTTCTCTTTCTCCTTTTTTTGTTTTTATGATTTCATGTCAAAAAGACCCGCCGATGGTGAACTCCCACATGGACTGCTTCTCGTCCTTTTTCCTGTCGAGATTGTATCCCCACTCGAGCCGGAGCGGTCCTATCGGAGAATACCACCTTATGCCGAATCCCGCGCCTTTTCTCATGTCGTCCGGCTTTATCGCGCCTTCATAGGCGTTGCCCATGTCGAAGAAAACCACTCCCCTGAAGTTGTCCTTTTCCGATATCGGGAATATGTATTCGGTGTTGACCAAGGCCTTCGACCGGCCTCCTATGACCTCTCCGGTAACGGGGTCCGCCGGGCCGATGCTCCGCGTCTCGAAGCCGCGCACGGAATTCATGCCGCCGAGGAAGTATCTTTCGAAAATAGGCACCTCCTGTCCGCCGAAGCTGTGCGTATAGCCTACCATACCCCTTATTGAAAATACAGTCTCCCACGGCAAAAGAAAGTACTTGGCGACGGAGCCCTCGTATTTAACGTAATTGACCGTGCCGCCCAAGGCGCCGCCCGCCACCTCGGTCGAAAGCGTCGCCAAAACGCCTTCCGTCGGAAAAAATAAATCGTCCCTCGTGTCGTGCTTGACGAGCGTGGTGAGGCTCGATACCGTGCTCCTCCCCTCCTGCTCCAATATCACCGCGGACGCCGTGGCCGCCACGTCGCTTATCTCCACGTTCTCCAACCTATAATTGAAATGCAGATACGTGTTCCTCTTGTAAAGCGGCAACCCGAGCCTTAAGCCGAAACCGTCCTTATCTTCGGTAAAGTCCGGATACTCGCGCGACGTTTTGAAGAGGTCCACTCCGGCGGAAATGGGCCTGTCGAAGAGCCACGGCTCGGTAAAGGACAATTGGTACCGGTTGCTCGTGGCGCTCACCGACCCGGAGAGGTCGAGCTTAAGGCCCGTCCCCATGAGGTTACTCTGGGAAACGGACGCAGTGCCGACAATCTTGTCGACGCTCGAATACCCCACGCCGAACGTAACCGAGCCGGTCGGCCTCTCCTTGACCAGGACGTCCACGTTAACCTTGTCCCCGCCGGGCCCCTCGGTCTTCACCACGGAGACGTCCTCGAAATAACCCAGCCGTTTAAGATTGTTTTTGCTCTTCTTCAGGGCGATGCTCGAAAAAAGGTCCTCCTCCTTTACCTCCATCTCGCGCCTTATCACCTTATCCCTCGTCCGCACGTTTCCCCTTATGTCTATCCTGTCGACATAAACCTGCTCGTGCTTCACCACGTTAATAACGAGGTCAACCGTGAGTTTTTCGTAATCCTTGGCCGTGGAGGTATTGAAGTCGGCGTTGGCGTAGCCTTCGTTTCCGTAAACCTCGGCGAGGGCGTCTATGCTCTTCGAGAGTTTTCCTCTGCTGAAAACGTCGCCCGGCTCGAGCTTAAGTTTCTCCATGAGGTCTTCCTTCTCTCCGAGGATATCGCCGGTTATGTCTAACTTCCCCACCTTAAAGCGCTCCCCCTCGCCGATAGCTATTGTCAGGTAGAACCCCAACTTGTCTTCGCCGAGAAGCGCCTTGTAATCGAGTATGTCGGCGTCTATGTAGCCCTTGTCGTAATAATGCTTCATTATCAAGGACAGGTCATTCTCGAAGGCGTACTCGTCAAAGCTCCCGCTGCCGGTAATGAAGGAGAATATGCCGGCCTTTTTAACGGACATGAGACCGGTTATGTCCTTATCCGAAAACTTCTCGTTCCCTATGACGGTAATGCGCTTTACCTTTACCTTTTCGTTTTCCGTTATGTCGAACGTGATTGTGGCGTCTATGCCTTCCGCGACTATTTCGGGTTTTACCTCGGCCAGATAAAAGCCGCTCTGGCCGTAAACCATTTTAAGCCTCTCGGCGTCCTCGGCCACGAGCGTGCGGTTTATGAGGGTGCCCTTCTTTACGGTTATCGCTTCCATAAGCTTTTCTTCGGAAAGTTTTTTATTGCCCTTTATGACGATATTCCTCACGAACGGCTTTTCCTTCACCATGAAGGTGAGTTTCTTCCCGAAAGACGTTTCCGAAAGGTCGGCCGTAACGTCGTCGAAATAGCCCGTGGAGTATATGGCGCGTATGTCGTCCCTTACGATATCCGGGGAAAACGGCTCCCCTGCCTTGCTCGCGACGTTTTTGAGCACGGCGTCGGCGTCCATTCTCTTCGCGCCCTCGACCGTTACCTCGAAAAGAACACCCGTCCTCCCGACCGGCATGGCGCGAGAGGCGACGAGCATCTTTTCGTTCATGTCCGGGGCCGCGCCCAAAGCGAGGCCCGGAAGTTCGGAGGCGGATAATGCAGTCTTGAAGTAAGAGCCTATGAGCCGTCCGGCTCGAACGTCAATGACGCGCCAGTTCAGGCTATACGTGCTTTCAAGGAGCGCGATGGAGCCGATTATCGCGAAGTCCGCCCCCTCGTCGCCGGCAATCTTTAACACGATTCCCTCGGTAAAACTCTTTACGCCTTCCTCGGCGTAGAGCTTCTCCATGGCATCGAGGCCGACTATCTCGACGCCCTCGCGGCTAAGGGCAAGGGCAAAGGCCTCCATCATTTCCTTACGCTCGCGGGAAATGTCCGCTTGGCCGTACATGTCGAAAGGACCGAGCGCCACCCTTGCCCCGGCCATCGCGCCCCGTGTTCCGCCAATCAGAAAACATGCCGTAAAAACAACGACCAATCCTGAAAAGAAAAAACCTCTGAATTCCCTCACCTGTCGGTATCCCTTTACTGCTCGGTTATTTTTCCGTCCACCATGCGAAGACGCCTTGAAAGCCTCTTGGCAAGCGCCTCGTTATGCGTAACGGCCACTATGGCTATGTTTTTATCCCTGTTGAGCCCCAAGAGCAGCTCAAAGACCTCTTCGCCGGTTCTGGTGTCCAGATTCCCGGTCGGCTCGTCCGCGAGTATAATCTCGGGAGATTGCGCGATGGCGCGCACTATCGCGACCCTTTGCTGCTCTCCTCCCGAAAGCTCTCCGGGCTTGTGGTCGAGCCTCGCCCCGAGCCCCACCTCGTCCAAAAGCGCGATTGCCCGTTTTTTCGCGTCCGCGAAATTAACCCCGCCTATGAGCGAGGGCAACATGGCGTTCTCGAGAGCCGTGAATTCGGATAAAAGATGGTGAAACTGAAAAACGAAGCCTATGGTCCTGTTCCTGAAAAGAGCCAGCTCCCCGTCATTCATGGAGGAAAACGGTCTGCCTTTACAAAACACCTCTCCCTTTGTCGGCCTGTCGAGCGCGCCAAGGATATTCAAAAGAGTTGATTTGCCCGCCCCGCTCGCGCCGAGAACCGCGACCGTCTCCCCCGAGCGTATGTCCACGTCTATTCCGTTAAGCACGGTTATGGCGGAGGCCGCCTTTTTGTAAGATTTATGCACTCCTTTTACGCTTATGAAATCCGTAATCCCCCCTAACCCCCCTTTGTAAAAGGTGGGAACCGCTTTGACGGAAAACGCCCTAATCCCCTCTGTCTCCTCTTTGTAAAAAGGGAGAACCCTTCTTTATTAGGTAAGGGCCTCGGATTTGGCCGTCTTCTTGGCCTGCATCACGCCTGACACCCTTCCCTTTATGACCTCTTCGAGTATGGTTTTGATGTCCGGGTATCTCGCAAGCACCTGACGCACGATGTCTCTCGAAAAAACGACCGCCTGCAAATCGGTTACTGCCGTCACGCTGGCCACTCTCGGCCTTATGGTCGCGAGGGCTATCTCGCCGAAAAAATCCCCGGGGTTAAGCTCTCCGACCGTCTTCCTCTCGCCGGAGCCGTCAATCGTCCACGCCGTCGCGCGGCCTTCTTTTATGAGGTACATCGTATCGCCGGGGTCTCCTTCCCTGACGACCGCGCCGCCCCTCGGAAAACTCGAAAGGGAGACGTGCTTAAGCGCCTCTTTCCTGTCCGCGGGCGACATCGGAGAAAAAAGTTTGGACCGGGCCAGAAGCCTGTCCACGACCCTCTCCTTGTAAAAATCGAACATGACGCGCGATACCCTCGGGTATTTGGCCGTTATCCCGTTCATGTCAGGCTTTGTTATCTCGATAAGTTCCGAATCAATAGCCGCTCTTACCGTCGCCGTCCTCGGAAGATTCGAAAAAAACGTGAACTCCCCGAAAAAGTCGCTGTCGATAAAGCGGGCAATCAAAACCTCTTTGCCGTTTTCGTCTTTCACCAAGACGTCGAGGGCTCCGCTAACGACTATGAATATGGAGTCTCCGCAATCGCCCTCGTTGAAAAGCGTCGCGCCCGCCTTAATCTCCGTGAATCTGGCCTTGCTTATGACGTCGAAGAGTTCCTCGTTCGTAAGGTCGGAAAAAAGAGGCGCCCTCGGGAACTCGCGTTTTTTCTTTTCCGGCTTGCCTCCGGAAACGGCCTCGACGGCTTCCGAGGGCTCCGGTTCCGCCGCGCCCGCCGTAACGGCGCTATCCGGAACAAAGGGCTTATTCGAGGCGGAATAGAGTTCGACGAGGCGCTTCTGCACGGCCTCTTCCGAAGGATTCATCTGTATAATCATCTTGCATACGCCTATGGCCTTTATTATAAAGCCCTGCCCGGCGAACGCCTCGACAGCCTCTTTATACGCCTCCGCCGCGCCAATCGCGTCTTCGAGCTTTCTCCGCATGTCCCCTATTCTGATGAATATGCGCGGGTCTTTCTTTCCCTCCGCGCGTATCTGCTCGTAGGTTCCTAACGCGTCCTTGAATTTGCCCTTAACGAAGAACTTTTCGGCCTTGTCTTTTATCAATGAAACAGCCTTCGCGTCAAGTACCATGGCTCGCCTAATCCCCCCGACCCCCCTTTGTAAAAGGGGGGAACCGCTCACTCGTACCTTAATCCTAAACCTTTCGTAGGGCAAACCTTTAGAGCCTGCCCCCGCAATCTTAAGCGGGGGTCTGCGTCTTTACGGTAGGGGCACGATGCATCGTGCCCCTACAAAAGCCCTGCCCTACATCACTCGTACCTTAATCCCTCGACCGGGTCGAGCCTTGAGGCCTTCCACGAGGGATAAACCGTCGCGAGAAGGCTCACCGCGACCGAAACGCCGACTATCACGAGAACCACCGTCGGGTCCACCTTGGACGGCAATTTGTCTATGTAGTAAACGCTCGGCGGAAGCACCTTGAAATGAAAAACATTCTCTATGAAACCGACCACGGCTTCGATGTTCAACGCGCATAAAACCCCTATGGCCGCGCCCAAAAACGTGCCTGAAATGCCTATGACCGCGCCCTCTATCATGAATATCCTCATTATGCCGCCCGAGGTCGCGCCGAGGCTTTTAAGCACGGCTATCTCCCTGCCCTTTTCCATTACGACCATGATGAGGCTGCTTATTATGTTAAGAGCCGCGACCATTATTATGAGGGTCAGGATTATGAACATGGCCGCCTTCTCCAATTTTATGGCCGAGAAAAGACTCTTATTCATGTCCATCCACGTCCTCGACCAGTAAGGCCCCTGTAAAGAGGCGTCTATTTCCTTTCTCGCCTCCTCGGCCTTGTCCAAATCTTTGAGTTTTATCTCGACTCCGGTCGCTTGCCCTTCGAGTTTGAAAAAGGTCTGCGCGTTTTGAAGAGACACGAACGCCATGCTTGAATCGTACTCGAACATGCCGAGCTCGAACACGCCGGCGACCTTAAAGCTCGCGGTCCTCGGAAGCCCGCTTCCGGAAAAAGACGGCGCGACCACTTTAACCTCGTCCCCGAGCCAAACGCCGAGAGACCTCGCGAGTTCCCTGCCCAAAACCACGCCGGGAAGCGTTCCGGCCTTCGATGCCTCGCGAAACGTCTTTTTAAGTCCGTCGGCGCTTCCTTCCTTTATCTTTTCCTTTAAAACCATGACCGAAGAAAACGTCTCAAGGTCAATGCCGCGGACAACCGCGCCGGTAACTCCGCCTTTGGAGGAAAGAAGGGCCTGAGCGTATATGAAAGGCGTTACGCCCTCGACCCCCTCGATTTTGGCGGCCTTTTTCATTACGCCGTCATAATCCTTCATCGCGCCGCCGAACTCCATGACGGTTACGTGGGCGTTTATGCCGAGTATCTTTGACCTTAAATCCTCTTCAAAACCGGTCATGACCGAAAGCACTATTATTAAGGCCGTAACCCCGACCGTTATCCCGGCCACCGAAATAAACGTTATGACGGAGATAAAAGACGTACTTCTTTTAGCCTTCATGTACCTAAGCCCTATGAACCACTCGTATCCCACCTCGCTAAGAGATTCCCCCTTTTTTCAAAGGGGGGTCAGGGGGGATTTCGGCCTTTTCTTCCCTGAGGAGCGGAAAGAGTATCACGTCCCTTATGGAAGGCGAATCCGTCAGGAGCATGACGAGCCTGTCTATGCCTATGCCCTCTCCGGCCGTAGGCGGCATGCCGTACTCCAATGCCCTCAGAAAATCCTCGTCCATTGGCTGGGCCTCTTCGTCTCCCGCCTCCCTTTCCCTTACCTGTTGCTCGAACCTCTCCCTCTGGTCTATCGGGTCGTTAATCTCGGAAAAGGCGTTCGCGATTTCCCTGCCCGCGACTAAAAGCTCGAAGCGGTCGGTTACCGAGGGGTCAAGCGCGTTTTTCCTCGAAAGGGGCGAGACGTCGGTCGGATAATGGGTGACAAAGGTCGGATTGAAGAACTTCGGCTCCGCCACCTTCTCGAATATCTCGGAGATAATCTTGCCGTGGCTCAGGTAAGACGGGGCTTCGGGATTAAGTTTTTTCAAGACCGAAAAAGCCTTGTCCCTGTCGTTGAAGACCTCTTCATTGACGTTACCGTATTTGATAACGGCCTCTTTAACGCTTATCCTCGTCCACGGCGGAGTCAGGTCTATGGTATTGCCCTCGTACGGGATTTTCATTGTGCCGTGGATTTTCAGGGCTATGGAGCTAATCATCTCTTCCGTAAGATTCATCAGGTCTTCGAACGTGGCGTAGGATTGATAGAACTCAAGCATGGTGAACTCGGGGTTATGCCGTGTGGAGATGCCTTCGTTGCGGAAGTTCCTGTTTATCTCGAAGACCCGCTCGAATCCGCCCACGACGAGCCTTTTAAGATACAACTCGGGCGCTATGCGGAGATACAGATCGCACCCGAGCGCGTTATGATGGGTCACAAAAGGCCGCGCCGCCGCGCCGCCGGGGATTAACTGCATCATCGGAGTTTCGACCTCCAGAAAATCCCTTGAAACGAGAAACTCCCTTATGAGGCGTATTATCTCGAACCTTTTGAGGAATACCCCTCTCGCCTCCTCGTTTATCATTATGTCGAGGTATCTCTGGCGGTATCTTGCCTCCGTGTCTTTAAGGCCGTGCCATTTTTCCGGAAGAGGGCTCAAGCCTTTTGCCAGAAGCCTGACTGCTTTGGCCTCGACCGTAAGCTCGTTCGTCTTTGTCTTGAAAAGAACCCCCTCGACTCCCGCGATATCGCCCATGTCGAGCCCCTTGAACGTGTCCCAGCCGTCTTGCCCCAGAATTTCCTTTTTAAAATATACCTGAAGCCTTCCGGTGCGGTCCTGTATGTGGGCGAATGACGCCTTTCCGAAATCCCGCAAGGCCATGACCCTTCCGGCCAGAACGACTGTTTTATTCAATCCAACGAGGGCTTCCTTATCCATCGAGCCGCAGCTCTCCATACACTCTTTACAAGTGGAGCCGGGCTTAAAGTCGTTCGGATAAGCCTCCGCTCCCTTGCCCCGCAACCCTGTCAACTTAGCCAAACGTTGCTCGAATTCCTGACCTCTTTTCACCAAGTTGCTCCTTAAAAATGCTGATTTATCGTAAAAGTAATACCCTGACGCACTGCTTTATTAAATAGAAAAATTACCCCATTTACCGGTTGTAGTCAAGAAAATACTTGAATTTTTGAAGGGTTAAGGGACGGTTAAGAGGGGATTAAAACGACGCAGGACAGGATAAACGGCCACTATCCGCCTTTCACTCTCCCGCGTTGTCAATTCTTTGCGAAGGTAAAGAATGTCGCGCGTTTGTCAAGCAATATGACATACGCGCTATTCTCCGGCAAAAATTACCTTCCATGTTCCTTTCTATTTCGCCGCCTCCGACAAAAGCAGTACAAATATCAACGTTACCTTACCGGGAATTCCGGACCGATATAAACTTCTAAAATAACGATTTGAGCGGCTTATACTCCATGCCCAACGCCTCTGAGACGTTTTTGTTGCATACAACGCCTTTGTGGACGTTTACGCCGTGAAAAAGCGCGAAGTCGATTTCAACAGCTTCCTTGAATCCGAGGTTCGCGAGTTTCATGACGTAAGGCAAAGTCGCGTTGGCGAGGGCGAAGGTGGATGTCCGGGGCACGGCTCCGGGCATGTTCGCCACTCCGTAATGAATCACGCCGTCCACCTCGTATGTCGGCTCGGAATGGGTCGTCGGCCTTATGGTCTCGACGCATCCGCCCTGGTCAACGGCGACGTCAACTATGACCGAGCCTTTTTTCATGCGCGATACGAGTTCTTTCGGCACGAGCCTCGGCGTTTTCGCTCCGGGCACGTGAATCGCGCCGACAACAAGGTCGGCGCCGATGACAGCCCTCTCTATGTTGTGGGCGTTGGATATGATGGTTTTAACCCTGCCTCCGAACACGTCGTCCAGATGGCGGAATCTTTCCGTGTTCACGTCCATTACGGTAAC
>DASRUI010000140.1:0-20508 GCA_035655515.1 Thermodesulfobacteriota bacterium
CTGCCGTTTTTCAGCTACGGAGGGTCTTTCCTCCTGACGGTCCTTATAAGCATGGCGCTCCTGATAAACATAAACATGAGGAGGTTCTCGCTCTGATGCCGGCAGGCCAAATCAAAAAAAGAACGGCTCTTTTCCTCTCGACCGGCGGCCTCGCGGGCTACGTCCCTTTCGCGCCCGGCACCGTCGGAACCCTCTGGGGAGTGCCGCTTTTTTACGGCCTCGCCGGCCTCGACCCGTTACTATGGGCGGCCTTGCTCATCGTTATAGCCGTCTTTGGCGTAGCCGTCTCTAACGAAGCCGAAAAACACCTCCAAACAAAAGACCCCAAAGAGATAGTCATAGACGAAATAGCGGGCTACGGAGCGGCTACGGCGTTCCTGCCCTTTAGCCTTTTAAACGTCATATTGGCCTTTATTCTTTTCAGGTTTTTTGATATCCTTAAGCCGTTCCCCATACGTTGGATAGAAAAACGCTTCCCCGGCGGCTGGGGCATAGTGCTTGACGACTGCGTAGCGGGAATATTAGCGAATATTGCGTTGCAGGTTATATTAATATATGCCGTATGAGCAAACGCAAGGGGACTGTCCCCGGAATTAAAAAATCCGGACTGTATGATGTTTCGGTGTGTCCTCACACCGAAACCCCGGAATTACGAGGAAGCAGTGGGATTACGGAGATTGCCCGTAAACTCATTAAAAAAAGGCTTACCCTCGGCGTTGCCGAATCCTGCACGGGCGGACTTGTTTCAAGCACGCTTACCGACGTCCCCGGAAGCTCAAAGTGGTTCAAGGGCGCGGTAGTTGCTTACACAAACGCGGTTAAAACAAGAATTTTGGGAGTAAGGGCAAAAACGCTTAAGAAATACGGAGCAATATCCAAAGAAACAGCCTTGGAACTCGCGAAAGGCGTAAGGAAAAAACTTAAAACCGATATAGGCGTCTCAATTACAGGCCTTGCCGGCCCGGGCGGCGGCACCAAAAAAACCCCTGTGGGAACAATATTCATAGGCGCTTACGACGGCAAAAAAACGCTCGTAAAAAGACTCGAACTCGCGGGCTCGAGGATTACCATAAAAAATAAGGCTGCGGAAGCGGCGCTTCGCGCGCTTAAAGAGCTTCTACGGTAGATGAATTGGCCACTGTCCGCTCTTTCATAGCAATAGAGATACCGGAGGAAATAAAAAAAGAGATTTCCTCTATTCAGGACGAACTTAAAAAGAATCTCGGAAAGACGCGCGGCATCTCGTGGGCAAGGGCCGAAACCACGCACCTTACGCTTAAATTCCTCGGAGACGTTCCCGGGGAAAAGATAAAGACAACGGAAGAGGCGTTAAGGCTTTCGGCAAGAGGAATAAAGGCCTTTACTATTTCAGTAGCCGGCGCCGGTTGCTTTCCGAACCTCGAAAACCCGAGGGTTCTTTGGACGGGAATTCAAGAAAGCGAGGAGCTTAAAAACCTCCACGCCGCGATTGAAGGCTCTCTTTGCGCCATTGGATTCGGGAAAGACGAAAAGCCTTTCAGGCCGCACCTTACGCTCGCGAGGATTAAGAGCCAAGCCGAAGGGAAAAAGCTTTCAAAGGCGATAAAGGAACTTGGAGCGGACATTAAGGCGGATTTTATCGTTGATTCCGTGATATTATTCAAAAGCGAACTAAATTCAAAAGGGGCCGCGCACACGCCGCTCGCGAAGATAATTCTTGAATGACACGTTTAAATAAGCAACCTGAGGATTAAGAGTCCCGTTGATGGGGAAAAACTTTTAAAAACCATAAAGAAACTTGGAACGGACATCAAGTTGGATGACGCATTTAATAAATACACAACCTAAAGAAGGAGGCCGTTGATGTCCACGCAACCGGGTCAGGAAAAGAGCAAGGCGATAGAGCTGGCAATAGGCCAGATAGAAAAGCAGTTCGGAAAAGGCTCCATAATGAGGCTCGGCAAGGGCGTAACATTATCCGACGTCTCGGTGATACCGACCGGCTCGCCCGCGATAGACGCGGCGCTCGGAGTGGGCGGCGTGCCGAGGGGCAGGGTCGTCGAAATATTCGGGCCGGAGTCTTCCGGCAAGACAACCTTGACGCTCCACATAATAGCCGAGGTGCAAAAACAGGGAGGCACTGCCGCGTTTATCGACGCCGAGCACGCCCTTGACACCGAATACGCCAAGAAACTCAAGGTAAACACCGAAGACCTCCTCCTCTCCCAGCCCGACACCGGAGAGCAGGCATTAGAGATCGCCGACATGCTCATCAGAAGCGGCGCGGTGGACTTAATCGTCATAGACTCGGTCGCGGCGCTCGTTCCGAGAGCCGAACTCGAAGGCGAGATGGGGGATTCGCACATGGGGCTTCACGCGAGACTCATGAGCCAGGCCCTCCGGAAACTCACGGCCAACATAAGCAAAAGCGGGACCTGCATGATATTTATAAACCAGATACGTCACAAGATAGGAGTTATGTTCGGAAGCCCCGAGACCACCACCGGCGGAAACGCCCTCAAGTTCTACGCCTCCGTAAGGCTGGACATAAGGAGAATCTCGTCCATAAAATCCGGGGACGTCGTCATAGGCAACAGAACGAGGGTCAGGGTCGTTAAAAATAAAATCGCCCCGCCCTTCAAAGAGGCCGAATTCGACATACTATACGACGAGGGGATATCGAGGGAGGGAGACTTGATAGACCTCGGCGTAAAAGCCGAGATAGTCGAGAAGTCCGGCTCGTGGTTCGCCTACAACGGCGAGAGGATAGGCCAGGGAAGAGAAGCCGCGAGGGTATATCTCAAAGAGCATCCTAAAACCGCCTCCGACCTCGAGGAAAAAATCCGAGCGAGCTTCGGCATGAAGAAAAAAGAAGAGAAAGAAGAAAAGAAGGAAGAAAAGAAAAAGAAGGAGGACTGAGGAAAATGGCGATAGATCTCGTAGCGGTGCTTAACTTCGCCGTAAAGGAAGCGGCGTCCGACGTGCATATCAAGGCCGGGTTGCCTCCGATATTAAGGATACACGGGGCGCTCGTGCCGATTAAAAACCACCCGAGGGTCGCCCCTGACGAAGTGTCCCATTGCGCCATGCAACTCATGAACGAGCGGCAGACGGAAACCTTCCGCACCATGCAACAGGTGGACATCGCCTACAGCGTGCCCGGCCTCGGAAGATTCAGGGTAAACGCCTTCCAACAAAGAGGCGCCGTCGGAATAGTCCTGCGCGTCATACCCATGGTCATAAAGACGTTCGAGGAATTGCACCTACCGAGGGTTTTGGAAAAACTCTCAACCGAGGTCAGGGGGCTCATACTCGTAACGGGCATCACAGGAAGCGGAAAATCCACCACCCTCGCCTCCATATTGGACCATATCAACAACAACCACTCGGCCCACATAATATCGGTCGAAGACCCGATTGAGTTCCTTCACAGAGACAAGAAATGCATCATAAACCAGAGGGAGATAGGCGTTGACGCGAGGAGTTTCTCCGAGGCGTTGAGGGGCGCGCTCCGGCAGGACCCGGACGTCATAATGGTCGGCGAGATGAGGGACATGGAAACAATAGAGATAGCGCTCACCGCGGCTGAAACCGGCCACCTCGTTCTCTCGACCCTCCATACCATAGACGCCATGGAAACCGTGAACAGGATAGTCTCCGTGTTCCCTCCGTACCAGCAAAAGCAGATAAGGATGCAACTTGCGGGCATCATAAAGGGAATTATCTGCCAGAGGCTGTTGCCGACGAAAGACGGCAAAGGCAGGGTGCCGGCCATCGAGGTGCTCGTATCCACGTCGAGAGTCAGGGAATGCATAGAAGACAAAGAAAAGACAAAAGAGATTCCCGACGCCATAGCCAAGGGCTACACGACGTACGGGATGCAGACCTTCGACCAGTCTCTCCTTTACCTCCTGCATAAAGACTTAATCAGCTACGACGAGGCATTGAGACAAGCCACCAATCCCGACGACTTCGCCCTCAAGGTCAAAGGCATTACCGATACCGGCGACGGGGCATGGAAGGATATGGCCGCCGAAAAGCAAACTCCGGCGCAAAAACCCGCGCCCGGCGGCGGTGGCGGCAACATAGAGAGATTTTAAGGATAGCGCATCCGGCGCGGACGGCCGCATGAAAAGAAACCGGAAAGAAAAAAACCGCGCGAGCGGCGGGATTAAAGAGGCCGCGCTCCGGCTTCTGTCGTTCAGGGCGCATACGGAGAAAGAACTCCGCGGGAAACTCGCCAAAAGGGGATTTTCCGCCGCCGAGACAGCCGCGATAACCGAAGAACTAAAAAAACTCGGATACCTGGACGACAGGATTTTTTCGAAAAATCTCGCCGCATCGAGAAGCAAGAATAAAAACTGGGGTAGTCTTAAGATAGCGGCCGAACTCAGGAATAAAGGCGTCGAACGCGAACTCGTAAAAGAGGCCATAGACGGGCTCGGGCCGGAAGAAGAAAATGCCTCGGCGAAAAACGCCCTTGAAAAATGGAGCGCCGCGAGGCGCCTTAAGCGGCCATTCGGGAAAGATAATCTCATCAGGGCGATAAGGCATCTTTGCGCGAGAGGGTTTTCTCATGCCGTCGCGCTCCGCGCGGCCGGACAAACGAACGGCATCGCCTCAAAAGACGGATTCGAGAAATTCACCGATGAAAGCGAATGACATAAGAAAAAAATTCCTTAAGTACTTCTCGGACAACGGCCACGAGACCGTCCCGTCGTCCGGCCTCATACCGCACGGGGACCCGACGCTTCTTTTCACGAACGCCGGCATGGTGCCGTTCAAGAAGGTGTTCCTCGGCGAAGACAAACGGCCCTACTCGCGGGCCGCGAGCTGCCAGAAGTGCATGCGCGCCGGAGGCAAGCACAACGACCTCGAAAACGTCGGGCAGACTGCGCGGCACCACACGTTCTTCGAGATGCTCGGCAACTTCTCGTTCGGAGACTACTTCAAGGAGCGCGCCATAGAGTTCGCGTGGGAACTCCTTACGACGGAATTCAAGATTCCGGCCGATAAACTCCTGGTGACGGTCTACGAAGAAGACGATGAGGCGGAAAAAATATGGAACGAAAAGATAAAGGTTCCGAAAGAGAGGATTAAAAGGCTCGGCGAAAAGGACAACTTCTGGAGCATGGGCGACACCGGCCCCTGCGGCCCGTGCTCGGAGATACTCATAGACCAGGGAGAGCGCGTCGGTTGCCTGAAACCGACGTGCGGGGTCGGGTGCGACTGCGACAGGTTTCTCGAATTATGGAACCTCGTCTTCATGCAATACGACAGGAACTCCAAGGGAGAACTCTCTCCCCTGCCGAAGCCGAGCATCGATACGGGCATGGGGCTTGAACGCATAAGCTCGATACTGCAGGGAAAGAACAGCAACTACGATACCGACCTCTTCTTACCGATAATAAGACGCATCGAAGAAGTGTCCGGCGCGAAATACGGAGCTTCGCCGGGAAGCGACGTCTCCATACGCGCCATAGCCGACCACTCGAGGGTGGTGCCTTTTCTCGTGAGCGAGGGCATCGTGCCGTCCAACGAAGGCAGGGGATACGTGTTAAGGCGCGTCATAAGACGCGCCGCGCGCCACGGCAGGATTCTCGGCATAAAAGAACCGTTCCTCCACAAACTCGCCGGAGCGGCGATTGACACTATGAAAGAAGCGTATCCCGAACTCGCGAGAAGCTCGGATATAATCGTAAGGGCGACACTGGGCGAAGAAGAGAGATTCTTCGAAACCCTCGAACGCGGACTCTCGATACTCGAAGAAGAAGTGTCCGGCATGAAAAAATCCAAGACATTCGTCATACCGGGCTCTCTCGCCTTCAAACTCTACGACACGTACGGATTCCCGATTGACCTTACGGCCGACATCGTAAAGGCCGAAGGCATCAAGGTGGACGAAGAGGGCTTCATAACCGAGATGGAGCTTCAGCGCGAAAAGGCGCGCAAGGCGTGGAAAGGCGCGGCTCACGGCGTTGATGACGGCTTCAGGCATCTTATCGAGGCAGGGCTCAAGTCCTCCTTCGTCGGCTACCACATGGATGTAACGTCTTCTAAGGTAATCTACATGTCCAAAAAAGGCACGGCAACGGATACAGCGGCAACGGGCGACGAGGTGGACATAGTCACCGAAGAGACCCCGTTTTACGGGGAGTCCGGAGGCCAGAGCGGAGACACCGGAGTAATCGTCGGGGTACCCATGCGGAGCATGGGTCGGGGCGTAACGCTTAAGGTCGTGGACACTCAAAGACCCTCCCCGGAACTAACCGTTCACAACTGCAAGGTAATCGAGGGAACGATAAAAACGGGGGACGTCGCGGAGCTTATCCCGGACATCGAGCAAAGACGCAGGACGAGGGCGAACCATACGGCCACTCACGTCCTTCACGCCCTCCTGAGGGAGACGCTCGGCAAGCACGTCCGGCAGGCAGGCTCCCTCGTAACGCCGGAAGGACTTCGTTTCGACTTCAACCACTTCGAATCGCTTTCCGAAGATGTCTTGCGTTCTATCGAAGAAAAGGCGAATAAAATAATAAGGGACAATATCGCGGTTTTAACCGAAGTCCTGCCTTACGAAAAGGCGGTCGAAAAAGGCGCCCTCGCCTTCTTCGGCGAAAAATACGGCGGAACAGTGAGGATGGTCGAGGTGAGCGGCGTGAGCAAAGAGCTTTGCGGCGGCACTCACGCCGCCATGACCGGAGAACTCGGGCTCGTAAAGATAACATCCGAGGCAAGCGTGGCGGCCGGAGTAAGACGCATCGAGGCCGTTACCGGAGGAAACGCCCTCCGCGCGTTTATCCGTTCCGAAGGCATTTTAAAGGAAAGCGCCTCTCTTCTCAAGGCGTCGGTGGAAGAGGTTACTCAAAAAATCAAGAAACTCGTCGAATACCAAAAAGAACTCGAAAGAGAAATCCAAACCTTGAGGCAAGGCGAAAAACTCGGCATGGCCGGCAAACTCTTAGACGGCATAAAGGAGATAAAGGGCATCAAAACCCTCGCGGCCGAGGTCTCGGTCAAAGACCCGAAAGAGCTTCGCGCCATGGCCGACGCGATAAGGGTAAAACTCGGAAGCGGGGTGGTGTTTCTCATAAGCGAAGACGGCGGAAAAGTGAACATTCTCGCGGCCGTGACAAAAGACCTTACGAAGCGGTTTAGCGCCGGAGAAATAATAAAGAGAGTCGCGCCGATTGTCGGAGGCCGCGGCGGCGGAAAAGAAGACCTGGCTCAGGCAGGAGGCTCGATTACGGGAAAGACGAGAGAGGCCTTGCTGGAAGCGCTAAAGGCAGTCGAAGAAATGGCCGCGACGAAATAGGCATTCCGTCATTGCGGGCAAAACGAAGCAATCTCGTCTCTAATGCAGACGAAAAAAAGCCGGAAGATTCTTTATCTTCCGGCTTTGGATTCTTTTTTAAGGAGATTCAGATACATCGAGGCGAGTTTGTTGTTCGGGTCTTTTGTGATGACCTTCATCCACTCCGTACGCGCCCTCTCGGGCTGCCCCATGGTAAAATAGGTTATGCCGAGTTGCACCCTCGCGTTAAGATAATCCGGATTAAGGTTTACCGCTTGGTCCAATATCCGGACGGATTTATTGTAGTCCTTCATATCCCTGTACACCACGCCCAAGTGAGTCCTTATGTCCTCGAACTCGGGCCTCATCTGTAAACCCTTCAGGTATTCGTCCGCCGCCTCTTTATAAAGGCCCAAGTCCTTATAGATGTTGCCGAGTTCGGCGTGCATGTTGGCGAGTCTGGCCTTCACGTAAGGGTCGAGATAAGAGCCGGCGCCGATTCCGGCGGATTCCTTAGCCATGGAGTAAAGCTTTTCGGCCTTGTCGTATTCCCTGAGTTCGTTGTATATGACGGAAAGGTTCAAAGACGCCTCGGTGTAACGCGGGTTCAGCTCTATGGCCTTCTCGAAGCACCCTACCGCGTCCTTAACCCTGCCGGCGTCGTAATAGATAAGACCGAGCATGTTAAAAACATCGGGGAAAAGTTTTTTTTCGTTCACTACCGCGTCAAGATGCTTTAAGGCGCCCTTGTAATCCCCTTCCTTGAACGCCCTTCTGCCTACTTCGTAGTGTTCATGCCATTCTTCGGCCATGTCCGGGTCTCCGTATGAATTATGAGTTGAAAGCGGAAGTATGTCAGCTTTCCCCCTCACCCATTTCCCCCTCCCCTCCTTACAAAGGAGGGGAGGGGGAGGTTTTTTTTCCGATTTTCTACCCCTCCCGCCCTCCCCTTGTAAAGGGGAGGAGATAAAAAAAAGGGGTTTTTAGGAGAAAAATTGCGCGTCAACTCTCTTAAAATTTCGTCTTCGCGGCCTCGAAAAAAGAACTCCGCGGGAAATCGCTCACAAGGGTTGCGAACGCCTCCTTCGCGAGGTCTTTCTCTCCGAGCGAATTATAGGTCTCGCCTATGTAATAAAGCGCCTCGTCCACGGCATTTGTATCGCGGTAATCCTTTATGACTATGCTGAACCTTCTAAGCGCGCCTTTATAATTCTTCGTCTTATAATAAAACCTGCCGACATACATCTCGCTCCCGGCGAGCCTGTCCCTCAGGAAAGAAACTACCTCTTTGGACTTCTCCGCGTAGGGGCTTTCGGGATAGAACTTCACGAGGTCTTCAAAGGCGAAAAGGGCCTTTCTGGTCTTGGTCTGGTCCCTGTCAACGCTCAAGACCTCTTTGAAGTGGCTCATGCCTTTCTGAAACAAGGCATAAGCGGCCTTTGGATGCCCGGGATGAAAGGCCTGAAAAGCGGTGTAAGAGGCGCTCGCCTCGTCATATCTTTCGCTCGCGTAATACGTGTCTCCGAGCATGAGTTCCGCCTCGATTGCCTGAGGGCTCAAAGGATATTCGTCAGTAATGCTTTTAAAAGAAGCCTCCGCCTCCTCATAAAGGCCGTTCTCGTAAGAAGACACTGCCTTGGCGTAAAACGCCTCGACTGCGGGCACGTCGGCCTTTTCCTTTGTGGCGGCGCAAGAGGCAAGGAGAAAAAGGGCGGCGCAGGAGATGAGGAAAGCGCCAAAAACTCCGGAATTCTTAGATGATGTCATACCCATTTACAAAAACACCCCCGATTGTATTTACTTTTTTAATTATATCATAGCGGCTATTGGTTGGCAAAGGTTTTCAGTTGCGGCAAAAATAATCGGGGAGCCTCGCGGCTCCCCAGATTTTAGCCTTTGGTATAGATTATTGTTGGGTTACGCTTCGCTAACCTACAAGACTGAAAAATATGCCCACAAAGGTTAAAAGATTATTGAATAGACTTGAAGAGTTACAGATATAAGAATGTCGGTGGTGTAAAGAAGTGGGCAAAAAATTTTCGCTGCTTACACGAGAGATACGCCTCTCAATGATTATAAACCTTGCAGTTGGGGTCCACCCAAACAATATGAAAAATACTTTTATTGAACGGATCACGATACCCAATCATAGGAGCCATACCACAAAAGCGAAAGGCAATTATATTCACATCTTCTGTTATATTTGCAGGAATCCTAACATTCATGCTACTTCTTGAAATTTTCTCATAACCACTCCCATGGCGAGGAGCTTCCAATATCTGCATCCATGTAAGTTGGCTAAGTTCTCTTAACTTAGTGGCAAACGCAGCCCGCGCAGGTTGTTGACAGTCTTTCACGCAATATGGAGATTGCATGTGCCAGAGTGAAAATATAGGTGGGTTTCTTTGAGGGTCACCAGGGACATTGGCCCCATGAATATTCCATGTTGCTGGCTCTGCCGGCTTATCCTTAATGCTTTTCTTCGACATTTTCTATGCGGGTTTTGAAATACTCCTTCATCTCGTCCTGAGAAATTATCCCGTCATGCCTTATATTATAGGTATTCCTCCATGGAGCCTCACCGTGTGTGAACTCGCGAAGTTTCCACCCAGAATACTGACCGAAAAGTTTATATATCTCGGACAAAAAGTCCTGCGTTTCCTTATCGTATTTTGAAAGATCAATATTTTCCGGGCGAGGGATACCTGAAGCCCCATTACTTCTGTATTTCTGATATAACTCCTTCACTACCGGACCGTGAGCCCATGCTTCTATGGGTTCATTAAAAAGAGGCTTATCGTTAAGGGCAAGATAAAAACCTTGGGCATAATAAACGAGCTTTTGCAGTTTAAGATTGCAGATAAGTTCCTCTACCTCTTCGTCTACCAGCGCAAGAAGATACTCGGCAATGTCTTGACACGTATACATGACATCCTCCCTTTTTTATATTCGTATCATAATTCCCCTAATGTATATATGTCAAGACATAAATACCTTATTCTGTCTTTTTTCTACCCCCTTTGAGCCTAATATATTGTTTTCAGAAGTAAAAAAGACTTTCCCTATTCTACCCCCGCCGACCCTCCCATCCTTTCCTTAAAAAATAGATTCGCCCCGAATTTGCCTCACTGAAAAAATAACCTGTCCTTCGACAAGCTCAGGACGAACGGTTTTAATGGTCAAGCATATTTTTATCTTTTCGCCAGCAATAAAATATCCCTGCCGCAAAAAAACAACAAAAAAAGGAGCCTCGCGGCTCCCCGATTCTTACGACCTCATTTACAATAGACTTCGCATTTCAATGAAGCGTGTTAATTCCTCCCTCACCCCTTCGACTTCGTCCGCCTCGGGCGGAGGCAGGCTCCCCCCTCTCCCCAAAGGGAGAGGGGGGATTCCCTACGTGCCCATCTCCCATGAGGAAAGATAAATCTTCTGCTCTTTCGTGAGGGCGTCTATGTTTACGCCCAAGGTCGCGAGTTTCATCTTCGCTATGTTCCTGTCTATTTCCCCGGGAACAGTATAGACCTTATTTTCGAGCCTCCGTCCCCTCTCGACGAGATACGCGGCCGAGAGCGCCTGATTCGCGAAACTCATGTCCATGACGCTCGCCGGGTGGCCTTCGGCGCAGGCGAGGTTGACGAGCCGGCCTTCGGCCAGGACGTATACGCGCCTTCCGTTCCTCAACGTGTGCTCCTCGACCAAATCCCTTATCATGCGCTTTTTCTTTGTTATGGCGTTAAGGCCGTCAAGGCCGAGTTCGACGTTGAAGTGTCCGGAGTTGGACACTATGGAGCCGTCTTTCATGGCCGCGAAATGCTCTTTCCTTATCACGTTTATGTTGCCGGTAACGGTGCAGAAAAAGTCTCCTGTCGAGACGGCCTCTTTTATCGGCATGACCCTGAATCCGTCCATTACCGCCTCAAGCGCCGGCAAAGGGTCTATCTCCGTAACGATGACGTTCGCGCCCATGCCCCTCGCCCTCATGGCCAGACCCTTGCCGCACCAGCCGTAACCGCAGACGACGAAGGTCGAGCCCGCTATAAGCCTGTTCGTCGCCCTTATGATGCCGTCAACCGTGGACTGCCCGGTGCCGTAGCGGTTGTCGAAGAAGTGCTTGGTGGCCGCGTCATTGACCGCTATGACGGGGAACTTCAAGAGGCCTTTCGCCGCGAGGCTCTTGAGCCTTATGACGCCGGTCGTTGTTTCTTCGGTCGAGCCGAGGATGCCCTTGGCGTCATTAGCCCTCTTGCTGTGAAGAAGGGACACGAGGTCCGCCCCGTCGTCCATCGTGATATTCGGCCTTCTGTCCAATATCTCGTTTAGATGCTTGTAGTAAGTTTTGTTGTCTTCGCCCTTTATGGCGAAGGTCGGGATGCCAAAGTCCTTGACGAGAGAGGCGGCCACGTCGTCCTGCGTTGAAAGAGGGTTCGAGGCGCAGAGAACGACGTCCGCCCCTCCGGCCTTAAGGGTTATGGCGAGGTTCGCCGTCTCCGTGGTAACGTGCAGGCAAGCCGCTATCTTAACGCCCTTAAGGGGCCTCTTCTTGGAGAAGTTTTCTTTTATGCGCCTTAAAACAGGCATGTCCATCTCAGCCCATTCGATTCTCTTTTTGCCCTTTTGGCTCAAGGCCATGTCTTTTACGTCGTATCTCACTCATTACCTCCGGGTTATTGGTTTTTACGAAGCGATCAAGCCGCCTCCCAGTGTCCTGTCCTTTGTAGCTCAGGGCTTTAGCCCTGATATAAATATATTTCCTTTTGTATCAGCCCTTCCGCCTCAGGCGGAGGGCTGAGTTACATCAAAAGAAACGATGCATCAGAAAAACCCTTATCAACCAAAGCCGGCCAAAGCGGCGCTGGGTCGCTAATGACGGCTTATAACGCCCCTTAACGTCCGAGTTCTTTTTTGAGAAGCTCGGCCTTGTCTGTCTTTTCCCACGTGAAGTCCGGCTCGTTCCTGCCGAAGTGCCCGTAGGCCGCGGTCTTCCTGTATATGGGCCGGAGGAGGTTAAGCTCCTTTATGAGGTCTGCCGGCTTAAGAGGGAAAACCTTTCTTATGGCCGCCTCTATCTTTTCACACGGAGCCTTCTCCGTGCCGTTCGTGTCAACCATTACGCTCACCGGCTCGGCAACGCCTATCACGTAAGCCAACTGCAATTCACACTCGTCCGCCAAACCCGCGGCAACGACGTTCTTCGCGACGTATCTGGCCATGTAAGAGGCCGAGCGGTCAACCTTGGACGGGTCCTTGCCCGAAAAAGCCCCTCCACCGTGGCTTCCGTGGCCGCCGTAGGTGTCAACTATTATCTTTCTTCCGGTAAGGCCGCAATCGCCGTGCGGGCCTCCGATTATGAATTGTCCCGTCGGATTTATGTGATACCTCGTGTCCTTTGTGAGGAGTTCGGCCGGGATAACCTTCTTTATTACCTCCTCCATGACGGCCTCTTTCAACTTGGCCTGCGTAACTTCCGGGGTGTGCTGGGTGGATATGACGACCGCCTCTACGGCGACAGGCCTCTTGTCGCGATACCTCACCGTAACCTGACTCTTGCCGTCGGGCCTGAGAAACGTGAGGGTGTTGTTTTTCCTCACGTCCGCGAGCCTCTTCGTGAGCTTATGCGAATACACAAGGGGCATGGGCATGAGTTCGCTCGTGTGGTTGCAGGCGTAACCGAACATGAGCCCCTGGTCTCCGGCGCCCTGCTCCTTGCCGGCGCCCTCGTTGACTCCCATGGCTATGTCCGGGCTCTGCCTGTCTATGGTTACCACCACGGCGCAGCCTTCCCAATCGAAGCCCATTCCGCCGCCCTCGTAGCCAATCTCCTTAATGGTCCTTCTTGCCACTTCCTGATAATGCACGGTCGTCTTGCTGGTTATCTCTCCCGCTATCACGACAAGGCCCGTGGTCACGAGCGTTTCGCAAGCAACCCGGCTTTTCGGGTCTCCGCTGAGATGCGCATCAAGGATGGCGTCGGATATCTGGTCGGCAACTTTGTCCGGATGCCCTTCGGTAACAGACTCAGACGTGAAAAGATATTCTCTTGCGCCCATTATTCTTCTCCTTTGTTTTTTTTTGGCAGGCTGCCGAAAAAGTCCGCCCGACCCATACTTTGTATGGGTACCCCGGTTGTCTTCGTCTCTCGTCATTGAGGCGTATTAAAAATACGCCTCAATCCTTGCTCCTCGACGCTTCGGGGAACCCATCCGAAAAGGATGGGTCGCGGATCTTTTTGAGCAGCCTGAATAAACTTCGAGCTTTTCCGCAATCTGTTGGACTTGAAACGCATATTATTTATTTTTTTTCGCGGTTTGTCAACCTTTTTGGTGGATTTTCACACACCCTTTTATTATAATGTTTATTTCAGTCCGCCTCCGCCTTACTAATTGGCGGACGTCCGGCCCAAGAAAGGCGCCTTAATGACAAACAACATCCGAAAAAAACCACCGGCAAGCAAAAAAGACCGCGCCCTCAAACGTGTCAGGCGCCTTCGAACTCAGTTGCCGAAGATAGCCCTGCCAATTCTTATAATCGAAGAAATGCTCCGCGGAAAAAGACCCCTTTCGGCGCTGCCGCCCGACATAAACGCCGCGGCAACGGCCGGGCTTATCCTCATACTCGCGGGCATGGGCATAAGGATTTGGGCGAGGGGGCACTTCGTAAAAGGTCTTATCTTTCAAACAGGCCCGTACGCCATCGTAAGGCATCCCCTGTACGTCGGGTCTTTTCTGATGCTCATCGGGTTTCTCTTAATCCTGAACATGTGGCTTCTCTGGGTAGTGCTGCTCCCGTTCTACGTCGTGTTCTACACCCTGACCGTGATATCGGAAGAAAGCGGCCTCAAGCGAAGAATAGGAAAAGACTGGGAGGAATACAGAAGGTCGGTTCCCGCCCTTATACCCATGCCCTGGAAGATAAAGGCCGAAAACATCCCGGGCTGGAGCAAAGAGGTGTTTTCCAAGACGCCTGAACTTCAAACCATCGTATCAACCGTTATTTTGCTTGTCTTGATAGAGTTCGGCGGGAGGTTCCTTTTCTAAGCAGAGCGTCATTAAGCAAATTCGCATGGCAGAGCGTCAGAACAAAGCAGACCAAGGCGCCGGGGCGCCACGCGCAAAGCATGGGTCGCGCGAAGTTATGACGCTATGCCTCAACTCAAAAACTCGTCCTGATAAAACTCCGACAGCCTTGAATTAACATAATTTTCCACGTCCCGCGCCGTCGTGAACTTCAAACTCTTTTCGGTTATCTCCTTCGCCGCCTCGTAACTTACGGAACGCACGAGCCTTTTTACCTTCAAAAGCGAAAAAGCGTTCATGCTGAGTTTCGTAATCCCCATGCCGATAAACACGAGCGCGTGGGTGGGCTCTCCGGCCATCTCGCCGCAAACGCTCACCTCTATGCCGCGCCTTGCGGCGGCGTCCACCACGCTTTTTATTATCCTCAAGACGGCCGGATGAAAAGGCTCGTAAAGATAGGCGACGTGCTCGTTCACCCTGTCTATGGCCAAAGAATACTGCAGGAGGTCGTTTGTGCCTATGGAAAAGAAATCCGCCTCTTCGGCCAGTATATCGGCAATAAGCGCCGCCGAAGGAATCTCTATCATGGCGCCGACTTTTATATCTTCGTTAAAAGCCTTCTTTTCTTTTCTGAGTTCTTCCTTGGCCTCTTCGAGTATGGCCTTCGCCTGCAATAACTCCTCGACGCCCGATATCATCGGGAACATCAACTGAAGATTTCCGTGGGCGCTCGCCCTCAAGATGCCTCTAAGCTGGGTCTTGAATATGTCCGGCCTTTTGAGGCAAAACCTTATGGCGCGCAACCCGAGCGCGGGATTTATCTCTTCCGCCATCTCGACGTGAGAGAGAAACTTGTCCCCGCCTATGTCGAGGGTTCTTACCGTAACGAGCCGCGGGGACATCTTTTTCACGACGTGCTTGTACGCGGCATAGTGCTCCTCTTCGGTCGGGAGGCTCGTTCTGTTCATGTAGAGGAACTCGCTCCTGTAGAGCCCTATGCCCTCCGCGCCGTGGCTCGCGAGCGACGGCATCTCCTCGGCAAGCTCCATGTTGCCGAGAAGGTTTATGCGCCTTCCGTCAATGGTTTCCGCCGGAAGGGTCCTGTAATGGTGGAGCGTCTTATTATACTTCTCGTAGCGTTTCCGTCTTTTTTCGTAAACGTTTATGACGCTTTCCGAGGGATTTATGATGACCGCCCCGGTCATGCCGTCCACTATGACGATATCGCCGCTCCTCACCCTCCTCGTTATGCTCTCGATGCCCACAACGGCCGGTATTTCCAAAGACCTCGCCATTATCGCCGTGTGAGAGGTCTTGCCGCCTATGTCCGTCAGGAAGGCGAGGACGTTACCCCTTACCATCTGCGCCGTATCGGTCGGGGAGAGGTCGTGGGCAACCACCACGGAAGGCTCTTTTATGTCCGATATGACCGCGTCCTTTTCCCCGGAAAGGTTCACTATGATGCGGTCAACTATGTGCTCTATGTCGGAACTCCGTTCCTTGAAATACCGGTCGTCCATCTTGTCGAAGAAAGCCCTGATGTCCTTAAGCACGGACTTAAGCGCCCATTCGGCGTTCACGCGCTCTTTTCTCACGAGTTTTATCGTGTCGTTTATGAGCATCTGGTCCTTGAGCATCAACAGGTAAGCGTCTATTATGCCGAGATGCTCCTTGCCCTTTTCCTCCCCCGAGAGCTTCTTCCTGATGTTAAGGAGCTGGTCGCGGGACTGCTCTACGGCCTTTTTAAATCTCGCCACCTCGAAGTCTATCGATTCCTCGTCCAAAGAGCGCAACGAAGCGGCCTCCGCCCTTCGCCTGTCCATAAGGAAAACCTTCCCTATGACGATTCCGGAGGAAACGCCCGACCCGCGCATCAAGATGACTTCTTTTTCGTCAATCGTCTTCATCAAAACCCCTGTTAACGAGTTCCCCGAGCGCCGTGACCGCGGCCTCGGCATCGCTGCCCTCGGCCCTGAGCTTTATCTTCGAGCCGCAGCCGGCGGCAAGTATCAGCACTCCCATGATGCTTTTGCCGTTCACTTCCTGCCCGTCCTTCTCGATGAATATCTCGGAATCGAAGTTTCCGGCAAGACGCACGAAATGGGCGGCGGCCCTCGCATGAAGGCCGAGCCTGTTCTTTATCACGAACTCTTTATCGAAAGCACTTATCTCCATGTATGATTTCTCCTGCGCCACGGCCTATCCCGCCCTCCTCGCGTAAGGCACGGCCGGCTTTGTCGGAATATCCCTTATGTCTATATTCACGCCCATGCCTTCGAACCTCTCTATCGCAAACTCATCCTCGTCGTCGAGTATGACGGAGCGGGTAACGACCCTGCCGTTTGTCTTATGGTGGATATTCCCTATGTTAAGAGAGGCGAACTTGAAACCTTCTTCGTAAAGCCTCATCGCGTCTTTGAGGCAATTCACTATGAACATTACCCTGTCCTTCGCGAACGCGCCCGCGGCGGTATCCTTCACGACGTCTCTCACCGACTCCACGACCACCCTTAACCCCTCGCCGTCGGCCTCGCTCTCTATCGCGCCCTTAAGCGCGCTGTCGGAGGCCGCCTCGTCGGAAACGACGACCAGCACATCGGCCTTCGTGAACGGCACCCACGCGGCCAATACCTGCCCGTGAAGCAACCTGTCGTCCACCCTCACGAGAACTATCATTGGATTTTACCCTTGAGCATATCGCCGGCCTTCACGATGCTTTTTTGCCCGTAGTCGAAAAGCATCGCGGCGAGCTCTTTGATATTGTAATCGCCGCGATTGTTCAAAAACTTTATGACAAGGGGCAGATTCACGCCCGTTATTATCTCCACTGCCCCGTCCTCGATAAAAGGCAACGCGACATTGGTCGGCGTTCCGCCGAACATGTCGGTGAATATTATCACTCCGCCCTCCTTTTTCAGGTCTTTCAGGGCCGTCTTAAGCCTCTCCCGCAACTCCTCGGTGCCCTCGCCTTCGTCTATGCCGAGCGCGATAACGCCGTCGGCGGAGCCTACTATCGCTTTAGCCGCCTTTACGATTTGCGCTGCGAATTCCCCGTGCGTTATTACTATGGCATTTATCATGACTGCCTCGCCGGTTACCCGTTAACGGTTATTTTATTTTTCCCGTTAACGGTCTTTAGATCTTGTCCATATCGCGGTGCCTGACCTTCAAAACGCAAAGCTCTTGCGGCATATCGCTCTTTAACCTCTCCGCTACGGCCACGGAACGGTGCTTGCCGCCGGTGCATCCGATGGCGACCGTAAGGTAGGATTTGCCTTCTCTCCCGTAAAGAGGAATGAGGAAATTCATCAATGCGCCGAACCTCTCGATAAACTCCACGGCCTCGGCCTTTGAGAACACGAACTCCCTGACCTCTTTATATTTGCCGTTCAACCCCCTGAGTTCAACCATAAAGTGGGGATTCGACAAAAACCGCACGTCCATGACGATGTCCGCTTCGCCCGGTATGCCGTGACGGTAACCGAAAGAAATCAGATTTATGGTCATCTTTTCCCTGCTCAAGGGTTGAGAGAAATGTTCCTTCAGATGAATTTTCAATTCGTGGACGTTATAGTTGGTGGAATCCACGACCATGTCCGCGCCGGCCCTTATCTCGCGCAGAAGTTCCCTCTCGGCCTTTATGCCCTGAAGAGGGCTGTCCACGTTATCTATGGGGTGCCTGCGCCGCGTCTCGCTGAATCTCCTCACGAGCGATTCGTCCGAGGCGTCGAGGTAAACGAGTTCCACCTTGTAGCCCGAGTTCCTTATCTCTTTGAATATGGACGGAAACTCCCTTAAAAATTCCCTCTCCCTCACGTCCACGACCGCCGCCACTTTAGTTATGCCTTCGGTCTCGCCGAGGAGTTCGAGGAACTTCGGAAGAAGCGTAACCGGCATGTTATCCACGCAAAAAAAACCCAGGTCTTCGAGCACCTTTATCGCCGTGCTCTTGCCGGCCCCGGAAGGCCCGCTTATCACTACGAGGCGCATATCCTTCATTTCCTTCATTTTTTGCCCCGCCTCGGGCGGACGGCCTTGTCCGCCGGAACCGTGAGGTTTTCCAGCATGCCGGAGTCCGAATGATGCCCCATAATCTTAAGTATCTGATTTCTCGCCGCCACCTCGACTATGGTCGCCACGCTTCGTCCCGGACTTACCGGTATCGTAAGGTGCGGCAGCTTAACGCCGAGTATGTCTATCTTCTTTTCCTCGAAGCCGAGCCTTTCGTAATCGCCCTTCGGGTCCCAGTTGACGAGCGTAACCACCAAATCCATCTGCTTCTTTTCCCTTATGGCCGTTATTCCGAAAAGGTCTTTTATGTTTACTATGCCGATTCCCCTTACCTCTATATGGTAAGGGAGTCTCACGTGGGCCATGCCGAAAAGAATGGAGGGGTACGTCTTCTTCACTATGACGACGTCGTCCGCCACGAGCCTGTAACCCCTCGATACGAGGTCCAGCGCGCACTCGCTTTTGCCTATGCCGCTTTTACCGGTCATGAGTATGCCCATGCCCAAGACGTCCACCAAAACCCCGTGCATGAGAACCGTCGGCGCGAGCTTTTCCTCGAGAAATCTTATAATCCTTTCAATGAAAACAGACGACTGCAGGGGGGTGGAGAGAAGCGGCATCGCCTCTTTGTCGGCGAACTTCTTAAGCAAGGAAGGCGCCTTAAGCCCCCTCGTAACGATAAGGGCCGGCACCTTTAATTCCGCGAACATGCCTAAGACTTTCTTGAAATCCCTTTCGCTCAGGCTTTTAAGATACCCGAGTTCCGCCGCGCCCAGTATCTGCACCCTGTCGGCGTGAAGCATGTCGCCTAAGAGTCCGGTCAGAAGAAGCCCCGGCTTCTGTATCCTCGAAGAGGATATCTTGCCGGAAAGACCCTTTCCCCCGCCTACGCACGCGAGTTCGAGCGCCCTCTGCCCTATAAGTTCTCGTATTTTAACGCCCATAGTCACAAACGCTTCGAGGGCTACATACTGCCCGCGACCTTCGAAGATTTATATTCCTCTTCTTTTATAAGGCCGGCCAGTTCTTCAACCGTCTCCGCCTTAATGAGTTTCTGCCTGAATTCGGAATCCAAAAGAAGCCTCGATATGCCGCCAAGCGCCTTAAGATTAGCGGACGCGGAATTCTCCGGCACGACTATCAAAAAAAAAGATGCACCTGTTTCCCGTCCATGGACTGGAAAGGAACGCCCGGCTTGCTTCTGCCGAAGGCCACGACTATCGAATCCATGCCCTTAAGTTTCGCGTGCGGTATCGCGACCCCGTGCCCTATGCCGGTCGAGCCGAGTTTTTCGCGCTCAAGCAGAGCCTCCAAAAGCTTGACCCTGTTAAGCCCGTCAACGCGGCAAGACATCTCAAAGGACATCTCCTCAAGCAGTTCCATCTTCGTCCGGGCCTTTAAGTCCGTCATTATCAAGTCCTTGCTCAGGACATCGGAAATCCTCATTAAAGGCCCGTCCCTTCAGATTCCAAACCCTACTTTACCCGCGCCTCTATCAGGCCGAAGTTGCCGTCGCCGCGCCTGTAAAGGACGTTTATGCGGCCCGTGGCTGAATCCGTAAACACGAGGAAATTCCCCTTGCTTACGCCCAACTGGAGCGTAGCCTCCTCCACGGACATGGGCTTCACGAACATATTTTCCGTCTCTATTATGCGGGGCAATTGCGGCTCGCCTTTATAGACGTCGGCCGGCGGGTACATCGCGGCTTCGGTGTCTCCGAGCTTATGGTTTTTGATCTTCTCCTTGTGCTTCCTTACCTGCTTCTCCAATTTCTCGAGCGCCATGTCTATGGCCGAGTACATGTCCTCCGCGACCTCGCAGGCCTTTATGGAAACATCCTTCGCCGCTATCGTGGCTTCCGCTATGTGGCGTATCTTTTCCACGGACAGAAACCAGTGCACCTCCACCGGCTCGACCAGATACTTCGCGAACCTTTCCGATTTTTCCGCGGCGTAACTCCTCAAGGCTTCCGTTGAATTCATGTGTTTAAAGGTAACCGTCACCTGCATCTTCTCGACTCCTTCGTTTTTATTGTTATGGCCGTAAAGCAAATCCCTAATAATGGGCCTTCCTCGCGCTCGAAGAAAGAAACCCGAGTTCCTCCCTGTACTTCGCGACCGTGCGCCTCGCCAGGATTATCCGCGCCTCCTTAAGTTTTTCCGCTATCTGCTGGTCGCTCAGAGGGTTTTCCGAATCCTCGCCCTCTAT
>DASRUI010000141.1:0-4474 GCA_035655515.1 Thermodesulfobacteriota bacterium
AACGGCAGGGCCGACCCACTCTGTGGAGCGGGTGCCCCGCCTGCCCTACATTTCCCCAAATAATTATTTTATTTTATAAACGCACCCATTGTCAACATGATTCCTCCATATTTACAAAGGGTTACATTCCCTTATCGTTCCAGCGTGGGAACGATAAACGCCCGACAAGGGAGAGGTAATAAAAAAACGAATGGCTTGACAATGCCATTGCCGCCCTTATCCGGCGTCAACCTTAAACTTCGACGCTATGGCGATTAATTCCTCGGCCTGCTTCGCGAGGCCTTCGCTCGACGCGGCAAGGTGCTCCGCGCCCGAGGCGTTACTCTGCACCATCTCCCTTAATTTTTCCATCCCCTTTACCGTCTCCTCAACACCTCCGGCCTGCTCGTCCGTCGAAGAGGTTATCTCCTGAGTGATGTCGTTAAGCTTGGTAACGGCCTTTGATATCTGGCCGCACCCGCCCGCCTGCTCCGAGGTGGCCGCGCCTATCTCCTGAGAATATTTGACGACCTCCGTCACGCTCTCCTCTATGCGCTTTAAGGCGGCCTCGACCTCTTGGGAGAGGCGTATCGCCCTGTCAACGACCTCGACGCTCTTCTCCACGTTAGCCACGGCCTCGCTCGTCTCGTTCTGTATGCCGCTTATGAGTTCCTCTATCTCTTCCGTGCTCTTCGCGCTTCTTTCGGCTAACTTTCTCACCTCTTCGGCCACCACGGCGAAACCCATGCCGTGCTCGCCTGCCCTCGCGGCCTCTATGGCGGCGTTAAGCGCGAGGAGATTCGTCTGGTCGGCTATGTCGTCTATGACCCCGATAATCTTGCCGATATTCTCCGTCTTCCTGCCGAGTATCTTTATCGTCTCCACGGAAGAACTCAGGGCCGTCGTGATAGTCCTCACTCCCTCGGAAGACTGCTCCACGGCGTCCTTGCCGGATATGACGACGGAACTGCTCTGCCTCGCTATGTCAACGAGCCTCTTCGAATTCTCCGCGACCTTCTGTATGGAGGCCAAAAGCTCCTCTATGGACGCGGTCGTCTCGGTCACGGAAACAGACTGTTGCTGCATGCTCCTCGCGACGTTCTGGAGATTCGCGCTCATCTCGTGCATGGTCGCGGTAATCTCCTCCACGGCGACGCTTGAGCTCTCGGTATTCCTGCTCGACTGCTCGCTCGTGGCGGCAATCTCGCTTGAAGCCGCAGAAAGATGCTCGCTCCCGCTTCTTATCTCTCCCACAATCGCGCGGAGCCCCCCGACCATCTTCTTGAAGGCGTTGCCGAGCGCGTCTCTTTCGTTTTTGGGATACACCTCGGCCGACAAATCGCCTTCGGCTATGGCCTCGGCCGTTCCGGCCATGGACTTAAGATAAAGAACCATTTCCTTAAAAGCGGAGGACAATACACCTACCTCGTCCCGGCTTTCGATGAACGAACCCTCCACGTCTTCTATGTCTCCGGCGGCTATCTTCTTCGAGCATCTCGCCATGCTGTCAAGCGAGCCTACGACCGTCCTTATCACCGCGATGCCCATGATCAGAGTCGGAAGTATCGTGGCTATGGTTATCGCCATGAACAACGCATACGCCCTCGACGCCTTGTCGGCAAGCGCGTTCGCCGTGGCATCAATGTCCGCGCTCATCCTGTCCTCGACCTGCTTCATGACGCCTATCTTCTCGGTATTAAGTTTGAACCACTGCTCCGGTTCCACCCCGAATTTTCCTTCCGCCGCCCTCTCGAAAGCGATGGCGCGCATCTTCGCGGCCTCTTCAACCGCGTTGCCCTGCATCCGGGACTTGTAAAAATCCCTCTGTTCCGGCGTCGCGAAAGACAAAAACACGGACGTATAGGTCGCCTGCTCGGCCACGAAAATCGTAAACTTCTTCAAGCCGCCGGAATCGAACTTGTCCTGAGCGAAGACCTTGCTCATGAAACCCCTTTCAAGGCCGGCCCTTTCCTTTGCCTGAAGAAAATTATAATACGCGGCTATTTGGTTGGATATCTCGGAACGCTCGCTTAATACGGACATATGCGATATCACGGCCAGCATCGAATCCACAAGTTCGGTGTAATAAGAAAAAATCTTGTCCGCGGGAATATCGAGGGACGCGGCGGCGTCTCTTTTGTTTTTAATGTCGTCAAGCTTGCTAACGGCCGAAAGGAGGCTTGACTTGAACTCTATGCCATAAACTTCGGAATCAAAGCCCGTTATGAAGGTTTTAAGGTCGGTAATCCTCTTGTCGGACTCTTTTCTCTGCTCCGAGACCTCGCTTACGAACTCCGTTCCCTTGCTTCCGAGGAAAAGGTTCGTCGCGCCTCTCTCCTTCTGGATTTCATGGGTAAGCGCGCTTATCTTGACCGCAAGAGAGGAAAGGTTCTCCACGCTCTCCATCTCCTTTACCTCGGAATGGGTGTCTCTTATTCCCTGAACGGAAAAATAAATAAGCCCGGCTATGGGAAAAACAAGAAGAAGAATGAGTTTGTCGCGCATCTTAAGATTGTTCAAAAATTTCATCTTGCCCGCCTTTCGTCATCTGTTTTGTAGTGGCACGATTGTAGGGGCACGATGCATCGTGCCCCTACCTACATAAATCATCTCACGTTCCCCCTTCTATTGCCTTGCCGCCTTCTCCGAGGGCCTTGCCTTCGCCTTGTCTGAGCTTCTTCATCGAATCGAACCTCTTTATCTCTTCGACGCTCATGAGTTTCGTAAGGTCGAGCATGACTATGAGTTTGTCGTTAAGTTTCCCGACCCCGGTTATGTAATCGCCGCCTATGGACGATACGAGTTCCGGCGGAGGCTCGACGGCCTCGTCCGAAATCTTCAGTATCTCGGAGGCCGAATCCACTATAAGCCCGACTATCTTTCCGCCGAGTTCGAGAATAAGAACCCGGCTCGCCCTCCCGTAATCCGCGGAAGGCGCGTTGAGGCGCTTTCTCATGTCTATAACCGGCACTATCTTGCCTCTTAAATTTATCACGCCCTCGACGAATTCCGGCGTGTCCGGCACAGGGGTAATCTCGGGGAGCCTTACTATCTCCTTCACCATGCCTATGGGCACGCCGAAAAATTCCCTGTCCACCTTGAAGCCGACCAATTGAATGATCTTCGCCATATCTTCCTCCCTGCCCGGCCTTAAACATAAATTGACGCGTAACTCAGCCCTCCGTCCGCCTCAGGCGGACGGAAGGGCTGATGCAAAAGAAAATATATATTTATATCAGGGCTGCCCCACCCTGCCCTCCCCAACAAGTGGGGAGGAAATAAGGTGAAAAAATTCATCATAAGCCCTGAGCTACAAAGGACACCTCTTAAGGCAAAAAACAGTTCCCATTACTTAAATGATTATTTTATTTTACGACCACAGACTTTGTCAAGATTATTCCCCTACTGTTTACGAAGGGTTATATGCGCCGGGCGTATGCGTCTTCCGGGCTCGGGAATCCCTGAATTACCCCTTCTTCAATTTCGTCTCTTCCGCTTCAGGAAGACGAAACCTCGACGCGACATCGTTCAAGCCCTCCGCCTGCCTTGAAAGTTCCTCGGCGGAAACAGCCAACTGCTCGATGCTTGAGGAATTTCCTTGCGCCATCTCTCTTAATTTTTCCATTCCCTTTACCGTCTCTTCCACGCCTCCGGCCTGCTCGTCCGTTGAGGACGTTATCTCCTGAGTAATGTCGTTAAGCTTGCCCACGGCCCTGGATATCTGGCCGCAGCCCTTCGCCTGCTCCGACGTGGCGGCCCCTATCTCCTGCGAATACCTGACGACCTCGGCTACGCTCTCCTCTATGCGCTTTAAGGCGCCCTCGACTTCATGGGAAAGGCGTATCGCCCTGTCCACGACCTGAACGCTCTTTTCCACGTTACCCACGGCCTCGCTCGTCTCGTTCTGTATGCCGCTTATGAGTTCCTCTATCTCTTTCGTGCTCTTCGCGCTTCTTTCGGCGAGTTTTCTCACCTCTTCGGCCACCACGGCGAAGCCCAAGCCGTGCTCGCCGGCGCGGGCGGCCTCTATCGCGGCGTTAAGCGCGAGGAGGTTCGTCTGCTCGGCTATGTCGTCTATGACCTCCACTATCTTGCCGATATTCTCCGTCTTGGCGCCGAGTATCTTTATCGCCTCCACGGAAGAACTCATGGCCGTCGTGATGGTCCTCACCCCTTCAGAGGACTGCTCCACGGCGCCCTTGCCGGATACGACGACGGCGCTGCTCTGCCTCGCTATGTCAACGAGCCTCTTCGAATTATCGGCGACCTTCTGTATCGAGGCGATGAGTTCCTCTATGGACGCGGTCGTCTCGGTCACGGAAACAGACTGTTGCTGCATACCCCTCGCGACGTTCCGGATATTGGCGCTCATCTCGTGCATGGTCGCGGTTATCTCCTCGACCGCCGAACCGGAGTTCTCGACGTTCCTCTTCGATTGCTCGGACGTTGCCGCTATCTCGCTTGACGCCGAAGCGACCTGCATCGAGCCGCCCTT
>DASRUI010000142.1:0-3402 GCA_035655515.1 Thermodesulfobacteriota bacterium
AGAGGAAATACTCGGACGCGGAAAACCGCGGCGAGCACGTGCTTCTTCAGGGGTATCTCCGGATAATAGACGACGAACTCAAGAGGTGCGCCGCGATAACCACCGGGCTCCTCGACTTCAGCAGGGAAAGGCCGCCCAAGAAAGAACCGGTTGACGTAAAGACGCTTATCGAGGATACCGGAAGCATGCTTCTTATCCAAAGGAAGTACTCCAATTCCTGCAAGGTGGATTATGACTTTAAAGCGGAGAATAACGTGGTTTTGGGCGACGACGGGCAGTTAAGGCAGGTCTTTTTGAATATCATGGGCAACGGGTTCGACGCCATGGGCGGCAAGGGCGTGGTGAAGGTGAGCACGTCGTCTGTTTCGAGGCTCGGCAGGAATATGCTCTGCGTAAAGTTGGAGGACAGCGGACACGGCATAAAACCCGACGACATGGGCAAGGTATTCATGCCGTTTTTCACCACCAAGACAGCCGAGCGCGGCACCGGCTTAGGGCTTTCGATATGCAAGAAGATAATAACCGGGCATGAAGGCCTGATAGAGGTTGATTCTGTTTACGGGGCGGGCACGACGTTCACGGTATGCCTGGCGCAATATGAAAAGAAGGACGAGGCGGCTCCGGAACATGAACATATCCAAAAAGGTTTTTTCATCAACCTGATGTAGGGGTGAAGTAGGGGCACGATGCTCGCCTCGGCGAAGCAGGGCACCGTGCCCCTACAGGGGAAAAGGACGGGTATGTTCAACAAAGTAAAAGGCATAAAGGCAATAAAAAACGTTCCGGTTCCGGGTTTCGGTCTTTTGGACGCCGTAATGGATGCGTTGCCGTTCAAGCTTTACGTGGTGGACAAGGCCATGAAGGTTGTGGCGTGGAATAAGAAGGCCGAGGACGGCGAGTTCGGCGTCAAGAAAAATGACGCGGTCGGAAAGTCTCTTGGTCTTGTTTTAAAGTTTCACATGGACAAGATAATATCGTCGAAGAATTTCGAGAGCATGCTGGAGGAATTCGGCGAGGTTTTTTCCAAGGGCGTTATCGTAAGAAAAGAAGAGGTGTCGCTTTTAAGGAGCGGCGACAAGAGATATTATCTAGTGACAAAGGTGCCGCTTTGCGCGGACAGGCCCGGCAAGGTGTCTCATGTCATAACGATAATCGAGGACGTAACCGAAAAGCGGAAGATGGAACTCCGGCTCATAGCGAGGGAGAGGCTTTCGTCTTTGGGCGAGATGGTCGGGGGCGTCGCGCACGAGATAAATAACCCGCTTGCCTCGATGACGGTGTGCGCGGGAACCCTTAGAAGGAAGATGTCGGAAGGCAATTTCAACGCCGAAGAGGCGCGAGGCGCCGTCAGGGAGTGTCTTGAAGTGATGGAGTCCGAGATATTCCGGTGCAAGGGTATAATATCGAGCATGCTTGACTTCTCCCGCGACAGGGTCTGCGAAAAAGTCGAAAGCGACATTAACCGCATCGTATCGGAATCCGTGCGCATGCTCATGGTGCAGGGCAAATACTCGGGCTTTACGATAAGGTTCGATCTGGACGGCAATCTTCCGAAGGTTTTCGCGAACGAGGGGCAGATAAAGCAGGTGTTCACGGCCGTTGCCATAAACTCGTTCGACGCCATGACGCCGGATACGGGGATTCTTTCCGTAACCAGCCGCCGCGTCAAGGAACACGACGGGGGAACGTCTGTTTGCGTGAGTTTCAACGACAACGGCGGCGGCATGGACGACGCAAACCTCACTAAGATATTTACGCCTTTTTTCACGACCAAGGGGTATGGAAGGGCGGGACTCGGATTGTCCGTGTCCCACGGCATAATAACGGACCACAACGGCAGAATCGAAGTGGAGTCGAAAACAGGCAAGGGGACGACGTTCCGGATATTTATTCCCGTGGCGTCTTAACTTCCCGGGCATTTTTGTCATTGCGAGCCCTTCGGCTTCGCTCAGGGCAGGCTCCGCGGAGCAATCCCGTAATTATGAAGATGAGATTGCTTCGGGATAAAACCCCTCGCAATGACTACTATATATCAGATGACTTCCATCAGGCAAAATAAGACAAACGCCAAAACGTCCAAGCCCAAGGTAAGCGTCCTGGTGGCCGACGACGAGAAAAACCTCGTCAACGTGCTGAAAGAGGAACTCGCCTCGGCTGGTTTCGAGGTCTTTACCGCTTATAACGGCAGGGACGCGATAAAGCTCCTCGAGGGGAAGAAGTTCGACGTCTGCCTCCTGGACATCAACATGCCTTTTATGAACGGCGTCGAGGTGCTGAGACTGGCTTCGCAACAGGAGGTTGCGACCGAATTCATAGTGCTCACCGCCGACGCGACCGTCTCAACCGTCATAGAAGCCATGAAGCTCGGCGCTTACGATTACGTGGTAAAGCCCTGCGCGTTGGAGAGGATTATATTCCTCGTCAAGAAGGCCAACGAAAAAAGACTCATGAAAAAAGAAAGCCTTCTTTTCAGGAGGCTTAGGGAAAGCAAGGGCAAGATTATCACGAGGAATCCTTCCATGCTGAAACTCATTGCCGAGGCGGGGCGCGTGGCCAAGAGCGACGTGAACGTGCTTCTGATGGGGGAGAGCGGCACGGGAAAGAATCTCTTTGCCGAGCACATACACGAAAACTCTCAACGCTCCGCTGAGCCGTACATAAGTTTCAACATAGCGGCCATGCAACCGACCCTCATGGAGAGCGAACTCTTCGGCCACGAAAAGGGGGCATTTACCGGCGCTTTGAACGCCAAGGCCGGTCTCTTCGAACTTGCCGACCGCGGCACCATATTCCTTGACGAGATAGGGGAGATACCGAATGACGTGCAGGTGAAGTTGCTGCGCGTGATAGAGAAAGGCGCTTTTTATAAGGTCGGGGGCACGAGGGAGTTTTCGGTTGACGTGCGGCTCTTGGCCGCCACCAACAGGGACCTTCTCGCTCTCGTAAAGCAGGGACGGTTCAGGGAAGACCTTTACTACAGGCTCTCTACCGTCGCCTTTACCATACCGCCCTTGAGGGAAAGAAAAGACGACGTCTCCGCGCTCGTCGGAAAAGTGCTGGAAGGTCTTCCCGCGGGCTTTAAGAAGCGCTTGGACGGCGACGCTATGGCATCGCTTTCAAGATATGACTGGCCGGGCAACGTCAGGGAACTCGAGAACGTGCTTCAGAGGGCGGCCATACTTTCGGACGGGGACGTTATCGGAATTGACGACCTTCCGGCTGAACTCAGCGGCCCGTCCGCCTTAGGCGGAGCGGGCAAATGCAACGGAGGAGGGCAGGCGGCCGCGACGTTGAGGGACATGGAAAGGGAGCATATAAAGAAAGCCCTCGACTCGAGCGGCGGACACAGGAAAAAGACCGCCGACACCCTCGGCATAGACTGTAAAACCCTCTGGAGAAAGA
>DASRUI010000143.1:0-9476 GCA_035655515.1 Thermodesulfobacteriota bacterium
GGGGCCATTGAAACGAAAGAAAGGGCAAAAAACGAGAGAACAGCGAACTTTAAGCCTTTAAGCCATCCCGCTTTCTTTTTCCGGTTGCGTCCCCGGGATTGCTTCGCCGCGCCGTCAGACCGCGCGCCCGCCTCATGACCTGAAATTATTTTATTCTTCATTGCCCCCTCCTTGCCGGAGACGCGATATTTTAAATTCGGTTTACTTGTAAATCCGCCATGACAATCTTTGCCTGAATTAAATATGCGGCTCCGGGCTTAACCCCTGCCCTACTTCTTGCCTTCGTCCACCTGAGGCGGGCGGACGGACTCGCGATTTCCGCCCTTTTTCACGGCCTCCCTGATTTTTTGCATCTCGGAAAGTCTTTCCTTCAAAGCCTCGTCGCCGGGGCTGAGCGAAACGGCCTTTTTCTCGAAGAACACGGCGTTATCGAAATCTCCCTTTAACGCGTATGCCTCAGCAAGAGCGTCGTAAATCTCGGGGCTGTTCTTTCTTGTCTTCAAGACCTCTTTGAGTTCAATGATGGCCGGCTCAGGCTCCCTCAACATAAGGTGTAACGCCGCGAGCTCAAGCCTCTTGGTCCAACCGGCCGGTCCTTTGGCGATTTCCTGTTTTAACGCCACGACCCTGTTCTTGATTTCAAGCCTTCTCTTCGCCCTCTCAAGCATATCTTTCAGATGCTCCGCCGAAGGGTCGAGTTCAAGGGCCTTTTGCCACGCCTCTATGGCCTTCGGCGTGTTATCGAGCCTGTAATAAGCCATGCCCAAAGCCTCGTAGGTCTTATTAAACGAGGGACGGTGGTTCTTTACCTCCTCGAATGTTTTTACGGCATCCTCGAAACGCTCCGCGTATATATACGCCACTCCGAGATTGAACCTGTCCTGCCACTTGGATTTTCCGGTTTTCCCGTCTTCCTCGAATTTCTTAATCGCCTTATCGAGATCTTCCCTCGTCTGATAGGTAAAAGGCTCGGGAGGGGCGTTGACCTTCTTCCGCCAATAGTAGCCGCCGCCCGCGCCGATAAGCGCGACAACGATTATCAACGCCAAAGCAAAATATTTCTTCTTCATGAACTCTCCTATTGGTTATAGTGGAGCAAAGGGGACGGCTTCGGGGCGCGGTGAAGCCTCCGCCTAAGGCTGACTACTGGTTATGGCATTTCAGGCAAGTATTGCGCATCATGCCCGTGGCGGCAACATACTCGGCGGTGCAATTCGAACCCGCGACCGCGGAAGGACAAAGATTTATGTTGTAAGCGCTGTCCAGTTGCACGAGATTCGTGTGGTCAAGAGTGGGGTCTCCGGCATTATTCGGGTTTCCTCCGCCGTGGGCGTAATGGCAGGAAAAACAAAAAGGCTGTTCGTCGTCATTGAACGGGGTGCCGTCGGGATTTATATGCCGCACGTCCCCTGAGGTTGCCGCGTCCCAGAGCGTGGAGTCGGCGTGCAGGTTTGTTACGGCCAAAGAAATGTTTATGTCCTGCACCGGGTGCCTTATCCACGGGCTTGTCGCGCCGGAATTGTTATCGCCGCTACCCAGACCTCCGGCGCCGATGCCTCCCACGTTGGCCGCGCCGCTTATACCGTAAAAATTAACGTGACATCTTCCGCACCACGCGGCAACGCCCTGTTTGGGACTGTCGGCGTCAAGAGGCGCCCTTATGAAGGTAACGGTCTTCCTCTCATATTTACCAAGCCCCATCCCCGTCGCGACCGTCTGCTCCACCGAGCACGGCGTCGAGGAATCATCCGAACAATTCGCCTGTCCGCTCATCATATAGGTAACCTTGACGCCCGAAGCCGAATTATCGTTCGCCGGATTGCCGGGATCGTACCTTAAATTTCTGTAATTGTTATTCCCGTGATTGTCGTGGCAATAGATGCAGTTGAAGGTGGAGCCGAACTTATCGGTAACGTCAGTCCACGTGCCGGCATAACCCGGAGGGGTCGGAACGGCAACCCCCACGTCGTGCATGTTGGAGTAATTCTCGTAACCCCGGTCGGAAAATCTTCCTGCGGACGGAACATAAACCTGACCGGCGGCAGGGGCCGCCCTTATATCAGGCGCGCCGAGACTGGCATTGTCCCCGTCGTGGCAATAAAGGCAAAGACCGAGTATCGAGTTAAACCTGAGAAGTTTTGTCTGCGGTCCCGAACCTCCGCCGGAATATATCATTGAAACGCCGCCCTGCGTGCCGTGCATGGTGTGGCACTGGGAACAGGCGATGGTTGTTATGCCGGAAGTTGTCTTGACCTCCGAGGCGTGATATTCGCCGGCCATCGCGGGATTTAAAAGCGAAATAATAAAAAGAACGAACAACGCGGTGCGAAGAAGACCGAAAAAACGCCGATTTTTAGCAAATAAGGCCATAGTCTCCCGCGTCGGAATTGAATTATCGGAATACAGGGCGGGGCTTCGACCCTGCGGTAAACACGCAACCAAGGAACCCACCGTAGGGGCACGATGCATCGTGCCCCTACTTAAAAACGCCTATCCTTTTAGCGCCTTCCTCCAATACATATATCATACCTTCCCCGTCAAAGTCAATGTCCAGAGGGAAGTCCAGCCTCTCGCGCTCCGCCCCTCCGGCGGCGCCGAATCTCGATATTTCCGCGCCTTCCTTGTTAAATATGATTACCCCTTTTAAGGCGTCCGCAAGCCAGAAGTTTCCGTCTTTATCCACCTTTCCGCTTGTGGGAAGTCCGAGGATGCCGCCCCTGTCCTCTATCGCCTGAAAACTCATCAGATGTTCGCCTTTTACCGTATAGACATGAATAACGTGTCCTTTGAAGAACGGCGTTATGAGATAAACCCTGCCTCCCCCGGCCGCGACCCCCGCGAGGGAGGCAAGCCCCTCGCCTATCGAGCCGGTAAAGTTATCATTCTTATCGAGGACGAGACATCTGTCCGCGGCCTTGTTCACGACGTATATATTGCCCTCCTCATCCATGTCCATCCTTCCGGCGATAAACTTTCCCTCCGAAGGCGTGAGGGTTTTAATCGGTTCTCCCTTAAGACTCAAAACCTCGATATAAGGTTTGTTTTCGTATGTCAGGTATATGCGCTCATTTCTTACCGCTATATCCAGCGGAGCGAATTCGCCCGGACGTCCGCCGAAACTGAAAACCGGCGTGCCGAGGGTGTCGAAGATAAGCACCTCTCCCCTCGACGGGTCAACGACGTAAACCTCTCCGTGTTCCCTGTCCACGAACACGGACTTCGGGCCCTTGAAACGGTTTTTATAAAAAGAATTAATCTCGAACTTGAACTTAGGCGGCAGTTCCCTTGCCGCCGCGCCTGCGCTCGCCTCTCGGCGAAGCCGAGGGTCGACGCCTTGCGGCGCGCCTGCGTCGACGCCTTGCGGCGCGCCAAAAGCCGGGACGGCGACAAGAAAACAAATAACGAGAGACAACGCGAATCTTAACCACATAAAAAGTCTAACCTCGACTCTGTCATTACTATCTTTTTTTGTCATTCCCGCGGTCCGCCACTTCCCCCTCACCCCTTCGACTTCGTCCGCCTCACGCGGAGGCAGGCTCTGCCCTCTCCCCAAGGGGGAGAGGAAGATTTAGGGCCTGTCCGCGAACACGATAATCACCGTCCGCCGATGATTGAAAGGTTTTGCCTCGCGCCCTCGTCCGAGGGATTAATCCTTAATACTTCCTCGAATTCGGCCTTCGCCTCTTTTAACATTCCGAGCCTCTTATACGTAATGGCGAGGTTGAAGCGCACCGAAGCGTCGTCCTTGGATATGGCGATCGCCTCCTTGTAATGCGAAACAGCCTCGCCCAACATCCCCTTCACGTTATAGATGTTGCCCAGATTGGCGTGCGCGCCAAGTTCGTTTCTCGAAGAGAATCTCTCTCCGAAATGCCCGCCCTTAAGAACGGCGTTTATTCTGAGCACCGTGTCGAACTCCGGTATCGCGTCGTCGTATCTTTCTGTCCCGACGAAGCTTGCCGCAAGGTTGTAATGGGGTTCCACGTACCAAGGGTCGTTCTTTATCGCCCTTATAAAAACAGGTATGGCTTCTTCATATCTTCTCTCGATACGAAGAGCGTCCCCGAAATTGTTCAAGGCCCTGGCGATGCCGGGGGATTTGGAGGAGGCATCCCTCCACAGGGCAATTTCGTCCGTCCATACGAAATTGCGCATGAAGGACAACGCGCCGAACACGACAAGGACAGCCGGATATAAAAGCGCCTCACTTTTGAATATTTTCCTCGACAACGTCGCTAAAACCTCCTCTTTGCGAAAGTCTATCGATGCGCCTGCGCGCCTTATCCCTCCATGCGCCGGGACCGGAAACCTCCGCATACAGCCTCCAATGCTTCAACGCCTTCCCGTAATCACCGGAGCCTTCGTAGGCCAGACCGAGCCCGTAGTGGGCGTTTATGGAATAGGGGTTTACGGACAAAGCCCTTTTGTGCATCTCCACGCTCCTCCGGTAATCTGCCGTATCGAAATAGGCAAACCCCGCGTTTGTAATGGCCGCGGAATCATAGGGGTTTATCTCCAAGGCATCGAGGAACCACTTGAGCGCGGTCTTGTAATCCCCCTTTTCAAGAAAAACCGTGCCCATGTTCGTAAATGCGGAGGAACCACCCGCGCCCTTTCCTATGGCCATGCGGTATTGCTCAACGGCCTTTTCGAACATGCCGAGCCTCTGATAGGCAAGCCCCATGTTATTGTGAAGTTCCCCTGCCTCCGGCTTGCGTTCGAGCGCTTTTGCGAATCTCCCGACGGCATCCGCATATCTTCCATTCATGTAATCGTTCAGCCCAATCCTGTAAAACGGCCTCCACTTAGCCCCCGAACCGGAAAGCACGTTTTCCCACAAAACCCCCTCGTCGGCCCACACGCCATTTCTCGAAAAAGCGCAAAGCATGAGAACCGCCGCAAAAAAAGCGATGCCTAACGCTCCGGGGTTTTTTATGCGCAATGTCCCGCAGGCTTGCGTATGCATCGCGGCGCGGTTCAACTCCCTCCTGCCCCCTTTTTCGCTTTCAGTTTGTAAAATTTTTCAAGATGAGCCCGCGCCTCTTCCTTATCGCCCATTTTACCGTAAAGAAGGAAAAGGTGGTAGTGGATGAGCGGTTCGTCCGGGTTTATCCCGACCGCCGCCGAATACATTTCCAAAGATTCATTCAAACGGCCATTGCCGAGATAAAGGAACCCCATATTCACGTAAGGGGCCTGGTATGAGGGGTCCTGCTCGATTGCCGTCGAGAATTCTCTCCGCGCCTTCCCCTCTTCGCCTCCTTCCGCATAGACGAGCCCGAGGTCGTTGTGGAGAACGGGCAAGTCGTGGCGCCGGAGGAGGGATTCGAACTCCAGGACGGCCTCTTTCCTCATCCCGGCTTTCCTATAGGCGTTCGCGAGGTTATGCCTTGTGCGCGCCCTGTCCAGGAGCGAAAGGGCCGTCTTGAATTCGTTTATGCAGAGGGAAAATTCCTTCATCGCGCAGTAGGCTATGGCGAGATTTTCATGGGCGCCGGGAAAAGAAGGCATAAGCTCTATGGCTTTTTCATGGTGCGCCACGGCATCCGAAAGCATGCCCTCCTTTCCATAAACAAAACCGATGTTCGAATGTATCATCGCAATGTCCGGATTCAATGAAAGGGCCTTCTTAAAACCCTCTATCGCATAGCCGGCAAGGCCCGCCCCGTAATACGCCATCGCAAGGTCGTTCCGCGTCCTCGCCTTTGCCGGAGACTTCCTCGATGCGTCTTTCCAAACGGCAATGCCGTCGAGCCAGACGAGGTTCCTTGCGAAAGTCGAAGCGGCAAAGGCCGAAACGACGGAAATCAGGACAAGCGATCGAACCGCCGAAACGCAAAAAAAGGAGAACGGGCGGAGTCCGCCGTTTTTTTTCGACATTACAATCAACAAGGCTTATGGCCCCCAAAAAAACTACTTACGGCAAAGGGGAGATTTGAGGCTCCGTTGAATCCATCTTTTCAAGAACCCCCTCGAAGACCTTGATGACGCCGGTGGCGTCGGCAACGTATATGCGTCCCGCCCCATCCACCGCAACCGCCCTCGGCCAGCTGAAAATCGACGGTCCGCCGAATTCAAAAAGGGGCTTGCCCGTCATGTCGAACGCTATAACCATCATCCTGTTCGTATCGGCTACGATGACCCTCCCGTTTTTCTCGTCGACCGCAAGAGCCGAGGGCATGCTGAAACCTCCGAAAAGGCTCGATAGGCCGCCCCATTTCGCGATAAGCGTTCCGTCATGGCCGTAACGGAATACCGTATAAATCGAACTATCGAGAAACGTGATGCCCCCATCGCTTACGGTAAGACCCGCGAAATTAGTCCCCTTGATGACGTCTTGTCCGTACTGGCTGACAAATTTGCCGTCAAGGGTTAAAACTATTATTCTTTGCGATGTTATGTCGCCGACGTATATCCTTGCTCCTTCCCTGCTTTTATACAAGGCTATCGACCTTATGGCCATCTTGTCGGCATCAGGGACGCCGCTTATCTTCAATTCTTTCTTGAAATCACCCCTGTAATCGAGGACCGCTATTCTGTCCATCTCGGCAACGTATATGTCGCCGCCGGCGTCAACGGCAAGAGATCGAGGAGCCTTGACGCCTGAAAGCAAATAATTGAAATGATACTGGTATATGCCGTCCATGTCCATAACGACGATTCTTCCATTGTCCTTGTCCAGAAGAAATATCTCGCCATGCCGCTCGTCCATGTATATCTGGTCGACCCATTTTAAAACGCTTCCGCTCAGTTTTGCGTCGAAACCGTACAGATAGTTTACGGCAACCGCCGGCAGAGGCGATGAAGCCGTCTGAGAAAAAGCTTCCCCGCGCATGCCCGTAAAGAAAACAAGGCACATGAAAAGCATGAAGGCTCTTATATGGACGGAATATCTATGGTTTCTCATGCGTCTCATGACGTTTTTACCTACCCTGCGTAGGGCAGACCTTTAGGTCTGCGGTCTTTCGTAGGGGCACGATGCATCGTGCCCCTACTGCCCCGCCCTACAAAAGCGGACAAGGTTCTCTTTTTAAATTTACAATAATAGAGCAAGAAAAGCAACCTGTTTTCTTGCCATGCCGGACCATAAAATGAATCCGGGGGGAGGCTTGTTTCAACATCTCGTAAATAGTCATTGCGAGGAGCTTTACCCCGAAGCAATCTCGTCTCTTTTCCCCTCACCCCACCCTCTCCCACAAGGGGAGAGGGTGAAAGAAAAAAAGGAGAAGAGGAAAAACAAAAAAGGGCACGGGAATTTCTTCCCGTGCCCTTTTTCATTTTTTATTCGCCTCACCTTTTCCCCTCACCCCTTCGACTTCGTCCGCCTTAGGCGGAGGGAGAGAAGAAAGGAGAGAAAGGTTCCGGGTTGAATCACCCTATAACAAGATAATCCGAAGATTACCTGTTGTGGCATTGCTGACATCCCGTAGTGCTGTCTAAACTGTTGCCGGTCTGACCTCCCGGGGTGGGCACACCCGAGGTGTAATCCCACCTCAAGTTGTCGTTATACGGACCGCCGTGCGCAAAGTGGCAAGAGAGACAGAACACCTTGGATGTGGTCGGATCTCCGCTAAGATAGTATTCGTACCCGGCAGCGCCAGTCTTTGCGACCGGAAGCCTAAACCCATCAGCAGCCACCGCATTAGTGCCGTACGTGGTCGTATTAATTATGGTTATACCTGCGCCTGACGTGGTGCTGCCGTCGTCAAGGAGGTTCTCCACCGGGTGCCTTTTCCAATCGTTGCCGGACCTGTTGGCGTCGCCGGCGACAACATCCTCATGCCAATTGTCGTGGCATGTGGCGCACCAATATGAAATGCCGTCTGTTGCGGCTCCCGCGCTTACGCCGTAACAGTTTACCTTACCCGTAACGCCATCAACGCAAGGGTCGCTTCCGTCCCATGCTACCCCCGCGTCATCCGCGATAGCCCATACGCCGGTATCTAACGCGCCGTTGCTCGGAGCCCATGAGTCGTCACCCGTGCCGCCACCAACTGTATAACCGCCCATGCCTCTGTAACTCTTTACGTTGGCATTAAGGGTTACCGAGGGCTCGCCTCCGGTTATATCCGGCTGGAGTTTGAGGTTACGATAAATGTTTGCAACGCTTGTTGTGCTGGTATACGCGCCATGCGGGTCGTGGCAAGAGGTGCAAGAAAACGTGGCAACGACATTATCTCCGCCGGGAGGCGTTAGTGCCGTTGTTCCGAGACTATGGGCCTGTCCCAGGAAATTGGTCGAGCCGTCGGTCCAGCCGGCGACGGAACTTCCGGAAAGGTCGCCTGAGAAATCTCCACCAGCGCCGATAACCAGGAAACTGTCGAGCGTGCCTGCGACAGCGCTATTGCCTGCGCCCTGCTGGCCGTCAATATAGACCTTCGGAGCGGTCTCTTCATGAGGCTTGTGCGTGCTACCGCCCTGCGCTCCGTTCGATGCGTGGCACTGCAGACAGAAGTTGTGTATCTGCTCCCTGCCTGCAACGATTCCCCTCAAAAGGACTATCGAGGGGCTGCCGCCGAGGGTGTTCGCGCCGCCGCCCTGGCTGTTGTGCATGGTGTGACACGAGCCGCAGGCAAGTTGGTTGTCGGGGTTCTTATGCACCGCGCTTGCCGGTGTCGCGAAAAGCGCCAGGCCTATGACCGCCAAGGCCGCTATCGCCAATGTGTAGAATGTTTTCATGATGTCCTCCCTTTTTTTTTGTTCCGTTACTTTTTTGTAGGGGTTCGAAATTTTAAACCCCTACAAATCTTACATCTCGCCTCTCGAGAGAAAAACGCGTTACGCGGAAACGTATCTCCGGTTATAAACCAACGCGCTTCAGCCTCAATGAGGCAGTCATCGCCTCTTATAGACGCAAGGCTAAAGCCTTGCCCTACATAGCCGCACCTTCGTCAGTGCTTCTATTAATCTTAAATTAACAAATTTTAATTTTCTTGTCAAGAGAATTCTTTGGGGGGGGTCAAAATTTTGAACCCCTACGATCTGTCCCCCCAATTTTAGGGTTCGAAATTTTGAACCCCTACATCGGGTACATTTCGTCCTGTTGCCAATTTATCGGGTTATTGACGATATATTCCCTGATTTTCCACAACGATTCTTCATCGCGAATGATGTGTTCAAAATAATTGCGTTGCCATATAGGAATGCCGTGCATATTACGGATTGCATTAATTTGTTTGGTTACGGCGGATTTGAAACCACGAATTATCGTCGATATCGAATTTGATGTTGGATTGCCAAATTGTTCCGCCGTAGGGGCACGATGCATCGTGCCCCTACAATCACCAATAATAATTATTCCATGGACATGATTCGGCATCACCACAAATTCATCCAATTTGATATTTTGCCGCATTTCCGATGTTTTCACCCATTCATCATGCGCCATCGCCCCCGCATCATTCATTACCATTTTCACCCCTGCGATTTCGCCGAACAAACATTCTTTGTTCCGTGCGCATATCGTAATAAAATAT
>DASRUI010000144.1:0-4541 GCA_035655515.1 Thermodesulfobacteriota bacterium
AAACAGAAAAAAATCGGCATAGTGGCGCAGACGACCCAGTCCTTCGAGAGGCTTAAGGACATAGCGACTTTTTGCCTCGGAAGAGCGCAGGAACTCAAGGTCTTCAATACCATTTGCAACGCCACGTCCATCAGGCAAAAAGAAAGCGTCGAACTTTCCAAAATAGTGGATTGCATGATAGTGGTGGGCGGCAAGAACAGCGCCAACACCACTCGCCTCGCCGACATCTGCGCTTCCATACAGCCGAGGACTCATCACATAGAGGTCGCATCCGAGATAGACGAGAGATGGTTCGACGGCGTAAAGCGCATAGGCATAACGGCCGGCGCCTCAACCCCCGAGTGGGTGATAGAGGAAGTGATAAAGCGGGTGGAAGAAGTCGGGCATAAGCACAATGACTCCTCGCGCGAACGGCCGGCCTTTACGGAATAATCAAATAAATCAATATATTGCACTTTACATTGGCGATATGTTATATTCGATTGAAACATTAAAAATTTTTAATTGAGAGGGAGCGGCGCGGTCATGACTGACGTTAATAACAATAACAAAGAAGAGCCTGAGAAAGAGGCGCCGGAGCAGGAGGACTTCGCGCAACTTTTTGAAGAAAGTCTTAAGCAGCCGAAGGTTGGGCAATTCATAAAGGGCAAGGTGGTCAATGTTACGGGTGATTCCGTGATGGTTGACATAGGTTATAAGGCCGAGGGCGTGGTTCCAATAAGGGAATTTTTGGATAAGGACGGAAATCCGGTCGTCGAGGTTGGGCAGGAAATCTCCGTAATGGTGGTGCGCTGGGAAGACGAAAAAGGCTACGTCGCCTTATCCAAGTCCCGCGCCGACGAATTAAAGACTTTCGATGAATTGGAAGAAGCCGGACGCCGGAACGCCAAGGTAAAAGGCAGGATCACGAGGGCGGTGAACGGCGGCTTCTACGTTGACATAAAAGGCGTTACGGCATTCCTTCCTAACTCGCAGGTTGACCTTAAGCCCGTCAAAGACCCGGCCTCGGTCGAGGGCAAGGAATTCGAGTTCAGGGTGATAAAATTCAGCAGGCCGAAACAGAACGTGATAGTGTCGCGCAGGGTAATACTCGAAGAAGAGAGGGACACGAAGAGGAAGGCAACCCTCGAGAGGATAAAGGAAGGGGACGAGGTCGAGGGCGTTGTAAAGAACGTGACCGACTATGGCGCTTTCATGGATCTGGGCGGAGTGGACGGCCTTGTGCATTTGAGCGACATGTCGTGGGGCAAGGTCACGAACCCTTCTCAAATAGTAAAAATCGGCGACCGCGTAAAGGTGAAGGTCTTGAAGTACGACCAGGCGGCCAACAAAATATCTCTCGGCATGAAGCAGGTCATGCCCGACCCGTGGGCATCGGTGAAGGACAAGTACCCGGCAGGCTCGAAGGTGGAGGGCAGGGTTACGAGCGTTGCCGAGTACGGGGCGTTCGTGGAGATGGAGCCCGGACTCGAAGGTCTCGTGCACATATCCGAGATGTCTTGGACAAAGGTAAAGCATCCGTCGCAAAAGCTTAAATCCGGCGACAGGGTTACGGTTATGGTCCTGGACGCCGACCCTCAGACAAGGCGCATATCGCTCGGCTTGAAGCAGATAGAGGCTAACCCGTGGGACGAGTTGGCCGAAAAATACCCCAAGGGAAGCGTGGTAAAGGGTGTTGTTAAAAATATAACTGACTTCGGCGTCTTCATCGGCATAACAGAGGGAGTTGACGGATTAATCCACATATCGGACATTTCGTGGAAAAAGGTAAAACACCCTTCCGAGGTTTTCACAAAGGGGCAGGAGGTATCGGCCACCGTCTTGAACGTGGACAGGAATTCGCAGAGGTTTTCCCTGAGCACGAAGGTTCTCGAAAAGAATCCGTGGGCCGGGGCGGCGGAGCGTTACAAGCCCGGCATGACAGTCAAAGGAAGGGTTACCGGGCTCGCGGACTTCGGGGCGTTCGTCGCCATAGAAGAGGGGCTCGAGGGCTTGGTGCACGTGAGCGAACTCCAGAGGGCGAAGAAAAAGGGCGTTGATATAAAGGTCGGCGCGTTGGTCGAGGTTGAAGTGCTTAACGTCAATACGGACGACAAAAAAATAGGGCTGAGCATAAGGAGTTCGTCCGCTCCGCCTAAGGCGGACGGAGAAGGCGAAACCAAGGAATGAAACTGCCGGCATTAAAGAATCTCTTCGCGGCCATAGGGGCATTTTTCGTGGCTATAATAATCCTCTCCGTGTTGATTTCCGTTATTGGCGGAAGGTTCGGATTCGGGAAAAGCGTCGGGGTCGTCAAGGTAGAGGGCGTGATAACCGACTCCACGGAGATAACCGGCCTCATACGCGAATACGCGGAGCGGGGCGACATAAAGGCGGTCGTTGTGAGGATAGATTCTCCGGGCGGCGCGGTGGGGCCTTCGCAGGAGATATACGCGGAACTGAAGAAACTCAGGGCGGAAAAGAAGGTCGTGGCTTCGATGGGAGCGGTCGCGGCGTCCGGAGGCTACTACATAGCCTCGGCAACGGATAAAATCGTGGCTAACCCCGGGACCATTACCGGAAGCATAGGCGTCATAATAGAGTTCATGAACGTCGAGGAACTCCTTAAAAAGGTCGGGCTTAAAGGCCGCACTGTAAAGAGCGGCAAGTTCAAGGACACGGGCTCGCCCTTCAGGGAGATGAGCGAAGAGGAGAGGGAGTTTCTTCAATCGGTCATAGACGACGTCCACGGCCAATTCATAGAGGCCGTCTCGACAGGGCGCGGCATAAAGAAAGAAGAGGTCGCGAAGTTAGCCGACGGCAGGATATTTACCGGCTCTCAGGCCTTAAATCTCGGGCTTATAGATAAACTCGGCACAATGGAAGACGCCATTACATTGAGCGCCGAACTTGCCGGCATAAGCGGCAAGCCGACGGTCGTTTATCCGCCGGAGGAATTCCGCGGAATATGGAAGGGGCTTTTGGGCGAGAGCGTTACGAAAACGCTCGGAGAGTTTTTGCCCGGAACGAGATTCATGTACATGATGCCTGATTTCTCAAGGTAAGGAGGGGGGATTTTTTTTTATGACAAGAAGCGAACTCATCGAGGCAATAGCCGGAAAGACGACTGTTTTTACGAAAAAAGACGTTGAGGTCATAGTCTCGACGGTATTCGACAACATAGTCGAAACCCTCGCCAAAGGCGGCAAGGTGGAGATAAGGGGTTTCGGCAGTTTCAAGGTCAAGAAGAGAAACGCGAGAAAGGGCAGGAACCCCAAGTCCGGCGCAGGCATATCGGTCGAGGCTAAAACCGTTCCGTTCTTCAAGGCGGGCAAGGAACTCAAGGAAAGGGTCAACAATAAAAAATAATCGCCATGGAAAAACTGTGGGCCCCGTGGAGGGTCGAGTACATAGAAGGCGGCAATAAAAAAGGATGCATATTTTGTAACGCGGGGAACCTCACATATAACGACTATACCCTTTACACCGGCAAACACTCCGTAGCGCTCTTAAATAAATTCCCTTACAATAACGCCCATATCCTCATTGCCCCCAATAGGCACGAGGCAAACCTCGAAAGCCTTCTTGCCGAAGAATCAACTGACCTTCAAAGGCTCATGAATGAATCCATTGTTATATTGAAAGAGGTCTATAAGCCTGAGGGTTTTAACGTAGGCATGAACCTCGGCAAAGCCGCGGGAGCCGGCATAGCAGACCACCTCCACTGGCACGTTGTGCCGAGGTGGAACGGGGACACCAACTTCATGCCCGTAGTTTCCGAGACGAGGGTCATGCCCGAGCATCTTCAAAGGACTTTCGAGAAACTGAAGCCTTTGTTTGGGAAGATAGGGAAATGACGGTTAAGATGTTATTTACGAGACTAAAATCTCAGTCCGGGAGGCAAGTGATGAGATTATTTCTTGCATTAGCCATGTTTATCTTTTCTGTCTTGAGGTGTGACATATCTCTTGCCGATGAAAAAAACGTTCCGTTTTTAGGTTTCAGTAAATACGCCAAGTATCATTCTGATTATGCTGTTAATCCCGACGGTACGCATATTTATACGGGAGATTTTATAATAGAAGTGCTGACCAATGAAGGCGTCTCTATGGCAAATCAGCAGAATGTCAGTTATAGCGAAAGTTTAGAAGAACTGACGATACTTTCGGCATACACACTTAAAAATGACGGCCGCCGGATAGATGTTCCGGCGGCTAATATTCAAGAGCGCACGGCTGTGGCAGGCGGCGGTCCTATGTACAGCGACATAAAGACGCGTGTTATTATATTCCCGGAGGTTGCCGCAGGCGATAAGGTTGGGTATTCGTACAAGTTGGTTCGGAAAACAGCGGTGTTCCCCGGTCACTTTTCGCTCCTGAAGGCATTTACAAAGGATTATGTCTATGATGACGTGAAAATAATAGTCAGTGTTCCTGTAGATACGCTGAAATTAAACGTTTTTTCGGCTAATATCGACGGCGGACATATTGAAAACAAAGACAAGCGCATGCGGTGGTCGTGGACTTATAAAAATCAGACGCTCGTAACGCATGAGTCCGGCT
>DASRUI010000145.1:0-25136 GCA_035655515.1 Thermodesulfobacteriota bacterium
GTGATTCTTCCGGCCGCGGACGGCATAGACGACGGGCTTCTTAAGGAATTTTTGGATAAATCCGGCGTTGACGTTTCGGTTTTCAGGAAAAAAACGTACACGGTCATGAGGGCGGCGGACATCGCTTTGGTTTCGTCGGGAACCGCGACGCTCGAAACGGCCCTTATCGGAACGCCCATGGTGATAGTGTATAAGGTTTCGAGGTTGTCGTATTTCATAGGAAGACGCCTTATAGGAATAGACAGGATAGGGCTTCCCAACATAGTTTCCGGCTCCATGGTCGCGCCCGAACTCATACAGGACGGCGTTACCCCCGAGAACATGGAAAAGGAGATGTCGGGAATCTTCGAAAATCCGGAAAGGCTTAAGTTCATGGAAGACGGCTACGCCCGGATAAGACGCTCCCTCATCGGAGGCCCGGCGGCCGACAAGGCGGCCGAGGCCGTGATGAAGGTCATGGGAGAGGCGTAAACACGGTTCGCCTTACTGATTGGCGGACGGACAAAGCATGGGTCGGGGGATTATGGAGGCGTATTCCGGGTTTTTGAAGTTCGTTCGGCCTTACGGGGCGCGGTTTATTCCGCGCCAACGCCCGTTGGAACAAATCGCGCCGATGACGGAAAACGGCGCAGGGCCGGGGTTAAAAGAAGGTCTCGCTTGCTAAAGGAGTTTGTAAAAAGAATTTCTCCCGTAATAGTGCCGCCTCTCGCGCATTGGCTCATAGTGGCGGTGTTTTTCACCATGAGGGTTTCTTACGTCGACTTCGATTCGTATGCGGAGAGGCTTCGCAAGGGGGAGCGCATAATACTCGCCTTCTGGCACGGGAGGCTCTTCATGATGCCTTACGCGTACTTTGGAAGCGGCATAAGCGTTTTGGTAAGCACGCATCGCGACGGAGAGCTCATAGCGAGGACGGTGAAGCGATTTCCGAACATAGATTGCGTAAGGGGTTCGTCCACGCGGGGGTGGATTTCAGGCGTGAAGGGGCTTTTGTCTTCGGCGCGCATGGGCAAAGACCTCGCGATAACGCCCGACGGCCCCAAGGGGCCGGGCCGCGAGGCGCAGCTCGGGGCCGTGCTCATGGCCGAGAGATTGGGCTTTCCGATAATCCCGGTGTCTTTCGGCGCTTCGCGGAAAAAAACGTTTAAGAGTTGGGACGCCTTCATCATTCCTTACCCGTTTTCAAAGGGCGTTTTCGTGGCGGCCGAGCCTGTAACGGTAAGGCCGGGTTCCTCAAAAGAGGAGCTCGAAGCAAAGAGGCTCGAATTGGAAGAAAAATTAAACGATTGCACCGACAGGGCGGACCGGTTTTTCGAACGAACCCCCGAGGGGGGGAGATTTCATAAATAAGCCCATGGCGTTTTTTTTGTACGACATATTTCTCCATGCCGCCTTGCCCGCGCTTCTTCCCTATTTCTTTTTCAAGATGATTTTTTACGGTAAATACCGCTCGGGCATCTTTGAGAGATTCGGCTTTATCAAGAAGGCTAAAATCGAGACGCTTCGCGGAAAGACAGTCGTTTGGGTGCACGCGGTAAGCGTCGGCGAGACCAAGGCCGCGCTTCCTCTCGTTAAAATCCTCAAGGAGAGAAATCCCTTTATTCGCGTGGTTTTTTCGACCGTTACGGCCACGGGCAACGCCGTTGCCAAGCAGGAGGGAGCTTCGTTCATAGACGCGCTTATTTATTTTCCGCTTGATTTCGGATGGGTGGTAAGGAGGGTCGTCCGGAGCGTCACTCCCTCCCTTTTCGTGGCGGTCGAAAAAGAGTTCTGGCCGAACCTCTTGATGACGCTCGATGAAAATTCCGTGCCCGTTATCGTTGTGAACGGCGTCCTGTCCGAAAGGTCGGCGAAAGGCTATAAAAAACTCGCCTTTCTTTTCGGCCGGGCATTTGGTTCGATTTCGTTTTTCTGCGCCATGACGAAACAGGACGCCGTCCGCGCGGCCGCGCTCGGCATAAAGGAAAACCGGATAGCCGTTTCGGGCAATCTCAAGTTCGACACGAGGCCCCCCGAACTTAGCCCGGTCGCCAAGGATTCCATAAGAAAAAGTCTCGGCATAAGCGGCAGCGTTCCGGTAATAGTCGCGGGAAGCACCCACAGGGGCGAAGAGGACATACTGCTTGCCGCGTTCGGCCGGCTGAAAAAGGAATTCCTTGGTTTGAAACTCGTTCTCGCGCCGAGGCATCCGGAGAGATTCGACGAGGTCGAGGCCGCCGTGATAAAAAAAGGATTTTCGTGCAGGAGAAAGAAAAAAGACATGGGCAAGGGCCCGGAGGCCGACGTCGCCCTTCTCGACACCATCGGAGAACTCGCCTCGGTGTACTCAATTTCCACGATAGCGTTTGTCGGAGGAACGCTCGTTCCAATAGGCGGGCACAATCTTCTTGAGCCGGCCTTTTTCGGAATACCGGTCGTTTACGGGCCGCACCTTCAAAATTGCCTTCAGATGGCGGAGGCGCTCGAAGCCGGCGGCGCTTCGGCAAGGGTGAGCGCGGAGAGCGTCGAGCGGGAGTTCGGAAGGCTTCTTCAAGATGAATCCTTGAGAGCGAAGATGGGGAGCGCGGGTAAGCGCGTGGTCAAGTCCAACAGGGGCGCGATAGAGATGTCTTGCAACGTCATGGAGAGATACCTGAGTGGGGCGCCTAAGAAATAAAATAGAGGCGTGCATGGCGGGCCGCGAAACCGGAGCGTTGCTTCGTGCCTTTCTTTACGCATTGTCCATTGTGTACGGATTTTTCGTCGGGGCGAGGATATTTCTTTACGAAATCGGCGCGTTAAAGGCAGTGAGGGCGGGTTGCAAGGTCATATCAATAGGTAACATAACGGCCGGCGGAAGCGGCAAGACGCCTATTACCATGAAGATAGCCGCGTTTTTAAAGGCGAGAGGCAAGAAGGCCGTCATACTGAGCAGGGGTTATAAAAGAAAAAAAACCGGCATGGTAATAGTCTCGGATTTCAATGGAGTGCTCGCTTCGCATGAAGACGCGGGTGACGAAGCATACCTCATGGCAGAGAAACTTAAAGGCGTTCCGGTCATTGTCTCCGCCGACAGGGCAGAGGCCGCGAGGCACGCCATTAAGGAGTTTTCAGCGGACGCAATAATTTTGGACGACGGATTTCAGCACCTCCGCCTCGCGAGGGACGTAAACGTGGTTCTTATAGACGGGGGAAAGAGATTCGGCGCAGGCTATCTTCTTCCGAGAGGCGTTTTAAGGGAGCCTATTTCGGGCCTGTCCCGCGCGGATTGTTTTATGATAAAGGGCGGAGGCGAGCCTTTGCCGGAGATTGAGGGAACAGGCAAGCCCGTGTTCGGATTTTCTTATAAGCCGTCAATGCTTCGCTCTTCGGACGGACGAGAAAGGCCCCTCGAGTTCTTGAGGAGAAAGAAGGTCGCGATGGTCTCGGGCATAGCCTCTCCTGAATCGTTCGAAGCCACGGTAAAAGAACTCGGCGCGACGATAGATAAGGTATTTACTTATCCCGACCACTATGCGTATTCAAAAGAAGACGTGTTCGAAATAACCGCGGGAGTCAAAGGCCTTGACGCAGTCATCACGACCGAGAAAGACATTGTCAAGCTCAACGGCATCTGGCCAAAGGAGGTTTTGCTTCTGGCAATTTCGATAGAGGTGGAGATTGAAAACGAAGAGGGATTTTTTGAGTTGATTGGCAAGTCCTTGCGGACGGCACAATGAATCAATAAGCCCCGGCAATGCGTATGCCAAGGAGTAAATAAAGGATTACGGGTGCAGGGGTCACCCCTGCCCTTGCGGACGGTCCGCTCCGCCAATAATAATGGCGGACGGATGAATCAATAAGCCCCGGCAATGCGTATGCCAAGAAGTAAATAAAACATTATGGGCGCCGGAGGGCTCGCTCCCACTCTTGCAATTGCGGGTTTCTTGTGTTAAGTTGAATTGTAATAATTTTTATCATAAATATTAAATACATAGGGTGAAGCATTGATAGTACAGTGCGACCAGTGTCAGGCCAAGTACCGCATTGACGACGCCAAGGTGGGCGAAAAGGGCGTAAAAGTCAGGTGCACGAAGTGCCAGAATAGTTTTATAGTCAAAAAAGAAGCGCCTTCTGAGGCAACCGCGCCTGTAGAGGCCGCCGCGCCGCCGCCGCCACCACCACCTCCTCCTCCACCTCCTGAGCCCGAGCAACCCGCAGGATTCAGTTTTGATGTCGCTACATCCAAGCCTTCGGAAGATGCGGGGCATGGCGGTCAAGCATTCGGCCTTACAGGCGCCGGAGAGGGTTTTGGCGGGTTTGGCGTCGAGGAAAAGAAAGAAGAAGCGCCGTCCGGAGGTTTTGGCGGATTCAGCGTTGAGGAAAAGAAAGAAGAAGCGCCGTCCGGAGGTTTTACGTTCGGAGAGGAGAAGCCTCCGGAAGAGCCGTCTTTCGGCAAAGGCAAAGAAGGCGGGTTCGGATTTGAATTCGAGATTGAGAAGAAAGAGCCGGGCGAAGGCAAGCAGGAAGAGACCGTCACATTTTCGATAGGCGCTCCGTCCGCCTCAGGCGGAGCGAAACCGGCTGCCAAGGCCGAGGAAGAGGCTCCGGCCGAGAAGACCATGTTCGCCGGTTTTGGCATGGCTGAGGAAAAGGCCGGCGAAGAAACCGAAGTTCCTTCCATGGAAGAGGCGTTAAAGATACCGCGACCCGCGCCGGTTCCCGAGGCCGGAAGCCGCAAAGGTCTTTTAACGGTACTTCTTGTCGTGTTGATTTTGGGCGGGGGTTTCGCTTTGTATTCGAGCGGATTGTTGTCGCCGGTGATAAGTATGTTTTCCAAGCCGGCCGCGGTGCAAACCCTCGAAATAGAGGGAGTCAAGACCTCATTCGTAACCAACGAGCAATTCGGGCAGGTCTTCGTTATTGAAGGAGTGGTAGTCAATCTGAGCGACGGCCCGCAGGGAATAAAATTCGTAAAGGGCGTCATATACGATAATAAGAAGCAGCCGGTTGCCGAAAAAGCGGTTTCGGCCGGACGCAAAATGTCCGTTGAAGAACTCACGAAACTTTCCAAAGGGGAAATCGAGAGATATTTCAGCGACACCTCCCCGGGCGCCGTTCCCCCGAAAGGGACCATTCCCGTCATGGTAGTGTTTACGGAACTTCCTTCCGGCATGGCGGAGGCAGGGCTCGATATAGTAAGATAAACGCCCGACCCGTCTTTGAATCAAGTTAAGGGCAGATTCTTCGGACGGACTTTCCCGTGCTTCCGCAACAGGGAGAACGGATTCTCGAGTCAGACCCTTCCGCTTTTTTATGGAAAATCTCGAAGAAATACTGACGGAACTTCTCCGCGGCATGTCTAATCTGCCGGAGGAGAATATGCGCCTCGCTTTTTTGGGGTCAAGGCTTAGGAAACTCGCGCCTTCCGACGTCGCGGGGTTGTTCGACGTTTTTTACAATAAACCCCGTCCGGCTTCGGCAAAGAAGATGCATGCGATATTGATTTCTCCCGACGGGTTAAAGGAAGCGCTCGGGAGCGAGAAGTATAAAAAGACCCATATTGCCGCGGTAGAGCTCGGTCTGCGCAGGGTAAGCCGCCTTTTTACCGACCTTCCGCCTCACAAGAAAGGCGTTTCCGGATATGACAAGGAAGAAGAACTCAAGATGGAGATGCTCTCTTTGGGGCACAGGAGGGCGTTGTCGAAAACGAACATCAAAGACACGCTTGACAGGCTTCTCTCGGATTCCGACCCGATGGTCATAACCAACATTCTCAATAATCCGAGGATTACCGAAAAAGAAGTTTTAAAGATAGCCTCCAAAAGGCCCGGTTCCCCCGGAATACTGAAGCTCCTCGCCACGCACAGGAAATGGTCCAAGCGTTACGCCGTAATAAAGGCCATAGTGCAAAATCCTTACACTCTTCCGAGGATATCGGTGGGGCTTCTGGATTTTCTTCTTACGCAGGATATGGAAAAGATAGCAAGCGACAGGACGCTTCATCCGCAGGTCAAGATGGGGGCAAGGGAAATACTCGCGGAACGGCGAAGCGAAAACAAGGACTGAAGGTGTTTAGGGGAAATACGCGAGGCAGGGGCGCGACCGCTGTCTTATTTGCCGTGATGCGTTATTATGTTAAGGAATTGCCGATTATATTATTTCGCCGCATCGCGCTCCGATGTTTCAATGCGGAATGCCCCGTATCCAGAGGCATCGGGGCGCATCGCGTTCATGCATGGCGATTTTTCATTTTGCCGTCCGTAAGGACTGATTCGCAAGGGCGGGGTTTAAGCCTTTTTACTTTTTCCGGATTCTTCTTTGAACTTTTTCTTTTCTTCTTCGGACGCGGTCGTGTCCGTCGCGGCGTCGGAAGACGCGCTTTTGAAGCTCTTTATGGCTTTTCCGAGGGAACTGCCTATCTCGGGAAGTTTGCCGGCGCCGAAGAGCACCAGTATTATGATAAGGATAAGTATTAGTTCAGTCGTGCCGAGTCCGAACATGGGCTTTCGCCGCCTTCCTTTTTGATTTTGCCGATACCGCTGTTTTGATGTAGAATAAGCTATAACCTTACGGATGGCTGAATGAATGAACAAACCACTGTGGCGCGCATATATTATGACGCAAGTTAAAATATTGCGCGGGTCGGGCGTCACGCCTGCCCGTATCTTAAATATAGCCGGAATAAAGAGTGCATGTCAATAAAAATCGCAGACAGGTTTTCCGCTTTTTTAATCCTGTCCCTTGCCGTCCATATTACGGCGACATTTCTGTTTATTTATATTCAAACTCACGCGGCGGCGTTGGTTAGCCGGGACGATCGGAAAGAGCCGATTTTCGTCGACGTGGTGGATTTGCCGCCATGGTTTAAAGGACTCAAGACGCCGCCCGTAAAACCCTCGAGGATATCCGACAGGAACATGGTTGCCAAAAAGGAGATTATTCCCAAAGGCGCGCCTTCGAGGGGTTCCGGCGCGAAGGTTGTTTCTTCTTCGCCGGTTGCGCGGAAGACGGCCGGGGCGAAAAAGGCCGGCGTCGCCGAAGTTGCCGGGGAGAAAGGGAAAAAGAGCGGCAAAGAAAAAGTTCTTGTCGCGAAGGCCGGCAAGGAAAAAGAAAACGGAAAAAAGAAAACCATTTCCGAAACGCCCCCGAAGACCGTCGGGGAGGCAATTGAGCCTATCCTCGTAGAAAAGTCCGAAGAAGAACGCAAGGGCGATTCAACGTCGGGCAATAAGCAGGTTAAAACGCCGGGACTTTTCCCGAGCGGCGAGAGGCTGCGGGAGCTTAGCAAGGTCTATGAGGCCGAATCTCCCAAGGGAGAGACCGGGAAAACCCTCTCCATAAACACCACCGAGTCGAAGTATCAGAAATATCTCCTTAACATGAAAAGGAGGATAGAGCTTTTTTGGAATTATCCCGAATCCTCGATAAGGCATGGCGAGCAGGGAAAGATGAGGATTGATTTCAGTATCGCGAAGGACGGGAGCGTAAAGGACGTGCGCGTGGTGAAGTCTTCCAACTACCCGGCGCTGGACGACGCGGCAATAACGGCCGTAAAACTGGCCTCCCCGTTTAACCCGTTTCCGGACAATTTCACCATTGAAACGGTCGAGATACACGCGAGCTTCGAGTACAGCCTTATCTTTTAGGCAGGCAGGGCTTAGCCCTGCACCTTTAATGCTTCAATTTACGCCGTGGTATGCATGCATGGCCACAGCGGCTTATTGATTCATTCGCCCGCTCACTTCTGTTGCCAGCGAACCACCGGCTCCCGCGCGGCTTTTACTTCGTCAACGCGCGAGATTTTCGTGGTCAAGGGGGCTTCCTTGAGCATCGCCGGGTCTTCTGCCGCCTCTCTCGCGATTTCTTTCATGGCCTCTATGAAGCAATCGAGGGTTTCGGGGCTCTCGGTCTCTGTCGGCTCTATCATTATCGCGCCCGGCGCCACGAGCGGAAAATATATGGTCGGCGGGTGATACCCGAAGTCCATGAGCCTTTTCGCGATGTCGAGCGTCGTAACGCCTTTGGCGGATTGAAATTTGTCGGTAAACACGCATTCGTGCATGCACGTTCCCTCGAACGGGAGATAATAGGAGTCTTTGAGTTTGGCTTTGATGTAGTTGGCGTTGAGTATCGCCATCTCGCTCGCCCGCCTGAGGCCGTCTTTTCCCATGCTCAATATGTAGGCGTAGGCCCGTACCATTATGGCGAAGTTTCCGTAAAAGGCCTTGAGCCTGCCGATTGATTTAGGCCTTTCGGAGTCGAAGCGATAGATATTTTTGTCTTTTACTATCCTCGGAGAGGGCAGATAAGGCTCGAGCGCCTTTACCACCCCGAGCGGGCCGGAGCCCGGGCCGCCGCCCCCGTGAGGCGTGGAGAAGGTCTTGTGCAGGTTGAACTGAACGAGGTCCACTCCCATGTCCGAGAGTCTGGCTATGCCCATTAGGGCGTTCAGGTTCGCGCCGTCGCAGTATATGAACCCGCCTTTTGAGTGCACGATATCGGCTATTTCGCGGATGTTTTCTTCGAACAGGCCGAGGGTGTTGGGATTCGTGAGCATCAAGGCCGCCGTGTCCTCGTCCATTATCGCGCGGACCTTGTCGGGGGTCAGTATGCCGTCTTTTCCGGATTCGAGTTTTGTCACGTGAAACCCGGCCAGATGCGCGCTCGCGGGATTGGTTCCGTGCGCGGTATCCGGGATTATTATTTTTTTCCGGGGTTTGTTTTTGTCTTTAAAGTACGCCGCCACGACGAGCATGCCGCAAAGCTCTCCGTGCGCGCCGGCGGCCGGTTGGAGCGTTATCGAGTGCATTCCGCTTATCTCCGAGAGGGCTCGTTCGAGCTCGCTCATGAGTTCCAAGGCCCCCTGCGCCATGCCTTCGTCCTCGTACGGGTGAAGCGCGGTAAAGCCCGCGAGCCTTGAGACGACCTCGTTTATCTTCGGGTTGTATTTCATGGTGCAGCTGCCGAGCGGGTAAAAGACGCTGTCGACTCCGACGTTTTTTTGCGAGAGGGCCGTAAAGTGCCTTACGCAGTCCATCTCGCTTACTTCCGGAAATCCGTGTATGTCCTTGCGCAAAAAGGCCTCGGGAATGGCCTCCGAGGGTTTTACGCGAGGCACGTCCGAAGGGGCCGGAAGGACTCCGTGTCTTCCCTTGCGGGACATTTCAAATATGAGAAGAGATTCTTTCATTTTGTCTTTCAGGTCGTCAATATTTTTTTCGCCATGGAGGCGTATCTGTCCAACTCTTCCGCCGAGTTCATCTCCGTTGTCGTTACGAGCACGTGCCGCTTGAGGGAAGGGTGAAATCCTTCGAGCGGAAGGCCTCCGATGATGCCAACCTTCCGGAGCGAGCTTAAGAATTTCTTCGGCGATGAGTTCAACTCTATCGCGAATTCGTTGAAGTGCGCTCCGGTGAACGCCGCTTTTACGCCCTTTATCTCCATGAGTTTGTTTTTAAGGTAAATTGCCTTGGAGAGGTTCGTCTCGGCGAGTTTCGAGAGGCCGTTCTTGCCGAGGAGCGAGAGATATATCGCGGCTGAAAGGGCGGACAATCCTTCGTTCGTGCAGATGTTGGAGGTGGCGCGCTCCCTTCTTATATGCTGCTCCCTCGTGGAGAAGGTGAGGCAGAAACACCGAAGCCCGTTCTTGTCGAGCGTCTGCCCGACAATCCTTCCCGGCATGCTCCTTATATATTCCGATTTGACGGCCATGTATCCGAGATACGGCCCGCCGTAGTTCATGGAATTCCCGAAAGACTGCCCTTCTCCGACGGATATGTCCGCTCCGAGTTCGCCCGGCGGACGCAGAAGCGCGAGAGACAGGGATTCGGTCGTTGAGACTATGAGAAGGGCGCCGTTTTTTTTGGCAATAGTCGCGAGGGCTTTAATGTCCTCCACGCATCCGAAAAAATTGGGCTGCTGGACTATGAGGCAGGCTGTATCGTTATCAATTGATTTTTCAACCGCCTCCGCGAGGGTTACTCCGGCTTCGGCGCAATATAATATTTCGGCGTAAGGTTCGTCCCTGCCTTTGAGATAGGTCTTCACGGTTTCTCTGTATTCGGGGTGCAGGGCCGCGCTTACCAGGACCTTCTTTCTGCCTGTCACGCGTTTTGCCATGAGCGCGGCCTCGGCGGTCGCCGAAGCGCCGTCGTATAAAGACGCGTTCGAGACGTCCATCCCCGTAAGCTGGCAGACAAGGGTTTGGTATTCGAATATTGCCTGAAGCGTTCCCTGGCTTATCTCCGGCTGGTAAGGCGTGTAAGAGGTGTAAAATTCCGAGCGCGAGATTAATTGGTCTATTGCCGCGGGTATGTAATGGTTATAAGAGCCGGCTCCGAGGAAAGATGAATAATCTTTGGTTGATGCGTTTTTTTTGCTTATCCTTTCGAGCGCGGCGTTGACCTTGAACTCGCTCAGGCCTTCGGGGAGACGCAGACTTCCCTTAAGCCTTAAAGCGCCGGGCACGGCCTTAAGCAGTTCCTCAACCGAGCCCACCCCTATGGCCGCGCACATCCGGGTTATGTCTTCCTCGGTGTGGGGTATGTAGGGGACTGCCCTTTTCAAGACTGCTTTTCTTCCTCGATATATTTCTGATATTCGTCGGCAGTAAGCAGGTCGTTGAGTTCGTCCTTGTTCGAGAGCTGCACCTTGATCATCCACGCGTCCCCGTACGGGTCGTCGTTTATGGCCTCGGGGCTGTCTATTATGGCGTCGTTAACCTCGGCCACGGTGCCGCTTACCGGCGAGTAAAGGTCCGAGACGGCCTTTACCGACTCGACCACGCCGAAGGGTTCGTGCTGCGTTACGGACGCTCCGTCCTGCGGAAGTTCCACGTAGACGACCTCGCCGAGCGAGTCCTGGGCGTAATCGGTTACGCCGACCGTGACGGTATCGCCGTCGTCCCTCACCCATTCGTGTTCTTTGGTGTACTTCAGGTCTTTCGGGAATTCCATTTACGTCTCTCCTTTCCTTAAAATGAACGATAAAAACAGATTATTGTAAAGCAAAAAGAAAATCAACTAAAATGTATCGCAATCCTCTTTTGGATTGCAAGGTTTTATTTTACCTTGTCCTTCGCGTAAAAGGGCGGCGTTACCGCGGTGGCCTTGCGGGCCTTGCCGCGTATTTCTATGGCGAGTCCCGCGCCCGCGCATCCGGCGGCGACAAAGCCCATGCCTATGGCGCGCCTCATGGACGGCGAGAAGGTTCCGCTCGTGACCTCTCCGGCCGGCGTTCCGTCGCTCAATATCCTGTATCCGGCCCGCGGTATGCCGTCGTCCTCCATGAAAAATCCGATAAGGTTTCTTGAAACGCCTTCATTTATCTGCCTGAGGAGAGGCTCTCTTCCGATGAAGTCCTCTTTTGACGCGGCTACGTATTTGGAAAGTCCGGCTTCGATAGGGGTTATTTCTTCCGAGAGTTCGTGCCCGTAGAGGGGATAACCCATTTCGAGCCTCAAGGTGTCCCTCGCGCCGAGGCCGCAGGGCAGAATCCCGTATTCTTTCCCCGCTTGGAGGAGCCCGCTCCAGACTTTTTCCGAGTCTTCGGGCCCGAGATAGATTTCAAAGCCGTCTTCTCCGGTATAACCTGTTCTTGAAACAAGCGTTTCGATTCCGCATACCTTTATCGCGGCGAAGCGGTTTCTCTTTATGGTTGCGGGGTTTATGTCCGAGACCCCGGAGAGGATTCTTTCGGAGAAAGGCCCCTGAAGCGCGAGTTGAGCGTAATCATTGCTCAGGTTCTTCACGTTAGCCGCGTTGCCGGCGTTTTTCTTCATCCATTCGTGGATCTTATCCGCGTTGTCGGCGTTGACGCAAAACATGAAGCGTTCCTTCGAGATTCTGTATAGGAACACGTCGTCCACCACCCCGCCCTTTTCGTTGCACACGAGGGTGTACTGGCATCCGCCGTCGGTCAGGCGGGAGGCGTTATTGGTGGCGAGGCGCTCGACCGCGCGAAGGGCGTCCTTGCCGGACACCTCTATCTCCCCCATGTGGCTCACGTCGAACAGGCCGCATCTTTGGCGCACCGCGAGATGTTCTTCGATGAGAGAGGCGTATTGCACGGGCATCCGCCAGCCGGCGAACGGCACTATCTTCGCGCCGAGGGCTTTATGCGCTTCATATAGAGGGGTTTTTTTGAGTTCCATAAATAATAACGCCCGCCGTGTTGCGTCAACCGGCGAGCGAAAGGTTCAAACCGTCGTGACTGTTTTCAATATATCAAAAGGGAAAACATTGTCAAAGAAAAAAAGGAAAGGGGAAAGAAAAAAGAATTTTTTTTATCTTTAAGCCTTCTTCCTTATTCCCCGTATCTTATTGACAAAGAACCGCCTTGTCGCTAATATTTAAAATCATGGACAAAACGATTGAAAACATATTCCTCGTGAACCTCGGCGTGAGGCGTCCGGAGAGGGTTTTGGTCTTTGCCGACGTCGTGAGGCAAGACGAAGAAATCTCCGGGGCCGACAGGGTTCGGCGCGAAGGAGCGCGGGCCGTGGCCAAAAGAGCGGCAGAGGCCGGAGCGGCGTTCGCCAAGACGTCTTACGTCGAATTCCCGGCGGGCGGAAGTCACGGCAAAGAGCCGCCCGTTATTCTGTGGGAGGCCGCCTTCGGCATCGACATCGTCAAGAGGCTTAAAGAGGAAAAGGTTCTTGAGCCGCTTATATCGAAGACAGCCGGAGAATCCGAGGTCGCGTCAGCCGAGGCCATAGTCAACGAGATGAGGGAAGATACGGTTGACTGCGTGGTAGCCCTTTCCAATTATTCCACGACCCACACGAGGTTCAGAAAACTCCTCACCGACTGCGCCGGAGCGAGGTACGCGAGCATGCCGAACTTCGAGGAGTCCATGCTGGACGGCGTGATGAAGGCCGACTGGGGCAAGGTCAAGGCCCGGACGATAAAGGTAAGAGATATGATGAACGGAGCCGATTCCGTCAAGATAGAAACGCCTAACGGCACCTCGATCAGGTTTTCAATAAAAGGAAGAAGCGTTATAGCCGATACAGGAATACTCATAGAGGAAGGCTCGTCCGGGAATCTTCCGGCCGGCGAGGCGTTTGTCGCGCCTGTCGAGGGGAGCGCCGAAGGGGTGCTGGTTTTGGACTGGGCGCCGATGAGAAAACTATCGAGTCCGGTCAAATTGACTGTTCAGGCGGGAACGGTCACAGGGGTTTCGGGCGAAGAGGAGTATGTCAAGGTGTTGGAGGCGAAGTTGGCCGAAAATCCGCTTTGCGGGAATATCGCGGAATTGGGCGTCGGCACGAACGACATGGCGACAAGGGCGGACAATATATTGGAGAGCGAAAAAATCCTCGGCACCGTGCACATAGCCCTCGGCGACAATTCGACGTTCGGCGGAAAGGTGAGCGTGCCGTTTCATCAGGATTTCGTGTTCTTCGGCCCGACCCTTGAGATAGAAAAGGACGGCAAAAAGAGTTTTATCTTGAGGAAAGGCGTGCCGGCGGCATAGCGGCTGACGACAGGGAAAACACATGACCTCCTTTAGAAAATTCATCCTTCCGGCGCTGTTGGCGTTTTTTCTTTGTCCGTCCGCGTCGTTCGGTTCGGAGATTGAGGCGTATCGTCTCGGCGAGGGTTTGAAAATCCCTTCCACTCCCTTGCGCGCGGGCGGTTACGCGAACGTCGTCTACGAGGACTCAACCGCCGCTCCGGGTGTCTTCACCTTCGATGACCTGAGTTTTTTTGTCTTCGGAGACATTGGTTCAAGGACGCGCTTTTTTTCAGAGGTCGAGAACGAACACTTTATGGAGATTCCCCTGAAGGGCAAGGCCTCGACCCGGAGCAATTGGCAGATAGAGAGGCTTTATGTCGATTATTTGCGCGGCGAGCGTTTTAACTTAAGGGTCGGAAAGTTCCTCACCCCCGTCGGCACGTGGAACGAGGTCCACGCCGACCCGCTTACGTGGACCGTTTCGAGGCCCGTCGTCACCTTCGCGGCATTCCCGGAGTTCATAACCGGAGCGGGTTTTTTCGGGGATTTTGCCGCGAGCGCGGGCGAGTTTTCCTATTTCGCGTTTCTCCAGAACAACGAGAGCATAAACGAAGCGACCGGCTTCAGGCGGACTCACACGAGTTACGGCGCGCGGTTTCGGTGGCTCCATCCGTCGGGAGTCGAGGCGGGGGTGCCTTTTATTTATTACATCGAGGATGAATTCAGCGACAGGATATACCTTACCGGGCTTGACGTGACGCACAGGGTAAGTTCGTTTGAACTGCGCGGCGAGGGCACTTACGCCGCGGTTGACGAGGGGCACGACTGGACAAAGGAGTACGGGTATTATCTGCAGGGGGTTTACGGCCTCACGGGCAAACACTTCGTCGTCTTAAGGCACGAGATTTTCAGGGCGAGGGATGACGCGCAGAGATTCAGGGCATGGAGTTTCGGCGGCGTATACAAATTCAGGCCGCAGATGGTTTTTAAGGTTGAGTATCAGGCAAGAGGCGGCGGTCTTTCGTTCGAAGAAGAGGATGTGGACGACTCGGACCGCGTGCTTGCTTCTTTTTCCATCCTTCTCTAACCTATGAAGACGACGGTTTTCCTATTTTTGTTCATGTTCCTCGTGTCGCCCTCTTTTGCCCTCGAAGACGACATGGTCGTCATTTGCGCGCGCCTTCCCAAGGAGGCGATAACCGCGAAAACAATCGAGAGGATATATCTTAAGAGGAAGGAGTTCTGGGAAGACGGATTGAGGGTCGTGCCGGTGAATCTTCCGACGGATAATCCCCTCAGGGCCGCGTTCACAAGCAAGGCCATAGGAAAATCCCACGACTCGCTCGTTACTTACTGGAACGAGCAGCATTATAAGGGTATTTCTCCGCCGCTTGTCCTTGAGAGCGAGGAGGCGGTGAAGAGGTTCGTCAGGGAGGTGCCGGGCGCGGTGGGTTATATAAGAAAAAAGAACATGGAAGAGGGGCTTAAGGTCATATACGCGGTGGAGGGAGATGCTGGAAAGGATTAAAAAAAGCCTTGCCGCCAAGACCGCGGCTTTTTTTCTTCTGGCCGCGATGCTCCCCTACGTGCTACTGAGTCTTTTTTTCTTCCACAGTTCGAGAAAGGCGCTCTCGGACGAGATACTGAAGGGGCTCGAGTCCTCGACAGGCCTCATAAGGGACGCGATTGACGCGAGGATTTTTCTTCTGAGGTCAAACGCCGTCGCGTGGGCGGATATGGACGTGATGAAGGACATACTGACCGACGACGTGGACAAGAGGATAGCGAACGTGCTTTCGGGGCTTAAGGAAGACTATGACCTCAAGGGAAACATATACGTGTTTAACGGCCGCGGCGCCGTTGTGGCCTCGACCGCCGGGTCCGGCGCCTTGGTTCGCGTAAACGAGCCGTGGACGAAGGACGTGCTTTCGGGACGCGTAATCGAGTTGGACGCGCGTCCGTCCTTGCTTGACGGCTCGAACGTGGTGGTGTTCGCGGTGCCGGTAAAGCCTACTTTCATGAACAACAGGACAATAGGCGCCCTGGCGCTCGAGTACCGCGTGGAAGACCTTAAAAGGGTGGCGACGCCCGGCGCGGGCGCTGTCTTCATCTTCAAAAAGACCGGCGAAGAGGTAACTTCCTTTCCCGAGAACGACGCGTCCGTTGACGTCGTTTCGGCAAGGTCTTTCAAGACCGGTAAAAAGGGAGGCTTCAGGATAAACGGGTACATCGGCGCGATTGCTTATGCCAAAGGTTATTACGATTTTAAGGGGTTCGGCTGGGGCGTAGTGGCGGCAGTTCACGAGGAAAAGGCGCTCTATCCGGTAAAGAAGATGGAAAGAGGCATGCTCATTGCCGGTTTCGCGGGCGGGCTTCTTATAGTCGGCCTTGTTTATGCCTTTGCCAGAAGGACGACCCGGCCGCTCGAGGAACTCTCCGATACAGCCGACCGCATAGCCATGACAAAGGATTTTTCCGTTACCGTAAGCACGGCGTCAACGGACGAGGTGGGGCGCCTTGCCGATGCCTTCAACCGCATGGTGAGCGAGGTAAGGAGCTATCTCGAACGCATAAAGGAGATGGAAGAGGAGATACGGAGGGCCGACAGGCTTTCCGCTCTCGGCGAGTTTTCGGCGGGCATGGCCCACGAGATAAAAAACCCCCTCGGCATAATAAAGAGTTCCGCGGACATACTGATAAGCAAGCTCGGAGGGGAAGACACTTCCGGCAGGCTCGTTGCCGCGATATCGGAAGAGGCCGGCCGGCTCGAGGACATGCTGGAGGCGTTTTTGCAATTCGCCCGGCCCCGGCCCCCCGAGGTGAAGCCCTGCAACGTGAACGAAGAAGTCGAGAAGGTGCTAACCCTCTTCGAGATGAGGATGCTTAACTCGGGCATAATCGTCGAGAAAAAACTCGACCCCGAACTGGCCCCCATAATGACCGACGGAGGCCAGCTTCGCCAGGTGCTCGTAAACCTTATCATAAACTCCGTGCAGGCTATGCCGGGCGGAGGGCGTCTTTCGGTTGAGACCAAGAGTTCCCTCGAATACCCTCTGGGCGAGCCGTATTGGGAAAATCCGATGGCGGTCGTGAGCGTAGCCGACAGCGGCGGCGGCATACCGCCTGAGTTCAAGGGGCGCATATTCAACCCGTTTTTCACGACAAAGGAAAAGGGCACGGGGCTCGGGCTTTCGATAGTCAGCAGGATAATAACGGGGCTTGACGGGTGGGTCAGGGTCGAAGACGCCGCGCCGGCCGGCACGGTGTTTCGCATATATCTTCCTTTACGCAGGTCTCGGGAGGCAGGGTGAAGACCATATTTGTCGTGGATGACGAGAAAAATTATTGCCTTGTGCTGGATACGCTTTTTTCCGAGGAAGGCTACAGGGTCGTTACCGCGCAAGACCCGAAAAAGGCCTTAAAGGCCATAGAGGACTGCGCGCCGGAACTCCTCATAACGGACCTTAAGATGCCGGGGATGAGCGGGCTTGAGCTCCTTAAGGAGGTGAAGAAGAAAAACCCCTTGATGCCGGTCGTGATAATGACCGCCTTCGGCACGATAGAAAGCGCCGTAGAGGCCATGAGGCACGGCGCCTTTCATTACGTTTTGAAGCCGTTCAAGAACGAGGAACTCAGGCTCACGGTAAAGAGGGCGCTTGAGATGGGAGAGTTGGCCTCGGAAAAGGGACGCCTTAAGGACGAGCTCTCCGCGAGGCTCGGGCTCGACTCCCTGACGTTCGAAAGCGAAGCGATGAAAAAGGTGAAGGAACTGGTGGACAGGGTTTCGGCCGTCAAAACCACCGTTCTCATAGAGGGCGAAAGCGGCACGGGCAAGGAGCTTGTGGCAAGGACGATATACGCCGGGAGCCCGCGCGCGGAAGCTCCGTTCATCGCGATAAATTGCGGCGCGCTTACCGAGACGCTTCTCGAGAGCGAACTCTTCGGGCACGAAAAAGGCGCTTTCACGGGCGCGGCCTCGGTTAAAAAAGGACGGTTCGAGCTCGCCGACAGGGGCACTCTTTTCCTCGACGAGGTTCAGACCATGAGTCAATCCCTTCAGGTAAAACTCCTGAGGGCCATACAGGAGCAGACGTTCGAAAGGGTGGGCGGCGTTTCGCCGATTACAATCGACGTGCGCTTTATCGCCGCCACTAACCGCAGTCTCGCGGAACTCGTGGCCAAGGGGCTTTTCAGGGAAGACCTCTATTACAGGCTTAACGTGTTCACGATAGAGGTGCCGCCCTTGAGGGAGAGGAAAGACGACATAATGCCTCTCGCCAAATACTTCCTTAAGTTGTTTTCCGCCGAGACAGGCAAGAAGACGGCGGTGTTTTCAAAGGGCGCCTCCGAAGCCCTGCTGGCCTACCGCTGGCCCGGCAACGTGAGGGAGCTCAGAAACGCGGTGGAAAGGGCTGTTGTGCTTTCGGCAGGAGAGGAAATAACGGAAGAAGACCTCATGCGCCCCGCGGGGAAACCCGCCGGAGCAGGGTTTCCCGCCGGAGTTATTTCTCTTTCGAAGCCGCTGTCCGATGCGGTTGATGATTTCGAGAAAAAACTCATACAAGAGGCCTTGGGCCGCTCGGCCGGGGTGCACGCAAAGGCGGCGAGGCTTTTAGGCATAAGCCCGGCGGGCCTTCAGTACAAACTCACGAAGCACGGCCTTATCTGATTCGTTAAAAAATTTTGATGAGTATTCAAATTTTTTAATTTTCTTGCCTGATTCGCCTATTCAAGAAATCATCGAAAAAAACCTCAGACAACCTCCAAGTTCCTGATATATAAGCTCTTTTTGCCAAGAGTGGCGCATAGCCACGTTAACGGCATATTTTTTGCATATTTAAGAAGGTATAAGGAGGCAACATGGAATACAGGATAGGCAGGGTGGACGTTAAGAGCGAAGATTTGGATATCGTCCTTGTCAACGGGTTCCATGCCTTAAGGGCTCGCGTCGAGGAGTTTGCCGCGGCGGTTTACGGACGCGTGTATGGCGCGGATTTGCGGACGTTTTCAAGGGAACTTCTGGTTTTGATGTCCCGTCAGAAAGGCATCCTCGGGTGCATCGGCATAAATACGGCGGAATCGGGCGGGTTTTTTCTCGAAAGATACCTTGACGACAGGGTTGAAACCGAACTCTCGAAACGGCTGGATATGCCGGTAAAAAGGGAAGAGGTCGTCGAGATAGGAACTCTCGCGTTGAGCCACAGGGGTTTTTGCAGACCGATGATGGCCGGCCTCGCGGGATTTCTTCTTGCCCGGGATAAAAGGTTTTTCGTGTTTACCGCCGTTAAAACGCTCAGGAACACGTTGACTCATCTGAATGTGCCGTTTGAAACAATAGCCGAGGCAAAGGCCGAGAACTCCGGCAATAAAGACGAGTGGGGAAGTTATTACGAGGCGATGCCCGAGGTCATAGCGGTTGACATGAAAAAATGCCTTCCGAGCATGGAGCGGCTTATCGCGACCGCCGGTTCGCTTCCAAAAGGCGTTTCCGGGGCAACGCCGCGGATGGTGTCTCTTATGAATAAACTGTTTCTCGACGGACTTATAATCGAAAACGCCTATGGCAGGGCCGAAGGGTTTTGACATGAGGCTCTGGGAGAAGATAAACCAATGGGCCGAGAAGACTCCCTCTAAGCCCGCGCTCGGCAACATGACGTATAAGGATTTAAGGGACGCGGTGTCGCGCTGTTTCGGCGCGCTTCCGCTTGTAAAAGGAAAGAGGGTCGGGCTTTTCATGGATAACTCGCCTCTTTGGGCGATATACGACATCGCCGTTACGCTTAAGGGCGGAACGGTCGTGCCTGTGCCGGGGTTTTTTTCCGTTGCTCAGGCCGGCCACGTTGTCTCGGACGCCGCGCTCGATTACATCGTGATTCACCGGAACGGAGAAGGGGTGAAGTTCCGCGACTTCGTCAATCCCTGCGCCGTAATTCACGCGGACCGCTCTCTCGAGAGCAACGGAGAGGCCCCGGTATCAAAGGTTGAGGCGCTTGTAAGCCCCTTCGACACGGTTAAAATAATCTACACCTCCGGCACGACGGGGAAGCCCAAAGGGGTTAAGATTTCGCTCCGCTCCGTGGAGGCGGTCGTTGAATCGCTTATCGAAAGGACAAACGCCGATTGCGAAGACAGGCATCTTTCGCTTCTTCCTTTGAGCACGCTCATCGAGGCAATAGCCGGGCTTTACGCGCCGCTCTGGGTCGGGGGCTCGGTTTATTATCCGGCGCGGTCAGGCGCCCTTTGCGCGAACATAAGCCAAGAGACGTTAAGCGAGGCGGCTCCGACGACCCTTAATTTAGTGCCGGTTCTTTTGGAAAGACTCCTCGATGTTTTCGAGAAGACGGGGGTTCCGGACTCGCTTCGTTTTGTCGCGTGCGGCGGAGCGGTTCTTTCAAGGTCTCTTATCGAAAGGGCTCTTTCAGCCGGAGTGCCGCTTTATCAGGGTTACGGGCTTTCCGAGTGCGCGACCGTCGTTTCGCTAAATTGCGCGGAAGGAAATCGCCGCGGAAGCGTGGGACGTCCGCTTAAGCACGTGAAAGTGGCGATATCGGATGACCGAGAGATAATCGTGGAAGGGGAATTTCTGATGGAAGGGTATCTTCACGGCAAAGCCGGGGTGCGGTCGTGGAAGACCGGGGACACGGGGTATTTTGACGAGGACGGATTCCTCTACGTTACAGGCAGAAAGGACAATGTCTTTTCGACCTCCTTCGGCCGCAACGTGGAGGCCGAGTGGGTGGAGAGCGAACTCCTCTCTATTAAGGCCGTGCGGCAGGCAGTGGTTTTCGGCGAAGGAAAGCCCTATGTCTCGGCCCTCATAGTGCCTGAGGAAAAATGGCTCGCCGAGACGGCGAAAAGATTTTCCGTTGAAGGAAACAGGGATATTCTGGCGAAAGACCCCGTTATCACGGGGGCGTTCGAAGCGGAGATTAAAGAGGCGATGTCGCATCTTCCGGATTACGCGGCGGTAAAAAGATTCGCTCTTGTGGCGAGTCCTTTTTCGGCTGATAACGGGCTCGCGAGCCGCGACGGAAGGCTCAAGAGAAAAGAGATACTGTCGGAGTTTTCCGGCTTGCTCAAAGACCTTTACGATTTGCCGGAGGGAAATGAAACGCGTGAAATCAACGATGCGAAAGGAGACGTTTATGCTCAGGATTGCTAAGGTTTTTGTTTTAGTTTCGGTTTTCGCCTTTATCTCCGCCTTGTCTCGCGCCGAAAGCGTTCAGGAGCCCGTGAAAGCCGGCGATGAATTGGTGCCGGGAATCCGAACCATAACGGCAGGCAAGGTTCAGGAACTCGTGAAAACCGGCGATGAATTGTTCGCAAAGAGGGCGGAGGGGCATGAGGCGGATTGGGCAAACGTTGAAATCGCGGAAAAGGCCCTGAACTCTTATTTGAAGGCGTATGAATCGGGCGGAAAGCCGCCCGAACTGGCCGTTAAGGTGTTGAAGGCCGCGTATTTTTACGGCACATACGCCGAGAAGGACGCCAAAAAGCAGAAGGAGGCGTTCGCCAAGGCGGTTGATATAGGGAAAGAGGCGCTCGAGAAAAACCCGGACGACGTTTCCTTGAACTACCAGATGGCCGGCAACCTCGGCAGGTGGGGCGAGGTGAACGGCATAATGGCCTCGGCAAGGGCCGGAGTGGCCGACAGTATCAAGGGCTACGCCGAAAAGGTCATGAGGCTTGACCCGGCGTACGGCGAGGCAGGCGGGTACAGGACAATGGGAAGGCTACACTTCAAGGCCCCGTACATACCTTTTTTCCTGAGCTGGCCCGACAAGAAAGAGGCGCTTAAATATCTCAGGCAGGCCGTGGAAGTCGGCCCCGATAACTTAACGAACCATCTTTTTTACGCGGAATCCCTGCATAAGGAGAAGTCCTTTGACGAGGCCCTTTCGCATCTCGACAGGGTAATCTCGGCAAAGGTGAACGCCTCAAGAGAGGTCGAGGATTTAAGGGATAAGAAAGACGCCGAGGCGTTAAGAAATAAAATCCTCGCGGAACGCGGAAGGTAAGCGGAGGAAGTCATGCGAAGCGCGGCGAAACCGGTTTTAAGCGGACACGGCAAGGACATAGTGTGGGACGGATTGAACGTATCCGCGGAATCCCTGCTTAAGGCAAAGACGCTCGAATGCAGCGTATACCTCACGAGGAAATGCAACCTCAAGTGCCAATACTGCAGGATAGTGGAGACAACCCTTCCCGAAGAGCTTTCCATGGAGCAGTGGATTGAGGCCATGGACATAATCGAGGGGCTTGGAGTCAAGTTCGTCAACATCGCCGGAGGCGAGCCCACGGTCTTGAAAGGGCTCGGCAGGCTCATCTCCCATCTTAACAAGACGTTCATGTCGTACTCGATTGTTTCGAATTCGATGTTCAACGACGACAAGCTCGACGAGATGGTCGATGCGGGGCTTAAGGCGTATGTGGCGAGCATAGACGTTCTGGACAGCCGCGACCTAAGCCCGCACGACTTGAGAAAATCAAACGCCGGGATGAGGATGCTCGAAAAATTGAGGCTTCGCAACGTGCCGAACCTCTGCGCCAACATAGTCATATCCGCCAAAAATCTCAATAGCGTCGTCGTTGCGGCGAAATACTTGAGCGACTCCGGTTTTTTGGTGAACCTTTGTCCCGTCATATGGGGCAGGGGGGATAAGTGGGACGACGCGAAAGAGGCGGACCCGAGTTACAGGCTTACGGAGGAGCACAAAGAAAAACTCTCGGCCATGGCGATTGAGCTTATAGAGATGAAACGCGCCGGAGCGCTCATAGTTCCGACCGAGGCGTATCTCAGGGGCCTTCCTGTCCACGCCATAGGGCTTGACTGGAAGTGTTTTGACGGGAACCGCGCCACCGACCCGCCGAGGCTCATAGTGGACGCGGACGGCTCGCTCATGACTTGCATAAACACCAGGGGCGAGGTGTCGAAGAAATACACGATATTCGATTTGAGGGACGACGTCGCGTATGAAAGATTCTCTCCGGATTGGTGGATGGACGCGAAGAAGTGCAAGGGCTGTTACTGGTCAACCATGGTCATGGCAAAGGAAAGGCTCGACATGCTGGATTCCTTCAGAAAGGGGATTTTAAAAACAAATGCAAATCAAAGGTAAAAACATAATACTCACCGGCGCCGGAGGCGGCATCGGAAGCGAGATAGCCGCGCTCTTGGCCAAAAAAGGCGCGAACCTCGCGCTCGTTGACATGAGTCAAAAGGCGCTCGAAAAGGTAATGACGATTTGCTCCGGACATGGGGCGAGGGTCGTCGGCATAGCCGCGGACATATCGAAAGAGGAGGAAAGAGCGAGGATTTTCCGCGAGACTTCAAGCGCCCTTGGCCCGGCGGACGTGCTCGTTAATAACGCCGGGGTAATGGTGTTTAAGTCCATAAAAAACCATACCGAGGGAGAGGTCTATTCGACCCTCATGGTGAACGTGTTCGCCGCCATACGTCTTACCCAGCTGGCGCTGGACGGCATGATTAAGAGAAAAAGCGGCAAGATAGTGAACATAGGGTCTGTCTTCGGCTCTCTCGCGTTTCCGTACTTCGGCGTGTATTCCGCCAGCAAGAGCGCGATCAAGGGCTTTTCCGAGGCGTTACGGAGGGAGTTGCACGGCACGGGCGTCGGGGTTACCTACGTCGCGCCGCGCGCCGCGAGGACCTCGCAGTCTCCGGCTTTTTTCGAGATGGCGGAGAAGATGAAGATGAACCTCGACGCGCCTTCAAAGGTGGCGGAGGTCGTCATAAGGGCGATTGAAAAGGACTCGCACGAGGTGACCATAGGCTTTCCGGAAAGATTTTTCGTGTTTATAAACAAACTCTTTCCATCGGCGGTTGACAAAGGCCTTATAAAGCAGGCGGCCATCATGGCCGGTTACGCGCCAAAGGCGTAAGCGGAGGGTTTTTAGTCAGCCTCCCCTCCTTGCCAAGGAGGGGCCGGGGGAGGTTATATTGAATCAGCTTTTACCCCACCCGCCCTCCCCTTGTCCGCATAAATGCGAGACCTCGCCTGTAGGCGGGTAAAGGGGAGGAGAAGAAATTCCCCCTGCTTAATAATGAGGGGAAATTCCAGGGCGGGCTCAGCCCACCGCAAAAGTTTTATCTTATTTCACTATTGTTTCCGCAGGCTTTTATTTATCTTCCGTCTTTCCCTTGTTCGCTACCACGTAATCCCGGGCGTTCTTTTCCGACTCGAAGTAAAGAGCCTCTCCGCCGAGGCCGGAGATGATGTAGGCGGCCGCCTTGTCAACTTTATTTCCCGTAAGTGGGTCTTTTGAAAAACGCGCGCCTTGTTCGTTTTTAAGCTTGCTCGCGCAATTGGCGCAACATCCGTAGTAGGTCTTATCCCCGATTGCTACCGGTATCTGCGGCTCAGCCATTACCCTGTTGTTTATCATGCAGACCTTCCCGGCCTCGACCTTCTCCGGAGAGAGTTCCTTCGCGTAAGAAATTCCGGCAAAAGAAAATACCGCGAAAACCATGAAAACCGCGATTGAGGCAAGCCTCTTTGATGTTACCTTCATGTCCTGAACCTCCTTGGTTTTAATATACGGTCCTATTTTATTCTACACAAGGTAGAATGTCAAGGAGAAAATGGAGAAAATATGAATGCTTTTTTCTTCAAACAAAAAAGGCCGCCCCGATCTAACATCGGGACGGCCTTTCGTTAGAATTCTGGTAGCGGGGACAGGATTTGAACCTGCGACCTTCGGGTTATGAGCCCGACGAGCTACCGGACTGCTCCACCCCGCGTCATGGAATAAAGCACAAGATAATTATCTTATCGAATTATCACGGCTTTGTCAAGAATATCTCAGTCTCGGTAACGTAACATATCTTGTGTCAGTCGTAGGGCAGGGCTTTAGCCCTGCTGTAAAGACCGTAATGACGCAGACCCCCGCTTAATATTGCGGGGGCAGGCTCTAAAGGTCTGCCCTACGAAAACAAGACGGAAAGATTACTTCAGTCTTCTGTCTGAAACCCTATGCCGCGGTCAATGAAAAACTTGGTCACAACGTCCGGATGCACGGCCCAGCTGACGTTCAGGAACTGGTTTTCTTCGACCTCTTTGCCGTCTTTTTTAATCCTCGGATTGAATCCGAGCGGGATGTGCGCGGTTCTGCTCTGTATGCCCCAGACCCTGCCCTTTACGTCGAACACAGGCCCGCCGCTTTGCCCCTTAAGTCCGGGGGACGAGGTTTCGAGGAACTTTACTTCGAAGTTCTTTTCCAGCGAGGTCTTGAACACGATGTTCCTCGTGTATATGCCCTCTATCGGGAAGGGGACGAGGTTTTGGAAGTCGAGGCTGAATTTATTCGTGCCGGCGTCGTAAAACGTCTTTAATTCGGCGAAGGCGAAGCCGATTTTGCAGAGGCTCGTGCCTATGGAGAGATTTGTCTTCGGATTTTTGAACACAGGGAATTCCTTCACGCTCTCCGGGTCGAACGGGGTGAGCCTGCCGACAAGTATGTCGGCCTCCGGTATGACGTTTATGTCCACTATCTCCTGATCGTCGGAGCCCGGCCATACGGACGAGGCGGTAATCCACTCCGGGTTCGACTTCAGTCCGGCGAGTTCTTTTTTGGCCTCTTTAGACGGGTCTTTTTTGAGTTTTTCGAGCTTCGCCTCGTAGATTTTTATCTCCTGAAGGTGGCGCTTGAAAAGAGGTATCACCTCGAAGACGTGCGCCGCGCTGACGAACCATCCGTCC
>DASRUI010000146.1:0-3247 GCA_035655515.1 Thermodesulfobacteriota bacterium
AAGGGCGTTATCGTAAGAAAAGAAGAGGTGTCGCTTTTAAGGAGCGGCGACAAGAAGCACTATCTCGTGACCAAGGCGCCCCTTTATATGAACGGACCCGATAGCGTGTCCCACGTTATAACGATAATCGAGGACGTGACCGAAAAGCGAATGATGGAACTCCGGCTCATAGCGAGGGAGAGGTTGGCCTTTCTGGGCGAGATGGTCGGAGGAGTCGCGCACGAGATAAATAACCCCCTTGCTTCCATGGCTATATGCGTGGGATCCCTCAAGAGGAAGATATCGGAAGACAATCTTAAAAGCGAAGAGGCGCGAGGCGACGCGAGGAAGTGTCTTGAACTGATGGAGTCCGAGATATTCAGATGCAAGGGAATAATATCGAGCATGCTGGACTTCTCCCGCGACAGGGTCCGCGAAAAAGCGGAAAACGACATTAATCGCGTCCTGTCGGAATCCATGCGCATTCTTACCGTGCAGGGCAAATACTCCGGATACGCGATAAGGTTCGATCTGGACGGCAATCTTCCGAAGGTTTTCGCGAACGAGGGGCAGATAAAACAGGTGTTCACGGCAGTTGCCATAAACTCGTTCGACGCCATGACGCCGGATACGGGGATTCTTTCAATAACCAGCCGCCGCGTAAAGGAACACGACGGGGGAACGTCTGTTTGCGTGAGTTTCAACGATAACGGTTGCGGCATGGATGATGCAAGCCGCACTAAGATATTTACGCCTTTTTTCACGACCAAGGGGTACGGAAGGGCGGGCCTCGGATTGTCCGTGGCCCACGGCATAATAACCGACCACAACGGCAGGATTGAAGTGGAATCAACGAGAGGCAAAGGGACGACGTTTCGGATATTTCTTCCGGTAGCGGATTAACCTCGGCATATCAGATGACCTCCTTCGAGCAAAATAAAATCAACGTCAAAACGTCCAAGCCCAAGGTAAGCGTCTTGGTGGCTGACGACGAGAAAAATCTCGTCAACATACTGAAAGAGGAACTCGCCTCGGCCGGTTTCGAGGTCTTTACCGCTTATAACGGCAAGGACGCGATAAAGGCGCTCGAGCAGAAGAAGTTCGACGTCTGTCTCCTGGATATTAATATGCCTTTTATGAACGGCGTGGAGGTGTTGAGGATTGCTTCAGAGCAGGAGGTTGCGACCGAATTCATAGTACTCACGGCCGACGCGACTGTCTCGACCGTCATAGAAGCCATGAAACTCGGCGCTTATGATTACGTGGTAAAGCCATGCGCCTTGGAGAGGATTATATTCCTCGTCAACAAGGCCAACGAAAAAAGGCTCATGAAAAAGGAAAGCCTTCTTTTTAGGAGGCTTCGGGAAAGCAAGGGCAAGATTATCACGCGCAATCCCTCCATGCTGAAACTCATCGCGGAGGCCGGGCGCGTGGCGAAGAGCGACGTGAACGTGCTCCTGATGGGGGAGAGCGGCACAGGGAAGAATCTTTTTGCCGAGCACATACACGAAAACTCTCAACGCTCCGCTGAGCCGTACATAAGCTTCAACATAGCGGCCATGCAGGCGACCCTCATAGAGAGCGAACTCTTCGGCCACGAAAAAGGGGCCTTTACCGGCGCCATGAGCGCGAAGGCGGGCCTTTTCGAGCTTGCCGACCGCGGCACCATATTTCTTGACGAGATAGGGGAGATACCGAATGACGTGCAGGTGAAGTTGCTGCGCGTGATAGAGAAAGGCAGTTTTTACAAGGTCGGAGGGACGAGGGAGTTTTCGGTTGACGTGCGGCTCTTGGCCGCCACCAACAGGGACCTTCTCGGGCTTGTCCGGCAGGGAAGGTTCAGGGAAGACCTCTACTACAGGCTCTCTACGGTTGCCTTTACGATACCACCTTTGAGGGAAAGAAAAGACGACGTCGAGGCTCTCATAAGAAAAGTGATGGAAGGGCTTCCGGTCGGTTTTAAGAAGCGCATGGACACTGACGCGATGGCGATGCTTTTAGAATATGACTGGCCGGGCAACGTCAGGGAACTTGAAAACGTGCTTCAGAGGGCGGCCATACTTTCGGACGGAGACGTTATCGGGGCAAAAGACCTTCCGGCTGAACTCAGCGGCAAAAGCAAAGGCAACGGTTCCGGATATTCGGCCGCGACATTGAGGGACATGGAAAGGGAGCATATAAAGAAAGCCCTCGACTCGAGCGGCGGACACAGGAAAAAGACCGCCGACACCCTCGGCATAGACTGTAAAACCCTCTGGAGAAAGATAAAAGAGTACGAGTTGGAGTAGGAGGAAGAAGTAATCCCCCCTGTCCCCTTTGAAAAAGGGGGAGACAGGTTTATCGTTCCCACGCTCCGGCGCGGGAACGATAGTCTGAAAAAGACCACCCTCGCTTTTGTCATTCCCGCAAGCTCCCCTTTCGTCATTTATCGCTCCCACGCTGGAGCGTGGGAGCGATAGTCTAAGTCAAAAATTAAAAAGCGAAATGCAAAATAGAATTTGTTTTCTCTCCTGTCATTCCCGCGGTCTACCCATTCTGTCATTCCCGCGGTGTTTTGAGCGGGAATCCAGAAAAGGCGCTCATAAAAAGAGCTGGTTCCCCGTTTAAGATTGCGGGGACAAGGTTTTGAGCGGGAATCCGGTTCTTTCCCTGCCACACGCCCCCGAACAATATTAGAAAGCAGGGCTACCCCACCCTTCCCTCCCCAACGAGTGGGGAGGGAATAAGGTGAAAAAATTCACCATAGCCCTGCCCTACGGTTATTATGCAGGGCAATCCCTGCTTAATACCTGCTGGGGCAGACTCTTTAGGGTTGCGTATTTGCGATGGCATCGACCGCATATTCAGGGCATTTTACCCGCATATATTCAGGGCAAAATGCCCTATCAATGTCCTCTCAATAAATCCACTCTCATTAAAACCCAATAAAATCAGTATGTTAATTAGTTGGCACGAGTATTGCTATATTTTAAGTAGTATATGAAAATACTTGTTGTGGACGATGATAAATATATGCTCGACTTTGTGGCTTCGATACTGATTGAAAGGGGTGAGGACAATGAAAACTCTAAAATACATAGCAATCGCGACAATGATGATAATGATGAGCGGACTCCTCACGAATAACGCGTTAGCAGGCTCGGTAAGCGCGTCCATGACCGTGATCGCGAACGTTTTGGCTGTCGCTAAAAAGACGGTTATGCATCAAACTCCGGTCGTTAACGTTACTAAAGAGGATTTGGCGAGGGGTTATGTCGAGGTGGCTAAG
>DASRUI010000147.1:0-9939 GCA_035655515.1 Thermodesulfobacteriota bacterium
ACCCCCTGGTCGTGGAAAAAGCGGCCTCGCTCCATCCCGGGAGCGCCGCGGTCCTCAAAAAAATAATATCGCATTGCTCCGTAAACGACGCGACTTTGGAAAAGGCGGCAAGCGGAGCGCCTTCCGAAATAGCCATGCTCATAGCCGGCCTGCGCGAGCGGCTCATAAAAAATCCGGCCATATTCGAGGCGCTCAAAAAAAACAAATATATCCCTTACCACGTCATAGGAGGCCTTGAAACAATCGTCTATCCTCCGGAGATAATCAAAGGCGCGCCCGGAGACACCCTGCCGCAGGGCGAGTCAAGCGAAGGAGAAGTCGACATAGAGGACGAATTAAAATCCATAGCCTCCGGCTTGACGGAAAAAGACGCGGCCGCTCTTCCCGAGGAACTCGTAAAGGAAGACACCGTCGCGGAAGAGCCGGCAAAACCGCAAAACGTCCAGCAAATGGTTCTTACCATGGGGGTATCGGAAAAGATAAAACTCGGGATGCTCGGCAACAAAGAGGCGAGAGGCGTGCTGATAAAAGACCCGAACAAACTCGTCTCGGGCGCCGTGCTTAAAAATCCGCGCATAACCGAAGACGAAATACTTAAACTTACCGCCACCAAGGGAACGTCCGAAGACCTCCTGAGGCAGGTGGCCCGCGACAAAGATTGGGTGCAAAACTACGGCATAAAAAAATCCCTTATAATGAACCCGAAAACGCCCCTTGCAATTTCCATGAAGCTGCTCGTGAGCCTTAACGAAAGAGACATAGTGGATTTATCGAAAAGCAAAAACGTCTCGACCGTGCTTTGCGCCGCGGCGAAGAGGATAATCGACGCCAAGGCCAAAAAGAAAAAACACTGACCGGCGTCGCGGATTTTAATTTTTAATCCTTGATATTGTTGTCAGTTAATTTCCGCCCATGGAGGAAATAACATAATGCGCGACCTTATTATCATCGGAGGAGGCCCTGCCGGCCTTACGGCGGCGATATACGCCTTGAGGGCGAAACTCGACACGTTGCTGATCGAAAAAGGCATGCTCGGCGGCCAGATAGCCTTAAGCGACGTGATAGAAAATTATCCGGGGTTTCCCTCGATAAGCGGCATGGCCTTAATGGAAAAATTCGAAGAACACGCCAAGGCGTTCGGGCTCCGCGTAAAACAGGCCGAAGTGGAAAGCGTAAGCGCGGAAGGCGATGCGCGGGTCGTAAAAACCACGGAAGGCGAATTCAGGGCGAAGGCCGTGATAATAACGACCGGCGCCAAGCCGAAATCCCTCGGAGCGAAGGGCGAGAGGGAATTCCTCGGCAAGGGCGTTTCTTACTGCGCCACGTGCGACGGCCCGTTTTTCAGGGGACTCAAGGTCGCGGTCGTCGGCGGCGGGGATACGGCGGTAAAAGAGGCCGTGTATCTGTCGAAACTCGCGTCCAAGGTATATCTCATCCACAGAAGGGACAAATTCCGGGCCGAAAAGATACTTCAGGACAAGGCCTTTTCAATCCCCGCTATCGAAATCCTCCGGAGCCACGTCTTAAAAGAAATACAAGGCTCCAAGAACGTAACCTCGGCGACAGTCGAAGACTTGAAGACATCCGTCAGAAAGACCCTCGATGTCGAAGGTGTTTTTATCTTTACCGGCATAATCCCGACCACGGAATTCACGGACGCCGAAAAAGACAAGGACGGCTTCATAAAGACAAACGGCCGCATGGAGACGAATATTCCGGGCATATTCGCGGCCGGAGATTGCAGGACGACTCCCCTGAGGCAGGTCTCGACCGCCGTGGGCGACGGGGCCATAGCGGCGTTCGTGGCCGAAGCCTACGTGGAGAACCTCGGTGAAAAAGGCTGAACGTCCGGGAAAAAAATCGATAATCCTCTCAATCGGCGGAAACGTAATAATAAGACGGAACGAACCCGGCACGGTTGAAGAGCAATTCGAAAACATCCGCGCGTCATTCGAGTGCGTCGAATGCCTCATCGAAAACTCAAGAAGCCTCGTCATAACCCACGGAAACGGCCCCATAGTCGGCAATATCCTCATAAGAAACGAATCAGCCAAAGGAACGCTTCCCCAAATGCCTCTTTACGTGTGCGACGCGGACAGCGAGGGGGGAGTGGGCTTTATGCTACAGCAAACGCTTTACAACGAATTCAAAAAACTCAAGAAACCCGTTGAGGTAGTTACGATCGTAACGCAGACCGTTGTCTCCAAACTCGACCCTGCCTTCAAGAACCCGACGAAGCCCGTGGGCCCGTATTACTCCGAGGACGAGGCTAAAAAAATCGCGAGGGATAAGGGTTTCGTTATGGCGGAAGACAGCGGACGGGGGTGGAGAAGGCTTGTCCCATCGCCGAAGCCCGTTAGGATTATCGAATCAGGCGTCATAAAGAAATTGGCTTCAAGCGGGGTGGTGGTGATTGCCGCCGGAGGCGGAGGCATACCCGTGGTGGAAGGCCCGGACAAAAGCATTTCCGGCATAGACGCGGTGGTTGATAAAGACCTCGCCACCGCGCTCCTCGCGAAAGACCTCGGAGCCGAGATTTTCATAAACCTCACGCAGATAGACAGGGCATATCTGAATTTCGGGAAGCCCGAACAAAAGGGCATCGGCAGGATAACCGTGAAAGAGGCGAAAAAACACCTCAAGGCAGGAGAGTTCCTTCCGGGAAGCATGGCTCCCAAGATAGAAGCCGCGATAGAGTTCATGGAGGCCGGAGGCGAAGAGGTCGTGATAACCTCTCCGGAGTTTTTAAAAGACGCGCTTGAAGGAAGAGCCGGCACGAGGATACGCAGGGACTGAAAAAAACTTGTTGCGCTCTCCCGCATTAATGAAAAGGAAAAAAAAGATATAATCTTGGACGCTTTCTCTTTTTCTCCCCTCCCTTGACGGGAGGAGCAGGGGGAGGGTGAAATTAATTATTGGGTTAAACTAATATAACCTACGGGACTATCCTGCTCTTACAGGCGCTTATTCCGAAAAGAGCGTTCATGAGACACCACCCGATTACGCCGGTTAAGAACAAAATACCCCCGACGGCAAAACCCGCTATCCGGAGCGTCCCCGAAAAGACCTCGAAGGCGGCCAGAACGATAAGCAGAAGCCCTATCACTATGCGGCCGGCGCGCTCCGCGCCGCCCACGTTACGCTTGAAGGTCATGACGCGCACTTCCTTTCTCTAAAGCGTAAAGCCTACTTGCACGCGCACTGAGCGGACTTCTTGCCGCATCCGCTGCAAACCCCGTTCTCGATCGCCTTGCCGCACTTTTGACAAGGAGCGCAACCGCATGTCTGGCACATAACCCCTCCTTTTTTCGGGAATCACTTACCCTATGCGGAAATCATTGCACGAATTTTATGGATGTCAATGGGAGGGAAGGTCAAACTTCAATCACCATGCCGTCATAGGCGAATTCGACGCCCGGAGGGAGCGAGGAAGAGTCAATCGCGTAATCCACGTTATGGCTCAGGTGCGTAAAAACCGTTCTTTCCGCGCCTATAAGCCTTGACGCCTCGATTGCCTCGGAAATGCTCAAGTGGCTCGGGTGCGGCTTATGCCTGAGCGCGCCGATTATAAGAAGCTTCACCCCCTTTAAGAGTTCGATTGATTGAGGGGGTATGCGGTTGCAATCGGTAAGGTAGGCGAGGTCTTTTATGCGGTATCCGAGGGTAACGCCGCTTCCGTGAAACACGCCAACAGGCGTTACGCTAAGACCGAAAAGCGTAAAAGGGGCTTCCACGATATTTGCGGAAAGCTCCGGCTTCCAGCCGTCGTTGCGGTCGTCGCTGAATATATAATTGAAGAGGGTTTTTATCCTCTCCATGGTGCGAGCGTTTCCGTAACAGGGGATTTCGCCTTTTTTAATGAGATTAAAAGACCGGAGGTCGTCTATTCCGTGCAGATGATCGGCGTGGGCGTGGGTATAAAGGACCGCGTCTATCGACCTTACGTTATTGGCGAGGGACTGCGCCCTCAAGTCGGTGGAGGTGTCTATGAGGACATTCTCTCCGGACGGAAACGTTACGAGTATGGATGAGCGCGTGCGCTTATTCTTAGGGTCAACGGAGCGGCACACGCCGCAGTCACAGCCTATGACAGGCACGCCCGTGGACGTGCCGCTTCCGAGTATGAGGACTCTCATTCTATCTATGAAAAACCCTAAGACCGCCTACACGGCGAGGTCGCCGACCACCGGCAATTCCTCCATTACCTCTTCGCCGTGAGGGGATTCCTCGAGGTATTCGGTAAGGTCGCATCCGGCCGGATGCTCGAAGTGCATTCCGTCGGCGAAAAGCGGACTGTTCGTGGCGTCATAGACCTTGCCCTTGAAGGCGAAGTATATGGGCTTGCCCGGAGCGCTGCCGTCGAATTTCTTGAGTTCGCTTATCGTAAACTTTTTCATGGTTATTTAATATAAAACGGCGTCGGCGTGAATGTCAATACAAATACGGCTATGGCCGCGGCGGCTACGAACATCCGGGACCGGCCGAGCGGTTCAAAGGGGTTTTCCACCGGCGGATGGGCAAGGCCGAACGCAACGATAAGCGCCCCCCATACGAGCCAGCCTAACCAGCCGTATACGCCTAAGGCGACAAGGATAGCCACGGCGATAAAAGAAAAGGCTCTATGCCGCCTTCCCGTAAGGGCGTAGGATATATGCCCGCCGTCAAGCTGGCCGATAGGAAGGAGATTTATGGAGGTTACGAAAAACCCCAACCAGCCGGCGAAGGTGACGGCGTTAAGGCTTATGTCATGGCCGTCGGGCACGGGGCCGAGCACGATATGCGAAAGAACCTTGAAAACGAGCGGGGTTCCGAGTTCAAGTTCTCCGGCAACGGACGAAACAGGCGCTATCGAAACGCCGGAAAGCCCTGCGCACGTTACTATGATGGCCGCCATAAAACCTATAAGAGGGCCTGAGGCGCCTATGTCAACGAGGGCCTTTCTCGTAAGTATGGGGGACTTCATCCTTATCACGGCTCCGAACGTGCCTATCATCGGAGGCACGGGAGGGGCCGGAATAAAATGCGGGAGCGTGGACACGACCCCGTGACTCCTTCCGGCGAAGTAGTGGCCGAGTTCGTGCGAGCCGAGTATGAATATCAAAGACACGGAAAACGGCAGACCCTTTAAAAGAGCCTTCGCGTCATGGAGCGGGTCGGCGCCCTCGTAAAACGCCCCGGCCACCACCGTAGTCATGACGGTGGCCAAAAAAAGAAGGAGCGGAAGACCATACTCCTTAAGCATGCGTCTGTTTTTCACGGCAATCAAGGTTCACCTAAAGTCTTTGAAATTCAAGGCTATTCGCGATATACTTTTATTTTAACAGATTACGGATTTATTGGGGAGATTTTATGACAAAGGCCGTCGCGCTTCTTTCCGGGGGACTCGATTCGAGGCTTGCCGTAAAACTCATGCTCGAGCAGGGCATAGAGGTTTTCGCCCTTAATTTCACCTCCGCATTCTGCACCTGTTCCGGAGGGAAAGACAAGGAAGAGAGCGGATGCAAAAGCGAGGCGAGAAAGGTCTCGACCGAGCTCAAGATACCGCTTAAGCTCATGGTCAAGGGGCCTGAGTACATGGAGATAGTCAGAAACCCCAAGTTCGGCTACGGGCAGGGCATAAACCCCTGCGTTGACTGCCGCATCTACATGTTCACGCTCGCCAAGCGCTACATGGAGGAAATCGGCGCCTCGTTCATCGTAACGGGCGAGGTCCTCGGACAGAGACCCATGAGCCAGAGGAGAGACGCGTTCAAAACCACGGAGCGGGAAAGCGGCCTTTCAGGGCTTATATTGAGGCCTCTTTGCGCCAAGCACCTCGACCCGACTATCCCGGAAAAGACAGGCCTCGTAAGGAGAGACCTCCTCCTCGACATGGAGGGAAGGTCGAGAAAGCCCCAGATGGAACTCGCGGAAACGCTCGACATGACGGATTACCCCTGCCCCTCGGGCGGATGCCTTCTGACGGACAAGACCTTCGCGAAAAAGGTGCGCGACCTTCTCGCTTACAAAAAAGACCTTACAATGAAAGACCTGCAGGCGCTCAAAATAGGGCGTCACTTCCGCCATGACGGAGTAAAACTCATAGTAAGCAAAAACGAAGCCGAAAACCTGAAACTCAAAAACTTCATCCAGCCCGGCGACACGTTCCTCGAGCCAATGAACTTTACCGGCCCTGCCGCGCTTGTGTGCGGCGCGAAAAAAAACAACGCCGCGGACATAATCGGCATGGCGGGAAGCCTTATCCTGAGATACGCCTCCGCCAAGGCAAAAGAGGTCGAAAAACCGGAGATAAAGGCCGTAAGCCACGAAAGCGCCTTCACCTTCGCAATCTCCGAAAGGATGGACGAGACCGCGGCCGAAAAGATGAGGATATGCTGAAGACCAAAGCCGAAAAGAGCGCGGAGAAAAAATTAACGAACCTTACCGCCATATTAAAAGACATGGGCTCCGCGCTCGTAGCCTTCTCCGGCGGAGTTGATTCAACATTTCTTCTTAAGGCCGCCGTGCTTGCCCTCGGAAAAAACGCGTGCGCCCTCACCGCGACGAGTCCCACGTACCTCGAAAGCGAACTCGCGGAAGCCAAAAAAACGGCTAAACAACTCGGAACGAGGCACATAATAGTCGAATCGAACGAACTCCTGATACCGTTCTTCTCGGAAAATCCCGAAAACAGGTGCTACCACTGCAAGAGCGAGCTCTTCGCCATATGCAGGAAAAAGGCCGATGAGCTGGGGATGAAGTTCGTGCTTGACGGAACGAACTTCAGTGATTCGATTGACATAAGGCCGGGAAGGCTCGCCGCCACGGAAAAAGAAGTAAGGAGCCCTCTGCTCGAAGCCGGCCTCACCAAGGAAGAGATACGTTTTTTAAGCAAAAAACTCGGGCTCGCCTCGTGGGACAAGCCGAACCTCGCCTGCCTCTCGTCAAGGTTTCCGTACGGCACTCCGATAACCAAAGACGCGCTTCACAAAATAAAAACAGCGGAGGAATTCCTGACCCAAAAGGGCTTTCGCCAACTAAGGGTCAGGTATCACGGCCATACGGCGAAGATAGAAGTTACCGAAGAATCCTTAAATGCCTTCATGGACATTAAACTGCGGCGTTCCGTCACCAAGAGGCTCAAGGAGATAGGTTTCACGTACGTAACGCTCGACCTTGAAGGTTACAGAGTAGGGGCCATGAACGAGGTTTTGACGCGGCGGACGAAGAACACCGGTGGCGAGTAAGGAAAGGTCAGCGCAAGAGGCCTTCTTTCTTCTTAGCCTCTTCGAGCCACTCTGCAACGTGACAGGCATGGAGCGCCTTTGAGAAGTCGGCGTCCGGATTCAGTATCTCGTAAACCGCCGTCGGCTTGGCTGACTCGAACCCCTTGAAAACAACCTCCCCTATCTTGACGAACCCCTCCACTCCTCCTCCCTCGCTCTTTAACGCGCAGTCGAACCAGAACTCCAGATTTTCTTCCTGAAAGAAAAAAGCATTCCTTATTGACTTGTCCAAATCAACGACGGATACTTCCTTTTTGAAAAAGGATTTAGTCCCCTTCGACTCCCTCATGTACGCCGTAAGGGCCTCCGCCGAGAGGGCCTGCCCCTTATTGTATATGTCGGACGAAGACTCCAATATGCGAAGCGTCGAAAGAGGAGCGCCTCCGACGAGACTCGCGAGGTCGGTAAAAAACTCTTTCGCCAGCCACGTGGTTATGGCCTTCACGTCAGCGGTTTTTTTGCGGGCGGTTAACGCCGCTATCGTGGAATCGAACTCGGGCGGAATCCTGACCGTGTAGGTTTTATCTATGTAAACGTCAAACGGATACGCGAGCTTTTCGTTTTTCCTCCCGACCCTCTCCTTCTCTATCAATATCTCGAGCTTGGCCCTTACGGCGGAATTACGGTTACAGCCGCGCGCGGCCTCGTTTATCTTCTCGCCTATCGAGACCTGAAACCCGCCGGCCGGGCGGGACGTTCCCTCCAATGTCAGCACCTCGGCCTTTGTTCCGTACGATATGAAAAGACCGGCCTCCATCCTCGTGGTTATCGCGGCCTCGAGTTCGTCCCTGTATCTCCGCTCCAGAGCGTGCTGTTCCTCTATTATCTGCGCGAGCCTTTTGGCGGCGTTTTCGTCCGACCCGGGCTCCGCCTGCGTGCCCCGAGCCGCGGCCTTTTCGAGCCCGAGCTTAAGTTTTCTCAAGTCTTCCTTCTTCGCCTCGAACTTCTTGTGTATCTCCTGAAGGATGTACTCCTCGCCGCCCTTCGGCAATCTCTGCGAGAGCTTGTCCCTGTAATCGCGGAGAACCTTCTGTATTTCCCTCGCGAGACCGGTCAACTGCCCGACGCTCCCGGAAAATACGGCCGCGTCGCCGGGCAGGCTGGCGAGCCTTATGCCTCCCTCGTCAAGCGATGTTCCCATGCCGCTTCTGATTGCCGCGTCTATTATCGGCGCGTAAAAATGCTCTTTCATGAACTCGGCCATGGCTATCTCTTTGACCTTCAGCGTCTTGCTGGTAAAATCCTTCATGTCTATGAAGAGTTGCCCCTCGAAACCCACCTCCAGCGTCTTGATGACCGGCCGGTCATCCACGGAAAAACGGTACAGCCGTCCCCTCTTGTACTCGTCCAAAAGGGCGTTCGGGTCGTGGGATTCGCGCCTGTCCACCATGCACGCCCTCATGGACGCGGTGTACTGCTCGACATACTCGTCTAAGAGGCAGGCGAGAAAACCCTCCAAAACGGCCGTCGTGCCGTCTTCGATTTCTTTACGCGGCCCCTTGGAAAACCATCTGAATTTCAACTTTACGAAACCCGCGACGAAACTCCTCAATGCCTCTATCGCCTCGCTCCTTTTGAAATCCTTCGCGTATTGGTCTTTTATCCCGGTAAGCGCCGCCGCTATCTTATCGGCGGCCGAGGAATCGGTAATGACGGCCTTAATCTGCCTGTCGTCTTGATAGAGGTCGTGAAGGGCCTCGTGGTCGGCCATGCCCGGCATGTCGAAGCGCGTGAGATAATCGGCAAGAAGTTCCCTCATCCTCATCATGCCGGATTGAACGAAAACGGCCTCGCGCAATTCCTTTTCAGCCTTCACTTCCTTCGTAAGCCGGAGTATCGCGCCTTCGCACGAGTCCTTCATGCCCTCGACGCCGCGCAAACGCTCAGCCAATAAATCAAAGACCTCTTTACTTATGCCGTATGGATTCAAAGACGAGGACAGCAGATTCGACTGTATCGAAATAAAAGTCCTCGGCTCGAGGGCCGTCTTAAGGAGAATTTCCGTGGCGACGATATAATAGGCGGCCCTTTTCTCCTCGAGTTTTCCGAAAAGACGGTTCAACGCCGACCTCAAGGCGTTATAGAGCGAAAACCCGACCAGGAGATCCATCTTCTCGTAAGAAAGCCCCTTTACGCGCATATCCTTGATGAGGTCCTTCTTTTTCCTTACGCAATTCATGACGGCAAGGAGCGCGAGATACGCGGTCGGCTCGCCAAGGTCGTTGGTGGCTTCGTCTTTCAACGCCTTTTCGATAAGCCGCGAAAACCACAGCATAAAGTTTTTTCCGGCCCCGTCGGGACCGAGCCAGCCTACGAGAATGCCTCCGTCCACCGCCGGAGTAGTGGAAATGATTTCATCGGCCGCGAGCCTCTCGGCCGAATCGGCTAAAAGGGCGTCCGTCCTGAAACCCTTCTCCCGCAGCGGATGCTTTATGTCGGCCGGAAAATGCCCGGCGACGTCTATGGCGCGGCGTTCCGGCGCGGCAACGGGAACAACAGCGGTGTCGAAACGCATCTTGAGAAGCGCGGCGAGGGCCATTACGGCCTTCTCTACGACCTCCTCGTCTTCGCCGCCCAGATGATACGGCACTTTGAGTTCGGCGAGGCTTTCGCCGTGCCTGAATCTCAACGAACCGGTGTCCAGCGTTAAAAACAGTCCCGAAACAAGCCCTTC
>DASRUI010000148.1:0-11126 GCA_035655515.1 Thermodesulfobacteriota bacterium
CTCACGAACTGAAGAAGCCCCTTGTAATCGCCGCTCCCTTTTTCGAAATGCACAACGAACGTGTCAGAGCGCCCTAATTCCTCTCCCAATGTATAGGCCGCCGGAGCGCCGTCAACGTAATAGACCGAGCCGCAGAGCGCCAACTCCTCCATTTTTTCGAGGGCCTCTTTTGAGGCGTCGTAATCTCCGGGGTCTTGTCTTTCTTTTCTCCAGTCATTAAGCGCCCGTAAAGCGTCAGGAAACCTTTCAACGGTAAGAGGCCGGCCTTCGCAGGAATAATTCGACACAAAGGCGTTGACAAGGTTTTTCTTTTTGTGGAACTTCCTGCCGGAAAGGCTCGTCATGTCTTCCCTCAAATAAAGATAATCGAAGTTGTCCCTGTCCTCGCTCGCTTTGTAGCCGAGCCTCGCGAGCGCGGCGGCGATATCCTCGCTCGCGCACTTCATCGAGGGAAATCTCTTGAAGAGTTGTTTGAGAATAGCCTCTTCCGGAAGCCCCAAAGGCGTCATGAAAAAAGATTTGCCGTTATCTTCTCCGGCGAAAATAAACGAGTCTTTGAACTTCGCCACTTTGTAATTATGGACGTGCCTGAAAAGATAGATGTTCGCGAAGGTGAATTCGGAAACGCCGCTCTTTACGGAAGAAAAAAAAGGGTGCAGGATTCCCCTGTGCTCAAGCGTTATTTCTTCGAATTCGGGATAGTCTTTTATCAAAACAATGCTCCTTAAATCCTTTTGTCATTCCCGCGGTGTTTTGAGCGGGAATCCATATTTTTAAGGTCTTTAAAACAAAAAAACTCCGGATTCCCGATTTAAACCTCGGGAATGACAAACTAAAAACAATGACAGATCAAGTTTGCCCTCCAAATCCGGATTATAGCAACTTTAACCGCCTTTCGCCATTGAACGCAGGCCAAGGGCCTTCCCAAATCCCTCTTGACAAAACCGATTCATTGGGCTAAAGTTGAACTCAGATTTTTTCAGAACAGGCAGGCTACAAAAAAATCCTATTTCACGGAGGTCTGTATTATGAAAAAAATCGTAATGGCTTTCGCAATACTCGCTTTTGTCGCCGGAGTGAACGTGCAAACGTCCCGCGCGACGACAAAGGCGCAGATGAACACGGGTTGCGGTCTCGGCGCGACGCTCATAACCGAAGCCGATAGCCTCGTCGCCCAGCTCGCCATCACATTCCTGAACGGATTGTCCGGCAACGGAACTTTCGGCATCACCTCAGGCACCTCGGACTGCAAGCAGGCGACCAAGGTGGTCTCGAACGACCTTCTTAAGTTCGTCGCCGACAACATGGATACTCTCTCCAAGGACATGGCCTCGGGCGAAGGCGAAACCCTGCTTTCCTTAGCCGAGCTCATGAACGTCTCGAAGGAAGCGAGGCCTGAATTCTACGCCGCGCTCCAGGCAAACTTCTCCTCGGTCTTCACCTCGGAGACAATCGAGGCCGGAGAGGTCATTGACAACATAATGACCGTTACGGCAAAGGGTTAGTTTTAAACATTCCTTGATGGCACGCCTTGAGGGATACGGACGCTTCATAACGTCCGTATCCCTTTTGTTTTTCCTCCTGACTCTTTCCTTGGCAAAAGCCGAAGACGCATCTTATCCCGATAAACTCCTTAAGACAGCAAACGAATCTTCTCTCCACGAAAACCCATTTTGGGCGACGTTGCTTCACTTCAAGCCGGGCATAAAGGGCATGGAAAGCCTTGTTGACGACCCGGAATTCTTCCTCGCTCCGAACGGCAAACGGGACTTAAAAGCCGAACTCGAAGCAACCATAAAGGGTTTTTCCGATACGACTATAACGGGCGACGCTCACCCCATTTGCCGTTTTCCCGCAAGGTACGCGTGGCTCAAAGATACTTTAAACATTGACGAATCCAAACTCCCCAAGGCGGAGTGCAAAGAACTCGACGCCGCGATGGCGAAGATAGATCCGAAGTCCGCTGTTTTGGTTTTTTCCGACGCCCACATAAACAGCCCGGCCTCCATGTTCGGCCACACGCTTTTAAGGATTGACTCGGAAAAGGAAAGCAAACTCCTCTCGCACGCCGCCAACTACTCGGCCGTGGTCACGGACAAAAACGGCGCTCTCTACGTATTCAGGGGTCTCTTCGGATACTATAAGGGATTTTTCTCCATACTGCCTTACTACGAAAAGGTCAAGGAATACAGCAATATGGACCACAGGGACATGTGGGAGTACGCTCTCAACTTTACCGAAGAAGAGACGACGCGCATGGTTCTGCACGCGTGGGAGATGAGAGAGATTTACACCTATTATTATTTCTTCGACGAAAACTGCTCTTATACGCTCCTCTTTCTTCTCGAATCGGCGAGGCCCGGACTTAATCTTACGGACGAATTCGTTTACTCGGCCATACCAATGGACACCTTAAGGGCCGTCGTCAACGGCAAGGCAATTGAAGGCGTCGAGTATCGCCCTTCGCAGGCGACTAAGATACGTCATCTGAGTTCCCTTGTGAATATCGAGGACCGGAGCACGGCGGTTAAAATCGCGGAAGGCGAATTGAATCCCGAAGACCTTCCTTTGGACGATAAGGGCCGCGTGATAAAGATACTCAGCCTTTCAACCGAATACCTGCAATACAAATATTCCAAGGAAAGAATATCCAGAGAGGAATACCAAAAACTCCTGCTCGCGATCCTAAAGGCGCGAGGCAAACTCGGCAAAGACAAGGAAGACATCTTCGCGATAAAAACCCCTCCTCCTCCCGAAAAAGGGCATCTGTCGCGGAGATTCTCTCCGGGGGGCGGCGTAAAAGACGAATCAGCGTTCCTGGACCTTAACCTTAGGCCCGCTTATCACGGCCTTCTCGACCCGGACAAGGGCTATGTCGAGGGCTCTCAGATTCAGTTCATGAATACGGTCTTGCGGTATTATCCGGAAAAAAACAGGCTTGAACTCGAAAGGCTCGACTTCATAGGCATACTCTCTTACTCGCCGAGAAACGAATTCTTCAAGCCCCTTTCGTGGAAGGTGGAAGGCGGGCTGTATCAGGAACTCTTCCCTGACTCGAACGACCACCTTGCCTTGAAAATATCGGGCGGCGCGGGAATGGTTTACGGGAATTCAATACTCGGCATGTACTACGGCATGCTCGACGGGAGCCTCAAGGCAAGCGGCAGGTTCGAGAAAAGTTTTTCTCTCGGAGCGGGCGCCTCGACGGGAATAATAAAGAAACTATCGGATAAGTGGAGGGCGCATCTTTACGCCAAGGGCATTTATTACGAGTTCGGCGACAGACACAGGAGTTTTTCGATTGTTCTGAACCAGCAATTCGACCTCTCTCCGGATAAAAGCCTCTCAATAGACGTATCAAGAGAGCGCACGTTCGGCATCTACGAAACCGAGGCAAAGGCGGCGATAAATATATTCTTTTAACCCTCCTCTCCCAAAAGAGACAGCGGGGTACCCATGCGAAGCATGGGTCGGAGCAAAAGGAAAAGGGAGAATGACGGGTCGCAGTGGCTTTGCCCCTTTTTTTTTATTTCTTTTTAGTTTGTCATTCCCGAGGGTTAAATCGGGAATCCGGAATTTTTTGTTTTAGAGACAAAGAACTGGATTCCCGCTTCCGTCCGCCTCAGGCGGAGCGGACGGGAATGACAGAAAGGACGGGAAGCCGTTCGTCCTGAGCTTGTCGAAGGACGAACGGCCGCCAATGGCATCGCGGCGTTCTTCCGCTAATCTTTAAATTAACAATTTTGGCTTAATCAAAACCGTCTTATATCGCGCCACCGTAACAAGCCCGGGCTTCGCGCCTCTCGGTTTTTTCACCTCCCCGGCTTCGGCAAAGACTACCTCCGCCTTTTCCGCATCCTTGAACTTGCTGAAATACGCGGCGACCGCCGCCGCCTCTTGAATTGCCTTTTCCGTGAGCCTTTTACCGCCGGACTTAAGCACGACGTGCGCTCCGGGAGAATCTTTCGCGTGAAACCAGAGGTCGTCTTTTTTAAGATATTCCCTCACGAGAAGGTCGTTGCCGTTCCCGCTCTTTCCGCAGAGTATCTCGAAACCCTCGCTTGAGGTAAACCTTCTCAAAGGCTCGGCAGTCGGCTTTTTCGCCTCTTTCTTAAGGGTCTCCATTTTTATATACCCCATTGAAGCGAGTTCGTCTTCAAGCATCAAGGCGTCGTCCATCGTCTCCATGTTTTCGCACTCATAGAGAAACCCTTCGAGGCATTCGACCTCGCCCCTTACTTCGGGCAACCTTTTATCGAGAAGCGAGAGGGCTGTCCTGGCCTTCTTTGAACGCTTGAAAAACCGGGCCGCGTTTTCCTTTGGCGAGGACTTCGGGTCAAGAGGTATGACAATCGTTACGGGAGGGTCATCATAGATGTTTTCCACGGCTATCTCTTTCGCGCCTTTTTGAATCTTGGTGAAATTCAAAAGCAAAAGTTCGCCGAGGCGGAAAGCATGTTCGTCGGCTTCGGCTTTTTTTTTGTCCGAAAGGAGGTTTTCGAGTTTTCTTTTGGACTTTTTAACGGCCTCTGAAATAACCCTATGAAGCCGCCTTTGTCTCGCGTCCATTGACTCGTCCAAAAGAACGCTCCCATAATAGCGTTCCGCGGCCTCGTTCCAGGTCTCTCCGCCGGTAGGCGAAAAGGGCGGAATTTTTTCCTTAACCGCAAGAGGCCTCGACAAAGGAGCGAGTTTCACGCCCGGCGCCACGGGCCGCGACGAGGTATCAAGAGGAAATCTTTTTATTGCCTCTAAAACAATTCCATCTGAATCCAAGAGTATGATGTTGCTCGATTTGCCGGTTAATTCCGCCAGGAGAGTAAAACATTTCGTCTCTTCGCCGTCCCTCTTTGCGAGCTCGATACGCGCTATGTTTTCTCCGCTGACCTGCGACACGTCTTCAATCTTAGCCCCTTCTATCCTGCTCCTCAAAAAAGCGCAAAAGTGCAAAAGCGGCACGGGATTAGGATGTTTTTCGCTCGTCAAGTGCAGCCTCGGATGAGTGTGGTGAGCCGATATGACGAGGATTTTGCGTTGCCCCCTTAAAAATACCTCGATGAAAATCGTCTTTTCGTCGCTCTGGCGGATTTTGGATATGACCCCGCCCTTAATTGCTTCGGGCAGTTCTTTTACGATATGGGAAAGTAGTTCGGGAGACATGGGAAGATTGTAGCACAGGGAGGGGATTCGGCAAAGCAGGGCATGGCCCGTGCCTAAAATGCTTTAACTTGCCTCTTTAACTCTCCTTATTGTAAAAGGGAGACGAAATTGGTTCTCCCCTCCTTAGCAAGTTTTCTTTTCTCTCCCCTCCTTGGCAAGGAGGATCCGCCTCAGGCGGAGGGGGAGGTTTTTTCTAATAATCCTGTTTTTACTTTTACTATTTTTTTACCCCACCCCGGCCTCCCCTTATAAAGGGGAGGAGAAAAAAGCCGTCAGCAAAGGCGGCTCTGACTCCAGTGGCGGCAGAAAAGATAAGAGGGGCAGAGTAAATTGAATGTAAAAATTTCTGAATTACTAATCCCGAATTCTATTGAGGTTTTCATAAGGATCTGAAAATTCATATCCATCAGGGATAAATTCTATCGATTCCTTTAGCTTCTCACGTGCCGAGTCCATTTCACCCAGTTGAATAAGACTTGTGCCGATATTGTTCATAACAATAGCGTATGATGGGTCTAAACGAAGCAATTGATATGTTTTTTCCATCGCGGATGGTAGTAAAACCAATATTTTCTTACCTTCAATGATTTCTTCTCGGTAAAATTTCTCTCGATCTTTAAGAAGTTCTTTTATAATATTTTCAACAAGGCATTCGGAAGCTTTAGAATAGTATTCAAGCGCCTGACGAAATTCACCGAGCTTTCGATATGTCAGGCCAATACTATTATAAGTTGTCCAAAGAGTAGGTTCTATCTTTACAGCCTGTTTTAGTGCTTTGATTGCCAAATCGTATTGCTCGGCAAGTTGGTGTGCTATCCCAAGTGCGAGGAAAACTTGAGCTTCATTTGGGTTCAGAATAGCCGCCTTATTTAACAAAGTCAATGCCTTAGGAATATCATTTATAAACCTACAACATTGCCCCGCCATATAATAAAGTGACCAGTCATTTGGGTTACTCTCCGTCAAACACACTAATATGGGTAGCGCTTCGGCAAATCTTTGCTGTTTCATCAAATCGATGGCCATGTCACGTCTATCGGGCATTTCTATACTCTCCTTTTCATCTAACGCCCTGGTTCATCAGCGATGAGCAACATTCGTTCTCTATATTATAGTTGTTTGGTACCCTTTCGATCCCTGTGGCCTTGTAGGTAGTCTCCACCCACCAATATATTAGTCGATTGTTCCGATAAAACGATGGCACGGCCCACATTCAGGGCTGTCCCGTCATTCAGGTGTATGTTTTTTCATTTCTATTTGATCATTCCATTTTGAATCGACCGACTGAATTCCTCGGTTAAAGAAATCGATGCGCTCGTTTTGGGGTACTAAAAAAAATACTACATGAGCGGTACGGAATGAGTATACCTTTTTTTTACCAGTCCTTTTGAGGAGTTCTTTAGCTTTACGGACGATAAAATTAACCCTTTTCTCACGTGGAAAGTGCTGATATAGCAAAACCGAATGCCCTGCCTCGACGGCACATTCTAACTCACGCCAATAGAGATATTTTGAAGACCCCCTCCGGCCATACTTCACTGACTGTACTTCTAATCCATTGTCCGGGTCAAAAAAGATTAGTTTGCATGGCTTGGCAAGTTTAAAGAATTCATCAAAATACTTTTCGCGCTTCTCACTATTGTCAGTCAAGTAAATGCGCCAGCCTGTGATAGGTGGGTCATAATACAAGGCCCCCGGAACAATTTTCCGCTTCTTGGCTACTTTAACATCTTTTGGCGTTTCCTTCCTTTTCTCAATAATAACATCTTTTAAGATATCAAAAAGATCCGGATCGTAATGCCTCCATATGTCTTCATCTTTTACATATCTTTCGTTATTTCCGTCATTCCTACCGTCATCTCTTGTTAGCATCCAACAGATGGCTATAGGAAGACTCCCTTTATTAGAAAGCAACCTCAGAAGCCCGTATTTACGATAATCGTTAACGTCGGCAAAATACTGATTTTTCATTTTCTCAACCTTCTTATTTTGACAATAGACAAAAAGCGAGACAGATTTTCTCAGCCCTCATCCATTTTCAATTAGGATCCCCGATACCCTCTGGGGACGATTTGGGGACGGATTTTTTTGGACTTATAAAAATCTGACCGCTTGATTTACTTAAAGAAATTTTCACAAATCTGGCGGAGGGCAAGGGACTCGAACCCTCATAGGCTTTCGCCTGCCGGTTTTCAAGACCGGTGCCTTACCGATTAGGCTAACCCTCCAATCAATCGCAATGACAGCGAAACAATTTCGACTTTAACCTTTTTTCTCTACCTTTTCAAGCCCGCCCATATAAGGCCGAAGGCAAGGCGGAATAACGACGCTTCCGTCTTCTTGCTGGAAGTTTTCGAGTATGGCAACGATAGTCCTTCCGACGGCCAATCCGCTTCCGTTAAGCGTGTGAACGAAGCGCGGTTTGCCGCCGCCGGTTGGTTTATATTTTATCTCCGCCCTTCTCGCCTGAAAGTCCTCGAAATTCGAGCAAGACGATATTTCCCTGTATTTATCCTGTGCCGGAAGCCAGACCTCTATGTCATAGGTCTTTGCCGACGAAAATCCCGTATCACCCGTGCAAAGCAAAACGACCCTGTAATGAAGGCCGAGTCTTTTTAAGACCTCCTCGGCGTCGAGCGTGAGTTTTTCGAGCTCGACGTAGCTCGACTCAGGGGTAGTAAACTTGACAAGCTCGACCTTGTTGAACTGATGCTGGCGTATAAGGCCTTTCACGTCTTTTCCGTACGAACCCGCCTCTTTCCTGAAACACGGCGTATAGGCCGCGTAACGAATCGGCATCTCTCCTTCGGAAAGTATCTCTTGCCTGTGAATGTTAGTTACCGGAACCTCGGCGGTCGGAATGAGATAATGATCCCATCCCTCGATTTTAAAAATATCCTCCTCAAACTTAGGCAACTGGCCCGTGCCCACGAAACAATCGCTCTTAACCATGAAGGGCGGCAATACCTCGGTATAGCCGTGACGGGTCGTGTGCAAATCGAGCATAAAATTTATGAGGGCCCGCTCAAGGAGCGCGCCCGCGCCTTTCATCAGGGAAAATCTCGCTCCGGCCAGTTTCCCGGCCCTTTCAAAATCAACTATGCCCAAGGACTCGGCTATGTCGATATGCTCCTTCGGCTTAAAGGAAAAAGATGGTTTTTCTCCGATAACGCGAACAACCGCATTGTCGTTTTCGTTTTTCCCCGCAGGCACCGACTCATGAGGCAGGTTCGGGGTTCCGAGGAGAAGTTTTTTGAGTTCCTCGTCAGCACAGGCGACTTCCTTGTCGAGGGTTTTTATCCTCAAAGACACGTCCTGCATCTCCGAGATTATCGCCTGCGCGTCCTTGCCTTCCTTTTTAAGGCAACTGACCTCTTCCGAGACCTTATTTTTTTTCTCCTTAAGGGCCTCTGTCTCTTTTATGAGCGCCCTTCTCTTTTCGTCGAGAGCCTTGAAAGAAGAAAGGTCAACGCCTTTGCCGCGCGTCGCGAGGCGCGCCTCGACTGCTTCGAGATTATCCCGAAGAAACTTTACGTCAAGCATGGCCGCCGGAGCCCTTCCACCTTTTATAAAGGTCGTTTTCGATTCCGAGCGAATCGAGGATCTTTCCGACGACGAAATCCACCATGTCTTCGATGGTCTTCGGTTTGTGATAAAAGGCCGGCATGGCCGGCAAGACGGCAACGCCGAGCCTCGCGAGCTTCAGCATATTCTCGAGATGTATCGCGTTAAGAGGCGTTTCGCGCGGCACGAGGACGAGCCTTCCGCCCTCTTTCATGACGCAGTCCGCGGCCCTCTCTATGAGGTTGCCGGACGCGCCGGAGGCTATCCTCGCGAGAGTGCCCATGGAGCACGGGCAGACTATCATCGTCTTTGGCATCGAAGAGCCGCTCGCCAGAGGCGACCATACCTCGGCTGAAGGCGTGTATTTGAGAGTTCCCTTGAGTAACTTCGCGCCTCTTTTTTTAAGATATTCGATGACGACACGGGAGATGTCTTTGCCTTCGCAGTCGAGCGAGACTTCCTCTTTAAGCAATAAAAAACCGTTCGGGGAAACGACGAATTCGACGTCGTCTCCCCTCGTGAGAAATTCCGATATGAGCCTTAATCCGTAAGCGGCGCCGCTCGCGCCCGTTAAGGCGACTATGTAAGAGGCCACCTAATCCACCTTTTCCGGTTTGGCTTCTTTTACCTTTATGGCGGCGTAAAAGACGTTATCCCCGCGCTTCACGAAGAGAAGCGCCACTTTTTTCTTCATGGCGGCCTCCATCTGCTTCTTGAATTCCTTTACGTTCTTTACCGGCGTCCTGTTGACTTCTTTTATTATGTCCCAGCGCCTAAGCCCGATGTCAGAGGCCGGGCTGTTGTCTTTTACGTTATTGACGAAAACACCGGAGGCGTCCTTTATGTCAAATCTCTTGACGAGTTCGGGAGTTATGTCCGCGGCGAAGATTCCGAGCCCCGCCTCCACCTCGCCGCCTTTGCCCTTTTCCGAATCCTTGCCTGCCAATTCCTCTTCCGGGCCGTCGCTTTTCTTCTTGAGCGTAAGATAAAGTTCCGTCTCTCTTCCGTCGCGCACCACCTTTACCGAAACCTTCTTTCCGGGAGACGTCGCGGCTACCGTCCTCGGAAGGTCGTTCATCTCCTCTATGCGCTTGCCGTTGAACTCGACTATCACGTCTCCGGCCTTTATGCCGCCCTCGGAGGCCGGGTCTCCGGCCACGACCGACGAAACGAGCGCGCCCATGGGTTCTTTAAGCCCGAAGGACGACGCTATATCAGGGGTCACTTCCTGTATGGTGACTCCTATCCAGCCCCTCGTGGCCGCGCCCTTTTCCTTAAGCTGCAACGCCACTTCCTTTACCATGTTTATCGGGGTGGCGAAGCCTATGCCCTGGCCGCCGGCTACTACCGCGGTGTTTACGCCGACAACCTCGCCTCTTAGGTTAAAGAGCGGGCCGCCGCTATTCCCGGGGTTTATCGAGGCGTCGGTCTGTATGAAGTTATCGTAAGGCCCCGCGCCAATGACCCTTCCCTTCTGGCTTACTATGCCGGCCGTCACGCTGCCGCCCAAGCCGAAGGGATTGCCTATGGCCACCACCCACTCGCCTATCTCTAACTTATCCGAATCGCCCAATGCCGCCACCGGAAGTTCCTCATCGGTCTCTATCTTGATTAACGCGACGTCCAGCTGGGAGTCGCGTCCTATGACCTTGGCCGTGTATTCCAATTTATCCTTGCCCGAAAGCGTGACGAGGATCTCGGTCGCGTTCTCTATTACGTGGTTATTCGTAAGTATGTAGCCTTCCTTGTTTATCACGAAGCCGGAGCCGAGGCTCTGTCTCTTGAACTCATGGCCGTCGCCGAAGGGTTTCCTGAATTCGTCCCCGAAAAACTCGTCAAAAGGCGTCTTGAATTCGGGAAAAGGCATTAAAGGCCTTTGCCTCGTTACCTGAGTCGTCGAGATATTAACGACCGAAGGCGCGAGTTTTTTGGAAAGCTCGACAAAAGACCTCGGCGAGAGCGCGACGTCCTCCTTTTGAGACGGTTCCTTCCAAAAGTTTTGGGCTTCGGACGTCCGCGTAAAATCAAACGAGGCCGTCGTCATAATCCCCGCGAACATGGCCGCCGCTGCGGCCAAAACGAGCGTTCCGATTCCGAACTTACGATTTTTCATTGGTCTTCGCTCCTTGTTCAACGTTCATTTTATAATACGTCATCCTCAACTCCGCGAGTATGCCTTCCAAAAGGGCATCCTCTTCTTTGGTGAGATTGCCTTTGGTTTTCTCCTTAATCAAGCCGAGCACGTCTATGGTGCCCTTGGCCATGGCGACGTCTTTTTCTCTCTTCTTCGTGTACGGGTTTTCTATGACGCCGAGCTGAAGCAAGGCGGTAGTGGAAAGAGAAAGTATGAAAGCGGAAAAATCTATCGGCTTGTCCGAAGCCTGATTGTTTACAATATCCAT
>DASRUI010000149.1:0-4678 GCA_035655515.1 Thermodesulfobacteriota bacterium
TATCCGCCGTGCTGCATGGCGACGTTATTGATGAGTTCCATGATGAGAACCGTCTTGCCGACTCCGGCGCCCCCGAAAAGCCCTATCTTCCCTCCCTTGAGGTAAGGGGTCAAGAGGTCAACGACCTTGATACCGGTCTCAAAAACCTCCATCTTGGTTGACTGGTCTTTGAAGGTCGGGGACGGACGGTGTATGGGATAGCGCTTTTCACTCTTTACCGGACCTCCTTCGTCAACAGGCTCACCTATGACGTTAAGGATGCGTCCGAGGACGCCCTTGCCGACAGGAACCAATATGCCGTCGCCGGTATCCACGGCAACCGTTCCCCTTACGAGACCTTCGGTCGCGTCCATGGCAATGCACCGAACCGTGTTTTCGCCTATGTGCTGGACGACCTCGACCACGAGGTTCCATTCCGTGTCGTTCAAGCTCGGGTTAGTCACTCTTATGGCATTATAAATCGGCGGGAGTTTCCCGGGCTGGAACTCGATATCGAGAACAGGCCCTATGACCTGCGTTATCTTCCCAATGTTTTCATCTGCCATCTCGAACCTCCGTCTCTTGTTATCCGTTACCGGTTATTTTGTTTTTTCCGGCAACCGTATTATTTTAAGGCCTCGGCGCCGCCTATAATCTCCATCAATTCCTTGGTTATCGCCGCCTGGCGCACCCTGTTGTACTGGAGCGTAAGGCCGCTTATCATCTCGGAGGCGTTCTTCGAGGCCGAATCCATGGCCGCCATCCTTGCGCCGTACTCGCTCGCGGAAGATTCCAAAAGCCCCATGAATATCTGTACTTCTATATATTTCGGCAAAAGGCTCGAAAGCACGCCCTCTTTCGAGGGCTCGAATATGCACTCGGCCGGTTCTTCCTTCGTCTCGACCGAAGGCGCGCTCACGGGAAGGAGTTTCTGCACCACGGGCCTTTGCGTGAGAATGGATTTGAATTCACTATACATAAGATACACCTCGGAGGAGCGCCCCTCCGTATATCCCTTTACGAAGTCCCCCGCTATCTCGACGGCCGTGGCGTATGTCGGCCTTGCGTTGCCGAAAGGTCTTGTCTTTACGACGGGATGAGCGCGGTTTTTGAAATACTCCGTGGCGCGGCGCCCTATGAGGTTCAAACTGACATTTTGCTCCGGGTGTTCGCGCACGAACCTCTCGGCGGTCCTTATGAGTTGCCCGTTGAAGCCTCCGCAAAGCCCTCTGTCGGACGCCACGAGTATCAACTCTATTTTCCCCTCGCCGGAGCCCTTTGAAAGAAGCGGGTGGCTTCCGGGCGCAACCTTGGAGGCCAGAGAAACGGCAAGGGATTTTATCTTCTCCGCATACGGCCTCGCGGCAAGCATCTCTTCGTGCGCGCGGCGGAGTTTGGCGGCGGAAACCATCTTCATGGCCTTGGTTATCTGCCGCGTGTTTTTTACGCTCTTTATCCTGCGTTTTATGTCGCTAAGCGTTGCCATCGGACTCCGATAGTTCTTTTTTAAATGTAGGGCAGGGCTTTAGCCCTGCGGCTTAAAGCCTTGCGCAAAAAACGCAGACCTAAAGGTCTGCCCTACGTAAAACTTTTTGTCATTGATAATCGCCATGAGGCTCCGTTATTTCTCCTCCGCGACGAAGAGTTCTTTGAACTCGTCAAGGGCGGCATTGAGTTTCTTCTTCATATCGTCGTCAAGGGCTTTTTTCTCGGCAAGTTCCTTCAACACCTCGGGCCGCCTCGTTTCAAGGAACGCATCGAGTTCGTCCTCGTATTTCCTGAGCGCGCCGATAGGATAAGCGTCAATGTAGCCGTTCGTCGCCGCGTATATGATAAGCACCTGCTTTTCAACGGACAAAGGCTTGTACTGCCCCTGCTTCAAAATCTCGACGAGGCGTCCGCCCCTCGCCAACTGCCTCTGCGTGGCCGGGTCCAGGTCGCTCCCGAACTGCGCGAACGCCGCGAGTTCCCTGTACTGCGCGAGGTCAAGCCTTAATGTTCCGGCTATCTGCTTCATGGCCTTTATCTGCGCGCTTCCTCCCACGCGGGACACCGAAAGACCGACGTTTATGGCGGGCCTGACGCCCGAATAGAAAAGGTCGGACTCGAGATATATCTGTCCGTCGGTAATGGATATGACGTTGGTCGGAACGTACGCCGAGACGTCTCCGGCCTGAGTTTCTATTATCGGGAGCGCCGTAAGAGAGCCGCCGCCGAGGGCGTCGCTTAACTTGGCGGCCCTCTCGAGAAGCCTTGAATGGAGATAGAACACGTCTCCGGGATACGCTTCCCTTCCGGGAGGGCGCCGGAGAAGAAGCGACAACTGCCTGTAAGCCACTGCGTGCTTGGAAAGGTCGTCGTACACGACGAGCGCGTGCTTTCCGTTATCCCTGAAGTACTCGCCTATGGTGCAGCCGGTGTAAGGCGCTATAAACTGAAGAGGCGACGGAGTTGACGCCGTGGCCGCGACCACGACGGTATAATCGAGGGCGCCGTACTCGCGGAGTTTTTCGACTATGAGGGCGACGGTGGACTGCTTCTGCCCTATGGCGACGTATATGCAGGCAACCCCCTGCCCCTTCTGGTTTATGATTGTGTCTATGGCTACCGCCGTTTTGCCGGTCTGGCGGTCTCCTATTATAAGCTCCCTCTGTCCCCTTCCGATGGGTATCATGGCGTCTATGGCCTTGATGCCTGTCTGGAGTGACTCCTTAACCGGCTTTCTCGCGACGATTCCCGGGGCCTTCAGTTCGACCCTTCTCATTTCCTTTGAATCTATCGGGCCCCTCTCGTCTATCGGCTGGCCGAGGGCGTTGACGACCCTTCCCAAAAGCCCTTCGCCGACCGGTATCTCGACTATCCTTCCGGTCCTCTTTACGACGTCGCCTTCTTTTATCATATAATCGGCGCCGAATATCACGACTCCGACGTTATCTTCTTCGAGGTTAAGAACCATGCCGTATATGGAGCCGGGAAATTCCACGAGCTCTCCGGCCATTACCTTCTCAAGCCCGTAAACCCTCGCTATTCCGTCGCCGACCGATATGACCGTGCCGATCTCTTCTATGTTTATCTCTTTCTCGAAACCCTTTATACGGCTTTTGAGAAGTTCGCTTATTTCGGCCGCCTTAATCATAATCAAAACGCTCCTTCCAGTAATTTTTCCTTGGCCTTTTCGAGCTGGGTCTTGACGCTTCCGTCAAGTATCGTGTTGCCTATCTTTATGACCATGCCGCCTATAAGTTCCGGCCTCGCGGAAAAAGACACGATTGCTTCCTTTTTGGTCTCTGCCGCTATCTTATCCTTTATGGAACCAAGTATCGCGTCCGTAATGGGCGCCGGAGCCTGCACCTCCACCCGAAGCCTTCCCGAAAGCTCGTCCTGCATCTTTGAATACGCGGCGTCTATGTCGTGTAAGAGCCTTATGCCTCTTTTCTCGACAAGTATCTCCATGAACCTTTTAACCGTCTCGGTCGCGCCTGCGGCCTCGCACACCTTGCCTAAAAGCTCAAGCCTCGTCTCAAGCTTGTGCATCGGATTCAAGAGCGCCTTATAAAGGGTCGGTTCCGCGGCGAATACCGCGGCGACCTTCGCGAGCTCGCTCCTGTACTTCTCGTGGAACAAGTCAACTTTGCCTATGGCTATGAGGGCGGAAGCGTATCTCTTCGCGATAGCGGCCTTGCGCATCTAATTAACCCGGAGCCTTTCGGTATAGCCTTTCAAAATTCTTTCCTGATCCTCGGCCTTGAGTTCCCTGCTTAATATCTCCCTTGCCATTTCAACGGCAATCACGGCGACCTCGTTGCGTATCTCTATCTTGGCCTGCTTGACCTCCTGCTCGGCAAAAAGCCTGGCCTGCTCTTTTAATTTCCTTACGCTCCCGTCAGCCTCCTTGAATATCCTCTCCCTGTCGGCCTCGGCCTCGGCCATTATCTTGTCCTTTATCTCGGAGAGCTTGCTTTCGAGAAGGGCGAGTTTTTCTTTATACTCCGCGAGCCTTGCCTCCGCCTCGGCCTTTGCCCCGGCGGCGTCTTCCATGGCCTTTTTTATCCCGACGGAACGCGCGTCAAGGGAAACGCTTATCCACTTTTTCCATGCCACCACAATGCCTATCGCGAGGAGAATGAAATTGAATATCTTCCAGTACATGCCATAGGGGTTTTCTTCGGCCACGCCTTCGGCGAATACGTCGGACGGCAAAAACACGATAGCGAGGGCTATCGCGGCGACGCTTCTTTCGAGGATTTTCTCGGCTATGGACTTGGAAAAACCCTTTGCCTCTTGCTTAAGGTCTTTAACGGCGCTAACCTTGTCCGACGCTATCTCGAGTCTCATCTTTTGGAGCTCTTCCTGAGCCTCTTCTCTCGCGGCCTCCATTATCTCGGCCTCTTTCATTAATGCCTTGTCCCTTAAAACGCCGCTTTCTTCCTGTGCCGCCTTAGCGGCCTCCTTAAGGCGTTTTTCGTATTCAACAAGACCCTGCCTTGCCTCCTCTTCCATGGAAGAAGCGCTCTTGACAGTGCCTTCGGTAAGTCTTTTCCTCTCCTCCAGCATGGCAAAAACGGGCTTGTAGAGAAATCTGTTCAAAGCAAAGAGAAGCACGAAGAAGGCTGCTATCTGGTAGGTTATCGAGTAATCAATCTCTAACATAAAAAAGGATATTCCGGCCTTTCCGCAGTAGATAATAAACGCTTTTTAA